>NZ_CP038440.1:1187922-1510563 GCF_004683885.1 Brevundimonas sp. MF30-B | reverse complement strand
ACCGCCATCACCAGGCCGAAGCCGACCATCAGCGTCATCATCGACGATCCGCCGTAGGACAACAGCGGCATGGGCACACCGACGACCGGCGCCAGCCCCATCACCATGGCCCCGTTGATAAGCACGAACAGGGCGAAGGTCGCGGTGATCCCCGCCGCCGCCATCCGTCCGAAATGGCTGTAGCTCAGCGACGCGATGCGCAGCGAGATCAGCACGATGGCCGCATAGACCAGCAGGATCGAGAAGGAGCCGAGGAAGCCGAACTCCTCCGACAGAGCCGAAAAGATGAAGTCGGTATGCCGTTCGGGAAGGAATTCCAACTGGCTCTGGCTTCCCAGACCGAAGCCCTTGCCGAGCAGACCGCCCGAGCCGAGGGCGATCTTGGACTGGATGATGTTGTAGCCCGTGCCCGCCGGATCGGATTCCGGGTTCAGGAACGTCAGCACGCGATTGCGCTGATAGTCGTGCATCACGAACATGACGAAGGGCGGGATGACCGCCGCCGCAGCCGCCGCGCCCGCCGCGATGATGCGCCAGCTCAGCCCCGCCAGGAACATCATCGCCGCGCCGGTCAGGCCGATCATCATCGCCGAGCCCAGGTCAGGCTGCTTGGCCACCAGGACGAAGGGCACGCCGATCATCCCGGCGGGGATCAGCAGCTTCCACGACAGCCGCGCCTCGGCGGCGGTGTGGCTGTGGTACCAGCGCGCCAGCGCCAGCACGAGGCCGAACTTGACGAACTCCGCCGGCTGCAGCCGGATGAAGCCCAGGTTCAGCCAGTTGCGCGCGCCGCCGGCGACATAGCCCAGCGGCGTGAACTCGGTCATCAGCACCAGCAGCAGAAACAGGGCGTAGAGCGGATAGGCCGCTCTGAACCACCACTTCAGATCGATCAGGGCCAGGGCGATCATCACCGCCGTCATGATCGCGAAGCGCACGGCGTGGTCCAGCGCCCAGGGGCTCCAGCCGCCGCCGACGGAATAAAGGATCACCGCGCCCGCGCCGCCGACCATGGCCAGCAGGATGACCAGCCGCCAGTCGATCTCGGTCAGCTTGACCGAAAGCCGATCGCGCTGACCGGGCCGGGTGAGCGCCGACGCGGTCATTGGCCGCCCTCGGGCGCGATGGTGGGCGGGCCGTTGGCCAGCAGATCGGTCACCTCGTGCGCGCCAGGATCGTCGCTCTCGACGAAGCCTTCGGTCTCGATCCGGGCGCGAATTTCCGGGTCCTTGAGCAGGGCGACCTTCATCACTTCCCGGGCGCGCGGCGCGCCCGCCGTGCCTCCGCCCATGCCGCCGTGTTGCACGATGACCGAGACGGCGTAGCGCGGATTGTCGATCGGCGCATAGGCGATGAACAGATTGTGGTCCTTCTCGGCCCAGGGCCGTCCGGCGCCCTTGCGAGAGCCCGAGCCGTAGTTGCGCGCCTGCGCCGTGCCGGTCTTGCCGGCCATGCGCACGGGGCCCAGCCCCAGCTGGCTGTTGCGGAAGGCCGTGCCGCCCGCCTCGGTCACGGCGTTCATGCCCTCGCGCAGCACCTGCAGATGCGACGGCTCGAACGGCAGATCCGCGAAATCCGCTGGCGGCCGCTCAACGCCGCCCACCGACTTGATGAGCCTGGGCATGACCGCCTTGCGGCCATTGGCCATGCGCGCGGTGTACACCGCCAGCTGCAACGCGTTCACGGTCAGGGCGCCCTGGCCGATCCCGTAGCTCGGATTTTCGCCAGGATACCAGTTCGCATCTCCCCGCACGGGGTTGCGACGCCGCCATTCGCGGTCCGGCACCAGACCCTGGTTCTGGCCGCCGATGCCGATGTCGAACTCCTGACCGAAGCCCATCTTGCGCGCGGTCTCGGCGATGGCGTCCGGCCCCATCTCGACCGCCAGCGTCATGAAGTAGACGTTGCAGGAGTTCTTGATCGCCTCGCGCATGTCCTGCGAGCCGTGCGTCGCGTGGCAGGCGAACCGCCTGCCCAGGTAGAAGCCGCCCGAACAGTGGATCCGCCGGTCGGGGTTGGCCCCCCGCATCAGAGCCGCCAGCCCGGTCACCGGCTTGAAGGTCGAACCGGGCGCAAACACGCCGGTGGTCGCCTTGTCCAGCAGCGGCCGGCGCTCGTAGTCGGCCCAGGCTCGATAGACGCGTCCCGGCACGCCGGACACGAACAGGTTCGGATCGAACGACGGCGACGACACCATCGTCAGGATGTCGCCGTTGCGCACATCCATCACGACGCAGCCGCCCGACTCTTCGCCGAAGACCTCAAGCGCGCGTCGCTGGACATCGGCGTCCAGCGTCAGGACGACCTCCTTGCCCGCCACGGGCGGACGCGAACCGCCGATGTCCTCGGCGACGACCCGCCCCCGGGCGTCCACCTCGACCCGGTTGCCCCCGGCCTCGCCGCGCAGATCGGCGTCCAGGGCCCGCTCGACCCCCTGGCGTCCGATGCGGAAGCTGGGATTGAACAGGATGGTGGGGATCTCTTCGCCGCGATCGCGGATCGCCTTGACGTCGCGGTCCGACACCTTGGCCACATAGCCGATCACATGGGCGAAAGCCCCGCCATAGGGATAGAAGCGCGCCTCGTTCATGTCGGCCATGACGCCAGGCAAGTCGGCGGCGTGCAGATTGACCTTGGCGAACTCCTCCCACGTCAGGTCGCTCTTGACCGGCACAGGGTTGAAGCGCGGCGCGGCGTTGACCTCGCGGATGATGGTGCGGCGGCGCTCCAGCGTGTCGGGAAGCAGCCGGCCCAGCAGGTCCAGCGTCTGATCCAGATCCTTGGTCTCGTCGCGCACCACCAGAACGCGGAAGCTGGGCCGATTGCCGGCGATAACCACGCCGTTGCGGTCCTTGATCAGCCCGCGGGGCGGCGGCACCAGGCGAAAGTTGAACTGGTTCCGGGCCGAAAGCGTCGTGTACTCGGCGGCCTGCACGACCTGCAGCTGGCCCAGCCGTCCCGCCAGGGCGGTCAGTCCCAGCGCCGTCGCACCGCCGACCAGCAGCGTCCGGCGCAGGAACGAGCCCTGGCGCTCGTTCGGGTCTGAGAACAGGATTGAAGGTTCTGAGCTCATCGGAACCGCACGTCGCCGTCGTCGAACCGCTGGATCAGCCAGTCGGCCAGGGGAAAGAGCAGAAGCGTCGCGATCGCCTGCCACGCCGTCGCGACCAGGCTGGGCGCCACCCCAGTGCGCAGGGTGACGATAAGATGGGCCAGAACAAAGGCGAAGGCGACGAGTCCCGCGTACCAGGCGAAAAGCATGCCTGTGGCCTGACCGGCCAGCAGATTGCGAGACAGCAGCGCCACGCCGTGCGCGCTCAGAAGCGCGACCGCCCACAGGCCCAGCGGGCCCCCGAGCACCAGATCCAGAAACAGTCCCAGACCCAGCACCACGACCGGCGCCGTCATCGATGGGCGAATCAGCGGCCAGGCGATGGCCAGAACGAGCGGCAGGATCGGCTCGGGAAGCTTCAGGCCGAACACCTGTAGCGGGGTGGTCAGGACCAGGGTCGCTGCGGCGGCCGCCAGCGCCGGGCCGACAAGCCATTGCATCGGCCCCACCACCCGAACGGCCCCCCGCCTCATCCCTCGTCTCCGTCAGGAGCCGGCTCGGGCGGGGCCTGGGGCTGTGTCTGCGCAGGTTGGGCGTTCAGGCTGGGTCTGGGCGCGGTCGGGGCCGGCCGCTCGCCAGCGGGCGGCGTCGGCAGCGGTTGAGGCGAAGGGGCCGCCTGAGCCGTGCGGACCCGCTCGGCGGCCGCCTGGGCGGCGGCCTGGCGACGGGCCGCGACATCGGCGATCGCCGTCGCCTGCGCCGCAGTGGGGGCCGGCGCCGTGTCCAGGCTCACCAGCGGCGGCGCGTTCAGCGCCGCTGTGTCGGCCAGTTGGGAGAAGTCCTGGAACAGCAGGACGCGCACATAGTCGATCGGCCCTCGGTCGCTGAACAGCTTGACCCGCCAGCGTCCGTCGACTCCGCTGGCGACGACACCCACCGGCAGGCCGCGAGGCAGGGCGCCGCCGTCGCCCGACGTCAGCACCCGGTCCCCGGCCTGCATCGAGGCGTCGCCCCGCACATAGTCCAGCCGCGGCCCGCCCGAGCCGTCGCCGACCATCAGCGCGCGCGCGCCTGTGCGCTCGATCAGCACGGGCGTCTTGGACGCCACGTCCGTCAGCATCAACATGCGGCTTGCGTTCGGCGAGACTCCGATGACCCGCCCCACGAGCCCGTGCTCGTCGACCACCGGGTTGCCGATCCGGACCTGACGTCGTGAGCCGACGTCGAGCAGCCGGGCGTTGCTGAACGGCCCCCGCGCCTCGGTCACCGTGCGAGCGGTCACCATCGGTATCGGGGGCTCGGTGCGGACGCCCAACAGGGCCTCATACCGGGCGTTGACGCTCTTCAGGGCGATGGCCTCATCACGCCAGGCCTCAAGCTCGCGGATTTCCGCCTTCAGCCGGCGATTCTCGGACGCGGCGAAGAAGTAGCCGCCGATGCCCGCGCCCGCCGCTCGGGTCCACCGCACAGGGGCCGACAGCACCCGGCCGACCGGCGTCGTCGCCTCGCGCGCCACGGAGCGCGCGCCGGCGTAGCTTTCCTGCCCGCCCGCGCGCGGTCTGTCGCCGATCAGAAGCATGCCGGCGACGATCAGGGCGACCACAACCATCACCGCGGCCGTCCAGGCTAGCGGCACCTTCAGATTCTCGAACGGTCCGTCGCGAAACGCCACGGCCAGCCTTCCTGAGAGGGGGTTGAAACGACAGGACGCCCCCTGCCGCCCCATCGCTATCGCAAAAAGCGAACGCCAAGGGAACCGGCCACGGACGCTTCATCACGTCGAATTGCAGTGAAGCTTCAGGCTTTTTCCGGGAAGCGCGCCAGCACCCGCCGCTCGGCGCGTTTCAGGGTGCGTCCCTTGATCCAGCGGTAGGCGATATAGCCGCAGGCGAAGACGGCGACGGCGGCGATCGCGGCCAGCGTCGGTCCGTGAGCCTCGCTCATCGCCTCCAGACGCGCCAAGCCCTTCTGGGCCAGATAGCCCGGCGCCAGCATGGCCCCCACCCAGACGAAGGCCGACAGCACATTGGCGATCTGGAAGGTCTTCTGCCGCATGCCGAGAATGCCGACGGTCACGGGCACGAAGGCCCTGAGCGGCCCGAAGAAGCGGCCGATGTAGACCGAAGCCACCCCGTAGCGGTAGGCGAACAGCCGCGTCCAGGCGACACGGCGACGATGCGGCTTGAACACCTGGTGACGCAGCACCGAGGGGCCCAGGCGGCGCCCCAGCCAGAAGCTGAGGGCGTCGCCCAGCACGGCGCCGATCACGCAGCCGAGCAGCACGTTCCAAGGATCCAGCACGCCCATGGCCACCATGGCGCCCGCCGCGACCAGCAGGCCGGTCGCCGGCACGAAGGCCCCGATCACCGCCAGAGATTCCAGGAAGGTGATCGAGCCCAGAATCAGCCCGGCCCAGACCTGGTTGCGTGAAATGAAGTCGGCGACGGAGCGCAGCAGGTCTTCCATGAATGTCCTCTCGCGCCGCAACATGGGTGCTGGGCGTCAATCCGCCACCGCGCCGATTGTCCTGCGTCGATCGGACGCCCCGGAGATCAGGGGCGGCCGGGCGTCTCCGGACGGGGCGCGGGTCCGGAGGCGGGACGCGAATCGTCGCGCGTCTCCCCGGCCCGACTTCCGTAGACGCGAGACGCGTCGAAACCATGACCACGCAGCACCGAAAAGGGCCGCGCCCAATCCATGCCGTAGCCGTACATGTCGCCATAGCCGTAGCCGTGGCCGTAGCCATAGGCCCAAGGCGCATTGCGCGTCTGGCTGAACCCAAGCGTCAGCTCGGCTCGTTCGCCCAGGGGCATGGAGGCCCAGGCCGAGAAATCGCGATAGCCGTGGCTGCCGATCCCGGCGCTTACCTCGCCGCGCACCCGGCGGGGTTCAGCCTCCTGCCACAGTGGGGCGTCGGCGTCGCGCTGGTCCGGCGCTCGGGCGGACAGCCAGCGCGCGATCTGGGCGTCCGTCGAAAGGCCGTGGGCCGGGACCGTATTCTGGATCGCAGGCGCCGCCTCGGGAGCCGGGGCGGTCAGCGCGGCCTGGGCGGCGTCGCCGCGCGGAGCAGTCGTCACGACCTGCGGTTCGGCGGGCCCGGCGAGGGCTGCAGCGGCGATCAGACTGACGAGCATCGGTTCACTCCACGCTTTGAAACACCTTAGCCGCGATTGCGGCCAAGGTCAGGCGGCCCCGTCGCCGCGCCCCAAGGGGTCCGGCAACGGCTGGCCCTCGGCCACGAAACTGAGCGCCACCGAATTGATGCAGTACCGAAGACCGGTCGGGGGCGGCCCGTCCGGAAAGACATGGCCCTGATGGCTGTCGCAGCGGGCGCAGCGGGTCTCGACGCGCTCCATGCCGTAGGAGTTGTCGCGCACCGCTCGGACGTGGGCTTCATCGACGGGCTGGGTGAAGCTGGGCCAGCCGGTGCCGCTCTCGAACTTCGCACCGCTGCGGAACAGCGGCAGGCCGCATTCGCGGCAGCAGAAGACGCCCGCGCGGCTCTCCCCCAGCAGCGTGCCGCAGAAGGGCGCCTCGGTGCCGTGAGCCAGAAGCACGCGCCGTTCCTCCGCGGAAAGATCGGCTTCAAGAGCGACGCGCTGGGTGTCGCTGGGCGGTGTCAGATCATAGCCGGATGGCGAACGGGTCATCCTCCCCAAATAGGGTTGCGGGACGGCCGGTTCCAGACCGTCCCGCAAAGGCGTCGACTCAGCCGCCGAACAGCGTGCCGACCCAGGTGCGCACCGCCTGCTCATTGGTGGGGTCGCCCGTGTAGGTCAGGCCGGCCTCGGGCGTATAGGGCTGGTTGTTGGCCCGCTCGCGCGAAGTCCACGCCTTGTGGCCGTAGCTGAGATCCGAATAGTTGGACGGAAGGCGCAAGACCGTCGGCTCCACGAAGATGGAGTCCAACGCCGTGGTCGAGCCGGCCAACCGCACGTTCGGAAGATTGGTCAGCAGGTCCAGCGTGTCCAGGCAACCGCCCGAGCACCCCGAATCGACCAGCACCACGACCTGCCCCTGCACCGGGTTGGGCGCGCCGGTGTCGGCGGCCGCCGGACGTCCCGGCAGGGTGAAGCTTTGTTGGCCGGCGGCGATGGCTCGGTCGAACGCCTGGACGATGCCCGTGGTCTCTTCGATCACCGGGCCCGATTCCTGCACGAAACGCGGATCGGCCTGCATGCGGGCCAGGGTCTGGGCGTACCATTCACGGTTGGCGGGAGTGGCGCGATAGGTGATCTCGCCGGCGGCCGGCTGGCGGCTGACGGTGAACTCCGGCGTCCAGATGCGGTTGGCCAGGCCATAGCCGCGCGCCGTGGCGTTCGGCGACAGCCCCTGGGCGCCGCGCAGGTCGATGACGGCCCCGGCCGGTCCCCGGATGGCCGCCAGTTGCGCCTCGACCTGGCCGTAGAAGGCGGGCCAGCCGGCGTCGTCCGCCAGCGAATGGACATGGATCCAGGCGCGCCCGTCCACCTGTTCGATCGCCAGCGGGTTCTGGGCCGGAGGCGTGTAGACGCTGGCGCGATAGGCGGCCTCGATCTCGCCAGCCTGGGGCGTGACGTTCGTCAGGGCCACGTCACGCGTCCGGCGGCCCTGCTGGAACTTGCAGGTGGTCGGCGTGCCGCCGGTGATCGGATTGTTCAGGTTCCACAACAGATACGGCGCCGACTGAATGCGCCCGGCCTCAGTGTTCAGATCGCCATGCCACCGGTCCAGACGGCGGCGGGCGAATTCCTCGATCGGCTGCCCCGAGCATTCAGTGACGACCGAGCCCACCGCAGGCGCGCCGCGCGTGCCGGGCTTCACGTAGCTGACGACGTACTGGCCATTGCGCCAGGCGGTGGCGACGCCGGGCCAGCCGATGGCGAAATAGCGGCCCAGCCCATCGAAGGTGGGGGTGATGCGGATGTTGGAATCGCGGAAGCCGCCCGCATACCAGCGCATCAGCGCCGCGTGGCTGTCGCCGCTGTTCACCTGCGCCGACATCTGGGTGGCCTCCTGAAGGCCCGCGTCCAGCCAGGCCCGGAAGGCGTTTCCGGCCTCGCCCTGGACCACCGCAGCGGGGTGATTGTCACGCAGCGCCGCATGCGCCGCCTGCAGGTCCTGCTGCGCAAGGGCGCGGAAATCCTGAGCGGAGGCGGCGCCGGCGCCCACCACGAGGCTGAGCGCGGCGGCGGATACGGCGGTGAGCAGTCGGGTCATGTCTTGCGGCTCCGGGCGGATGCTGCTGAGGAAGGAAGAACGGCGGGTGTTTTAACCTGACTGGACCCGCCCTTGCCAAGTGCGCAACGCTGTCGCGGGTTGCGGTGCTGTCAAATCGGCGGATCGGCCGAGGCGACGCGGCCGAAGATTTCACTGAAGGCGCCCTTCAGCGCGGCGTCGGCCTCGTCCAGCGTCGCGGGCCGGCCCAGATCGACCAGGCTGGTCACGCCGTGCTCGCTGATGCCGCACGGCACGATGCCGCCGAAATGGTCCAGGTTCGGTTCGACGTTCAGGCTGATGCCGTGGAAAGTGACCCAGCGACGGACCTTCACGCCTATGGCGGCGATCTTGTCCTCGCGGGACCACCCGGGCCCCTTGCGCTCGACCCAGACGCCGACCCGGCCCTCGCGCGGTCCCGCCTCGACGCCGAAGCGATCCAGAGCGTCGATGATCCAGGCCTCCAGCCCCCTTACGAAGCCGCGCACGTCGCGGCCGCGCCGGTTCAGGTCCAGCATGACATAGGCCACGCGCTGGCCCGGTCCGTGATAGGTGAACTGCCCGCCCCGGCCCGTGCGGTGCACCGGAAACCGACCCGCATCCAGAAGGTCGCCGTCCTTGGCCGAGACCCCGGCGGTGTAGAGCGGCGGATGCTCCAGCAGCCAGACCACCTCGTCAGCTTCGCCGGCCGCGATCGCGGCGACGCGGGCCTCCATCGCCTGAACCGCCGCGTCGTATTCGACGTAACCCTCTGAGACGGCCCAGCCGACCGGCGCCCCGTCGTCGCGCTTCAGGCTCAAACTTAACGGGTCGGCAAGCATGATCCCTCAATGTGCATGGGCGCTGCTTCGCGCAAGTCTTCGAGTATCCGCCGTGAGCCAGATCGACGCCGTCGATGTCGAGATTTCAGTCGTGCTGGGCCGTTCGGTCCTGCCGATGGCGCAACTGCTGCGCATGGGCCGGGGCGCGGTCATCCCGCTGGACGCGTCTGAAAGCGACGAGGTCTGGATCCTGGCCAACAACCACCCCGTGGCGCGCGGCGAGATCGAGATTCGCGACGACCGCATCGCCATCACCGTGACCCGCCCGGCCGACGTCTACGACTTCATGGCCGGCGCCGCCTGATACGACCCAAAAGGCCCCTTCCCTTTCCAGCGCGGCTCCGCTATTGCCCCCGCTCCGATGCGAGCGGTCGTGGCGGAATTGGTAGACGCGCAGCGTTGAGGTCGCTGTGGGGCAACCCGTGGAAGTTCGAGTCTTCTCGACCGCACCATCTGATTTCTAAAGGGCGAACGTCGGCTGGTTTGAGCTGAGTTATCTTCTCGGGAGGCAAAGCGTGACCCACACGGATTCCGCCCTCCCGAGAGCCCCTGACTCCGAAGTCGAAGACCACGAAGCGCTGGGCGAGGACTACGCCCTGACACCCGCCTTCGTCGAAAAGGTGGTGGACGCCGCCGACGACGGCGACGGCCTGCGTCTGCGCGGCCTGCTCGAAGACCTGCACCCTGCCGACGTCGCCGACCTGATGGGCTTCCTGACGGCCGAGCACCGGATGGTGGTGGTCCAGTGGCTGCCGCCCGACCTGTTGGCCGAAACCCTCCCCGAGCTGGACGACGGCATCCGCGAGGAGGTGCTGGAGCGGGTGCCTCACCTGACCCTGGCCGAGGCGCTGCAGGAGCTGGACTCCGACGACGCCGCCGCCGTCGTCGAGGAGATGGAGGACGACCAGCGCGAGCGCGTTCTGGCCGCCATGCCCGAGGTCGACCGCGCCGCGATCGAAAGCTCGCTGGGCTACGAGGAGGAATCCGCCGGCCGCCTGATGCAGCGCGAGTTCATGGCCGCGCCGCAGTTCTGGAACGTCGGCGACACCATCGACCACGTGCGCGCACAGGGCGAGGATCTGCCCGAGCTCTTTTTCGACATCTATGTCGTCGACCCGCTGAACCGCCCTATCGGCGGCGTGCCGATCAGCCGTCTGCTCCGCAGCCCTCGTGCGACGCCGCTCGCCGACCTGATGGAGCCGGTCAACGAGATCACGGTCGATCAGGACCAGGAAGAGGTCGCTTACATCTTCGAGAAATACCACCTGATCTCGGCGCCGGTGGTGGACGCCGCCGGCCGTCTGGTAGGCCAGCTGACGGTCGACGACATCGTCAACATCATCCAGGAAGAGAACCGCGAGGACATCCTGCGCCTGGCCGGCGTTTCGGACGAGGATCGCGGCTCCAGCGTCTTCGAGATCGTGCGCGGCCGCGTGCCTTGGCTGACGATCAACCTGGGCACGGCCGTGCTGGGCGCAGCCGTCATCTCGGTGTTCGAGGCGACGATCCAGGAAATCGTCGCCCTGGCCGTGCTGATGCCGATCGTGTCGGCCATCGGCGGCAACGCCGGCACCCAGGCCCTGACCGTGACGGTGCGCGCCCTGGCCACGCGCGAACTGAACAGCTCCAACGCCGTGCGCACCTTTTGGCGCGAACTGATCGTCGGCCTGGCCAATGGCCTGATCCTGGCGCCCCTGATCGGGGTGGCCGCCGGATTCTGGGCTCAGGACATAGCCATCGGCCTCGTGATCGGCGCGGCCATGGTGCTGAACCTGATGATCGCGGCGACCGTGGGCGTGCTGACGCCCATCACCTTGTCCAAGCTGAAGTTCGATCCGGCCGTCTCGTCGGCCGTGTTCGTGACGGCGACGACGGACTTCTTCGGTTTCCTGATCTTCCTTGGTCTGGCCACGATAGTCCTCCTTTGATCGGTACGCGCCTTGCTGGTTCGCTTGTCAGGCGAGCCCGCCCGTGTCGTTTTGGGTCAATGACGTGTCCGAAGCCGATCAGAACCGCATGAAGGTGTCCCGCGAGGGCCTGTTGCTCATCAAGAGCTTCGAAGGCTTCCGGCCGCGCGCCGTTGCGCGCCTGCAGGGCGGCTTCACCATCGGTTACGGCCATGTCCGCTCGGCCCGGGCCGATTCGGCCGTGACCGAGCAGGAAGCCGAGCTGCTGCTGCAGTACGACCTGATCCCGGTCGTGACCGCGATCCGCGAGGCGGTCACCGCGCCGCTGAACCAGCACCAGTTCGACGCCCTGGCCAGCTTTGGCTTCTCTGTGGGCCCCGAAGCCTTCAAGGCTTCAGAAGTGGTGCGCGAGCTGAACGCCGGCCATGCGGCGCAGGCCGCCGAGGCCCTGGCCGCCGCGCCCGAGCCGTCCGCCCCGGACGCCCTGTCGCGCCGCCGCGCCGCCGAGCGCGCCCTATTCATCGCCGAACCGGCTCGCGCCCCTGCCCTGTCGAACCTGATGACCGCCCCGATCCAGGCCCGCACCTCGGTCGCCGAGCTGCGTGCCGCGGTCCAGCCGGCCGTCACCGCCCCCGAAGTCAAACCCGCCAAGGCGCCCGCGCCCACGGGCGCTTCGTCCTGGCCCTATCTGGTGATCGGAGCGGTGGGGATGGTCGCCTTCGGCGCCGCCGTCGCCGCCTTTCGCCGGGCGGCGATCCAGGGCGACGCTGGACAGATCGGACTGATCGGCTGGGGCCTGGCGGTGGTCGCCGCCGCCTGCCTGGGCGTGGCCGCCCTGCGGCTGTTCCGCGCCGCGCCCGAGGCCGACCAGACCGTCTGACGACTGCCTTTTGCACGGGTCGTGCGGGGATGCTACGCCCGGCGGCATGAGCATTCCCAACGCCCCCCAATCCATGGAATTCGGCCTCGGCGAGAGCGCCGACATGATCCGCGAAACCACCGCCCGCTGGGCCGCCGACCGGCTGGCGCCGCGCGCCGCCGAGATCGACGAGAAGAACGAGTTCGCCCGCGACCTGTGGCCCGAAATGGGCGAGCTGGGCCTGCACGGGATCACGGTGGAAGAAGAGTTCGGCGGCCTGGGCCTGGGCTACCTCGAACACGTCGTGGCGATGGAGGAGGTGTCGCGCGCCTCCGCTTCAATCGGCCTGAGCTACGGCGCCCACTCCAACCTGTGCGTCAATCAGATCCGCCGCTGGGGCACCGAAGAACAGAAGCGCAAATATCTGCCCGGCCTGATCTCGGGCGAGCATGTCGGCTCCCTGGCCATGTCCGAAGCCGGCTCGGGCTCCGACGTCATGTCGATGCGCACCCGCGCCGAGAAGAAGGGCGATCGCTACGTCCTGAACGGCACGAAGTTCTGGATCACCAACGCTCCCTCGGCCCAGACCCTGGTGGTCTACGCCCGCACCGGCGACGGCAACGGCGGCGTCACCGCCTTTTTGGTCGAGCGCGGCATGAAGGGCTTCAGCGTCTCCAAGAAGCTGGACAAGATGGGCATGCGCGGCTCCGACACCGCCGAACTGGTGTTCGAAGACTGCGAAATCCCCGAAGAGAACGTCATGGGCGGCGAAGGCCGCGGCGCGGCCGTGCTGATGAGCGGCCTGGACTATGAGCGGGCCGTCCTGGCCGCCGGTCCGCTGGGCATCATGCAGGCGGCGCTGGACGTGGTCCTGCCCTACGTTCGCGAGCGCAAGCAGTTCGGCAAGGCCATCGGCAGCTTCCAGCTGATGCAGGCCAAGGTCGCCGACATGTACGTCGCCCTCAACAGCGCCCGAACCTATGTCTACGCCGTCGCCAAGGCCTGCGACCAGGGCAAGACCACCCGCTACGACGCCGCCGGCGCCATCCTTCTGGCCTCCGAGAACGCCGTGAAGGTCACGCTGGAGGCCGTCCAGGCCCTGGGCGGCGCGGGCTACACCAAGGAATGGCCTGTCGAACGCTTGGTCCGCGACGCCAAGCTCTACGACATCGGCGCCGGCACCAACGAAATCCGCCGCTTCCTGATCGGACGCGAGCTGCTGGGCTGACGGAACCGGCCGGCGGGCGCGCCGGTTTCCCGCTCAGTCAGGAGACCGCCATGCCCGCCAAATCCGCCGCCCAGCAAAAGGCCGCCGGCGCCGCCCTCAGCGCCAAGCGCGGCGACACGCCCAAGTCCAAGCTCAAGGGCGCGTCCAAACAGATGGTCGAGTCCATGACCGAGAAGCAGCTCGAGGACTTCGCCGCGACCAAGCGCAAGGGCAAGCCCGAGCACGCCGACGACTGAGGCCCGGCCCGCCCCTTCTCGCGACGCGCCCGCTGGCCTTAAGGTGGCGCCATGAACGCGATGAAGATCCTGCAGTCGGTCGAGGAACTGCTCTACGAGGTCATGTCGTGGCTGCTGTTCTATCCCCGCACCCTGCTGATGACCCTGCGCCATCCGCTCAGGACCATGCGCTATTCGGACCGCGAACAGCAGGACAGGCCTGAGAAGCAGTATCTTGAGACTCTCAGCCCGCCGCTGTTCCTGGTGCTCAGCATCCTGGCGGCGCATGGACTTGAGCTGCTGTTCGGCGTGCCCCTGACCGACGAACCCAACCCCGTCAGCCGCTTCGTCACGGCGAACGACCAGAACCTGCTGGCCTTCCGCGCCCTGATGTTCAGCCTGCATCCGCTGGTCTTCGCCTGGGCGTTCCTGAAGCTGTCGGGCCGCAAGATCGATCGCGAGAGCCTGCGCACGCCCTTCTTCGCCCAGTGCTACCTCGCCGGTGCGACCTCCATCCTGATCAGCCTGGGCTCGCTGGGCGTGCAGGACGCGGCCATCTGGAGCACGCTGGCCGGCTTCGCCATCGTGCTCGTCACAACCGTCTGGTACGTCGCGGTCCAGCGGCTGTGGCTGATGGCCACGCCGGGCATGACCACCCTGCGCGCCTGGGGCTGGTCCATCACCCTCTACGCCATAGCGACCGGCGTCGTCGTGGCCGTCAACGCCCTGGTGGAGTGAGCGCTCAGGCGATCGCCGACAGGTCCACGCCCAGCCGCTCAGCGGTCAGCTCCCGCGTGCGCCGCCACGCCGGCCGCGCCAGGCAGCGTTCGTAATAGCGGCGCACGGCCGGATATTCGTCCATCAGCTCCATGTCGCGCGCCTCGCGCAGCACGCCGGCCAGGGCGATGTCGGCGACGGTGAAGGGATCGGCGGCGATCCACTCGCGCCCCTCCAGCCACCGCTCCAGCCCGCCGAACCAGCGCCGCGCGAGCCCAAGCCAGAAGTCGCGGGCGGCGCGGTCCCCGCCGGTCATTCCCGCATCGAACATGGCCACGCCGGCGATGGCGGGCGACACCGTGGCCATGGCGGCGACGCACCACTGGCGGACCTGCTCGCGCCCGTCCGGATCGGCGGGAGTCAGACCGCCCGAGGTCTCGGCCAGATGGATCAGGATGGCCGCCGTCTCGGTCAGCACCAGCCCGTCATGCTCGATCACCGGAATCTGGCCGAACGGGCTGAGCGCCTCAAAGGCGGGGGTGTCGCACTCGCCGCCGCTGTAGTCCCAGCCCCGCACCCGATACGGCAGCCCCATCTCCTCCAGCGCCCACTGGACGCGCATGTCCTTGGTCTCCCCGATCCCGCCGGGGAACATGGAGGAGAAGGCGTGGAGGGTGATCATGGGTTGGATATTGCTCCTTCTCCCCCTGCGGGAGAAGGTGGCATGCGAAGCATGACGGATGAGGGGTCACGCCGATGCCGGACGACTGGCTTCAGGATCGCGCGAAGGCGATGCGGAAGGCACCCGCCGTCTACGAAAGCCGCCTGTGGACGCTGGTCCGCGACCGGCGACTGAACGGCCTGAAGTTCCGCCGCCAAATGAGGATAGGCCCCTACGTCGCCGACTTCGTCTGCCTTCGCCACCGCCTGATCGTCGAAGCCGACGGGCCCTTCCATGATGCGGAGCGAGACGGTGTTCGAGATGCCTGGCTGCAGGCTCAGAACTTTCGCGTCCTGCGTTTCCCCAACCAACAGATCGAAAGCCGGGACTGGGAAGTCATTGCCGCCATCCTCGAAGCCACCAGAGCCAATGGCGATCGCCCTTCTCCCCTTGCGCGTCGAGGAAGCGCGTACACGCGCTGACGAGGGTACCAGCCCGCAGGGCTGACGGATGAGGGGTCGCACCAGCCCCACCCCATCAAGCCGCATCCGCCGTCGCCGCCAATCTCTCGCCGTCGCGTCGACCCCTCATCCGACCCGCTGCGCGGGCCACCTTCTCCCGCAAGGGGAGAAGGATCAGAGGGAGGAGAAGGCGTGGAGGGTGATCATGGCTTCACCTCAGATGCGGCGTGACCCGCTTCTCAAGCAGCGCCACGAGCTCGGGCTGCATGAAGCCATAGTCGTCTGGAATGTCGAGGCAGATGACGCGCTTGCCGCGCAGCCGGTCGCGGAAACGCCGATTGAGCTTGGCCTGATGCGTCCGCTCCATGACGAAGATCACGTCGGCCCAGTCGATGTGATCGGCGTCCACGCCCTCCTCCGCATCCGGCGCCAGCCCGGCGGACGCGGTTTCGACACCCGGCCACGAGGCGAACACCTGCTCGGCCGTGGGGGAGCGGAGGCGGTTGCGGGAGCAGAGGAAGAGGAGGTTGGTCAGCCTCTCACCGGGTTCTGTGATTTGGCTTTTGAGATTGCAGCACCCAGCAAAGTTGGCGGCATTTCAGGCGCAGCGCCCCGTTGGAGTTGTCGGAACGCACGGGACAGGTTGTTTGGGTCTCGATCTTCGATCTCTCGATCCAACATGCTGATCCAATAAGCCGTTCGGTCGATCGAGCTTCTAAGAGAAGCCTCTTCGATGGATAGTTCGCTAGCGGGCCTCCCGCCCTCATATATTTCAGCCAGCCATTTCAATTGCGAGCGAGAGTCGGACGCGGCCTGCATCGCGGTTTCGGTTGGAAGACTTAGTAATTCAAGCCGATCAAGTTCGTCGGTTAGCTCAGTCCAAACATCGTGCTCCGCGAAATCCTTTGGCTCCAGTTTTAAGTCGAAAAGTCCGATAGACATTCGCTGCATCACGGAAAGCGAAAGAAGCATGCGCCTTATATGCCGCAACACGGCGCGTTCCTGATTCCGCCGGCTTTTCGTTGATTCCGAAGCGATTCCTATCGTCACGAGCAGGGTGACGAAGAGCAAAATTGACCCGACCGCAGTCCATTCAAATAATGCGGTAAGGCGAGCCAAAAATGCCCAAGGCGGACTGTGTTGCAGGGCATCAACCATAAGGTTCACAACGGAATATTATCGTGCTTCTTCCACGGGTTCTCCTGCACCTTCCCCTTCAGCGTCCGTAGCGCCTTGATCAGCCGCCGCCGCGTGCCGTGCGGCATGATCACGTCGTCGATGTAGCCCAGGCCCGCCGCGACGAAGGGGTTGGCGAACCGTTCCTTGTATTCGGCCTCGCGCGCCGCCAGCGCCTCGGGGTCGCCGGCCTCTTTGCGGAAGATGATCTCGACCGCGCCCTTGGCCCCCATGACCGCAATCTCGGCCGAGGGCCAGGCGTAGTTGACGTCGCCGCGCAGGTGTTTGGAGCTCATGACGTCATAGGCGCCGCCATAGGCCTTGCGCGTGATGACCGTCAGCTTGGGCACGGTGGCCTCGGCATAGGCGAACAGCAGCTTGGCGCCGTGTTTGATCAGGGCGCCGTACTCCTGCTTGGTGCCCGGCATGAAGCCCGGCACGTCCACGAAGGTCACCAACGGTATGTCGAAGGCGTCGCAAAAGCGCACGAAGCGCGCGGCCTTGCGGCTGGAGTCGATGTCCAGCACCCCGGCCAGCACCTGGGGCTGGTTGGCCACGACGCCCACCGGCTGGCCGTCCAGCCGACCGAAGCCGCAGACGATGTTCTTGGCGAAGTCGGCGCCGATCTCGAAGAAGTCGGCCTCGTCGACCGTCTTCAGGATCAGCTCCTTCATGTCGTAGGGCTGGTTGGGGTTGGCCGGGACCAGGGTGTCCAGGCTGGCCTCGTCGCGCTCGGGCTCGTCATAGCTGTCGCGGACCGGCGGCTTCTCGCGGTTCGACAGCGGCAGGAAGCCGATCAGGCGGCGGACCTCCGACAGCGCCTCCAGGTCGTTCTCGAACGCCCCGTCGGCCACGCCCGACTTGCCGGCGTGCACGCGCGCGCCGCCCAGGTCCTCGTGGCTGACGACCTCGTTGGTGACCGTCTTCACCACGTCGGGGCCGGTCACATACATGTAGCTCGTGTCCTTCACCATGAAGATGAAGTCGGTGATGGCCGGGGAATAGACGTCGCCGCCCGCGCACGGGCCCATGATGACGCTGATCTGGGGAATGACGCCGGACGCCAGGGTGTTCTGCAGGAAGATGTCGGCGTAGCCCGCCAGGCTCTCGACACCCTCCTGGATGCGCGCGCCGCCGGCGTCGAACAGGCCGATGATCGGCGCGCCGTTGGTCAGGGCCATCTTCTGGATCTTGACGATCTTGGCCGCGTGCGCGCCCGACAGAGAGCCGCCGAAGACGGTGAAATCCTTGGAGAAGACATAGACCAGCCGGCCGCCGATCGTGCCGCGCCCGGTCACCACGCCGTCGCCGGGGATGCGCTGCTTGTCCATGCCGAAGTCGTGGCTGCGGTGCTCCACGAACATGTCGGTCTCTTCGAAGCTGCCCTCGTCCAGCAGCACCTCGATCCGCTCGCGCGCCGTCAGCTTGCCCTTGGCGTGCTGCGAGGCGATGCGCTTTTCGCCGCCGCCCTGACGGGCCTGCTCGCGACGCTTTTCAAGCTCTTCGAGGATGTGCTGCATGGGGTACCTCCGGCCCCGGTCAATGCGGGGCCGGAGGCGGGGCGTCAACCGCCCCCTGCCCGGTCGGACAGCCTCAGTTG
The DNA here is from genome assembly GCF_004683885.1 of Brevundimonas sp. MF30-B. Taxonomy (NCBI): domain Bacteria; kingdom Pseudomonadati; phylum Pseudomonadota; class Alphaproteobacteria; order Caulobacterales; family Caulobacteraceae; genus Brevundimonas; species Brevundimonas sp. MF30-B. The sequence continues at coordinate 1,492,670 of NZ_CP038440.1, read as the reverse complement.
ATCAGCCGCACCTTGTTGATCGACGCCGCGATCTCCTGGAAGGCGTCGGTCAGGGCCGCAGAATCAGAGGCGTCGAAATAGTGATCGCGGCTCGAGGCGCAGTCCTCCAGCATCTGGCGCGCCGTGGCGGATTCGACCGCCAGCGCCACGGTGAAGACCTCGATCTTGTTGGACTTGGCGTAGGTGCAGATGGCCTGGGTGTCGCTGTTGGTGGTCGCGACCTGCGCCGCGGTGGCGCTCCCGTGCATCCCGCTTCCCGGCACGAAGCGCAGGGTGTTGGCGCCGTCCGTCATCAGCACCATGATCTTGCGCGGATCACGATTGGCGACGTGATAGGCGCCCCCTTCGGTGAACGGAGCGGTCGGCGACAGCACATTGACCCCCCAGATCATCCCGGCAGGAATATAGGTTTCGGGCTGATAGCTTCCCCGGTTGACGATCAGGCCCTGCACGGCACTCAGAATGACGGCCTTCTGGTTCGTCAGCGGCAGGATCGGGTTCAGACACGTCTGGCTGGTCTGCATCAGCCCCTCGTACTTCATCTCCGGCTGGCTGTCGTTCAGACGCAGCATGCCCTGATGACGCGAAGCGACGCAGCCGTACCAGCGCTTGGTGGTGATGGTCGGCGCCGGGCAGGTCCATTTCCACTGGGCCTCGGGCAGATCGACGGTGGTGCAGGTCCGCCCGTATTCCTTTTCGCAGTCCCAGGTGCGCGTGACGCCATCCTTGGTCTCGCTGCAGACCTCCCATCGCTTCACGCCGGGCGTGCAGGTCTGCAAGGTCTTGTTGGTCCAGCGGCAGGCCTGCGGCGTTTCCGTCACCTCGGTCATGGCCGTCACCTTCAGCCAGGGCTGACCGAAGTTGGAGGTGCCGACGTTCACATAGTCCGCATAGGGCACAATGCCGATCTTCACCCGCGCCCCGTCGCGCTGCATCAGCTCGTTGACCAGGGTGGTCGAGGCCGATTTCAGCGCGTTGATCCGCGTGACCCCGCGCGCGTCGCTGACGCTCATCGACCAGGTGTTGTCCAGCACCAGCGCCAGCTCGACCTCTTCGGCCGCGCCGCGGATCGCAGTGGCGGTGACGTTGACCGGCATTTCAGCCACGCCGATCACGCCCATGAACAGGGTTCTGACCGTCCCGCGCATGGTCACCTCGACCTCGATGTCGTCGATGAAGCGGGTTTCGGGCTCCGGACGCATGTCCAGGTAGCGAAGGTCGATGTTGCCCTTCATGTAGTCGGCCGCGACGCGCGCCAGCCCCGCCTGCGTGCGCTCGCGCGAGGCGGCGGCGGCCAGGGCTGCGGCGTCGACCGCCTGCTGGCTGGTGTTTCGCGCCACGTCGGCCCGGTACAGGTCCACGCCCATGCCGGTCAGCATCAGCAGGGCCGGCAGGCCCAGGGCGAAGATCATGGCCACATTGCCGCGTGCGTCGCCGCGCAGGCGCTCCACCAGTCTGGACAGCGCCCCCCGGCGCGCTCGGTTGGTCTTCATGACACCTATCCCTGGGCGTCCGCCTAGGGCGGCGGCGCCGGAACGGCTGTGATTGATACGTCAAGCCCCTAGACGCGCGAGCTTAACCGCTCGGCGTTAACCGACGGTATGCAATGGCCGGTCATTATCCCCTTCGGGCTCAGATGGAGGCGGGGCGATGGCTCTCGAAGCAATGCAGGTGGCCAAGGCGGTCGAGAACGCCGAGCGCACCAGCGAACGGCGCGGCTTCATGCGGCGCAAGCTCAAGGACCGCCGTGGCGGCGGCCGCATCAACAAACAGGCGCCGCGCCGCTCGCTGATGAAGGTGGTGGGCGCCTTTCTGACCATGGGCGCGACCTCGGTCTTCGCCCTGGCCCTCGTCGGCACGCAGCTGCTGATGGACGAGCCGCCCGTCGGCGCGCTGACGCTGCTGGGCACCCTTGCGGTCCTGTCGGCCTTCACCCTCATGCTGGGCAGCATCGAGCAGCGGCTGATCGAAATCCGGCTTGAGCTGATGATGCACAACGGCGGCATGCGCCAGGCCGATCGCCGTCAGCCCGCCGACCGTCGCGACGGCGACCGTCGTTCGGGCGAACGCTCGGGCTCCGCCGCGGACCGCCGCCAGCCGACCGAGCCGGCCGCCTGACAGGCTCATAAACGCTTAACCGCGTTCGTGAACGGGACCGCAAGCGCCCCCCGCTAGAACAGGCGTCCAGGCGGGAAGAACTTCCGCCGCTGCGGAGCCGGCGCATGCTGTTTCTTCTGAACGACGTGGTTTTCGACCTGGATGCGGCCTGCCCGGTCTCGCCCGCCGATGCGCGCCGTTTCGAAGCCCTGGGCCTGGACTATGTGCTGGAGCTCGGCTGCGAGCTGTTCGCCGAAGACCCCCTGCTTCACCGCAACGATCCGCAGCGTGCGCGCCGCCTGGCCTGGCTGATCGCCGACCGCAGCCCGCAGGTGAACGCCGCCCTGTTCGCGGCCCCCGAAGCCGGCTGCGCGCCCGAACTTGTCGAGCCGCGCTTCTGCGCCCTGCCCGCCATGGTCATGGAGCAGCTTCGGCGTCGCGCCTCCACCGGCAAGCTCAACGCCGTCGCCGCCGACAAGGCGGTCTGGGGCCGTCTGGCGGCCTAAGATCCCACGGCGGGCTTGTCACTTCGGCCCAGGCCAATTAACCACCTGGGGTATAAGGGTGGGGTTCATGCTTCTTTTGCGTACGTTTTTCCTTCTGGCTTGCGCCGCAGTCGTGCTTGCCGCAACGCCTGCACGAGCTCAGTGGCTCAGGGCCGAAAGCGAGCGCTTCATCGTCTACAGTGACGGCGGAGAGCGGCCGCTTCGCGAATTCACTCAGAAGCTTGAGGTGTTCGATCGACTCTTGAGGGCCCGCATGGGTCTTTCGGTCGAAGAAGTCCCTTACCGGAAGCTGCCGATCTACCTCGTTCGAAATCAGAGCGCGCTCCGACGAATAAACCCCGCCATCAGCCGCGATACGCTCGGATTCTACAGCGCCAGCAACGAAGACATATTTGCTGTGGCGCTGATCGAGCGAAACAATGACATGGGTGAGCACACCCTGCTTCATGAATACGCCCACCATTTTATGATGCAGAACTTCCCATTCCCGTACCCAGCGTGGTTCGTGGAAGGGTTCGCTGAATATTACATGACGACCAAGATCGAGGGTAACCGGATCGAACTTGGAAATTACAACTCCAACCGCGCCAGCTGGATTCTGGGCGGCTCATGGATGTCCTTGTCGGATTTGCTGTCATCACGACCCGGCAGCTCGGTACGCAACCCGGAAATGTTTTATCCTCAGGCCTGGCTGCTGACCCACTGGTTCATGGGGAACACCGATCGCCAGAGAATGCTCGACGCCTATCTGCGCGATGTCGGCTCTGGTGGAGATTCCATTGAAGCCATCCAGCGCGCCACGGGAATGTCGCTGGCCGAGTTGCGGCGCGCCTTGAGAAGCTACCGATCTCTGCCGCGCATCGGCTTGAACCATGCGTTTCCCGCAACCGAGGTCGCCGTCACGCGGCTTCCTGACTCGGCCAATGACCTGCTTCTGCTGAACCAGAGGCTCAAGATCGGCGTGCCGGCCGACATGCGCCCAGCCGTGGCCGTCGATGCGCGCCGCGCCGCAGAGCGCCATGGAGACGACCCAATGGCCCTGCTTGTCCTCGGACACGGCGAACTACATTTCGGCGACAAGGACAAAGGTCGCGCAGCGCTTAACCGTCTGCTGGAAGTCGCGCCCCAACATGTCGAGGCCATGCAGTTTCTGGCGAGCGACCATCTCGATCGCGCCCGCGAGCTTGAAGATGCCGACGAGGCCCAGCAGCAGATCGCCGCTGCGCGACGACTCTTGGCGCGGGCCTATTCGCTCGACGAACTGAACTACATCACGATGCTTCTGCTCAGCGAACTGAGGATGGGCGATGCGGGTTGGCCGAACGCCAACGATGTCACGACCATGGAGGTCGCCTACACACTTGCACCGCAGTTGGCGGAGACGCGGCTCAACCTCGGGTCCGCGCTCATCAGCCTGAACAGAAACGACGACGCGATCCTGCTTCTTGCCCCGTTGGCGAATGCTCCGCACGGCGGCGGCGCGGCCGAGGCGGCCCGCAGCATGATCAATCGCGCGCGCGGTGTGACGGACCAGCAGGCCGACGAGGAGGAAGACGCGCTTGCCGCCCAGCATCGGCAGGACGAGGACGGCGAGCAGGATGGTGGGGAAACCCTTAGCCCGCCAGCGGCTTGACGCCAGCACCTGGCCTTTGGGTGACTTCCGCGTCCTGACACGCTAGGGGAGCGCCCCTCGCCGCCCATCGCGGCAGACGGATCCGCCATGTCGAAACGCACTCTCGCCGAGGAGGCCCTGCGCCGCAGGACCTTCGCCATCATCGCCCACCCCGACGCCGGCAAGACCACGCTGACCGAGCACATCCTGCTGGCCGGCGGGGCCATTCGCGCGGCCGGTGCGGTGCGGGCGCGCGGCGAGAACCGGCGGGCGCGCTCGGACTGGATGAAGATCGAGAAGGAGCGCGGCATCTCCGTCACCGCCTCGGTCATGACGTTCGAACACACCACCGCCGACGGCGCGGCCAAGATGTTCAACCTGCTGGACACGCCGGGCCACGAGGACTTCTCGGAAGACACCTATCGCACCCTGACCGCCGCCGACTGCGCCATCATGGTGCTGGACGCCGCCAAGGGCATCGAGCCGCAGACGCTGAAGCTGTTCGAGGTCTGCCGCCTGCGCGACATCCCGATCATCACCTTCATCAACAAGCTGGACCGCGAGGCCCAGGACCCGATGGTGCTTCTGGACGAGATCGCCAGCCGCCTGCAGCTCGACCCCTCGCCCATCTGGTGGCCGGCCGAGAGCGGCAACCGCCTGCGCGGCATGGTCGAGATCGGCACCGGCCGGTTCCAGCCGTACGCCCGCAAGGCCGCCGGCGCCGACGAGGACCCCGACCATCCCCCCGCCCTGCCCCTGGCGGACGCTGCGCAGTATTTCGAAGGTTCCGAACAGGCCGATCTGACCGACGCGCTCGAGCTGGTCGAGGGCGGCTACAAACCGTTCGACCGCCAGGCCTTCCTGGAAGGCCACATGACGCCGGTGCTGTGGGGCTCGGCCCTGCGCCACTTCGGCATCGAAGAGCTGCTGGCCGCGATCGGCGAGTGGGCCCCGCCGCCCAAGGTCATGCCGGCGCGCAAGGAAGCCCCGCCCGAGACCCGCAACGCGCCCGAGCCGCAGGTGCTGACCATCGAGCCAGGCCAGCCCGAAGTCACCGGCTTCGTCTTCAAGGTCCAGGCCAACATGGACCCCAACCACCGTGACCGCATCGCCATGTTCCGAATGGCGTCAGGCTCGTTCAAGCGCGGCATGAAGCTCAAGGTCCAGAACACCGGCAAGCAGCTGTCGGTGAACGCCCCCATCATGTTCTTCGCCTCCGACCGCGAGCTTGCCGAGGAGGCCTACGCCGGCGACGTCATCGGCATTCCCAACCACGGCGTGCTGCGCGTCGGCGACAGCCTGTCGGAAAGCGGGCTGATCCGCTTCGCCGGCCTGCCCAATTTCGCGCCGGAAATCCTGCAGCGCGTGCGGGTCAAGGATCCGCTGAAGGCCAAGCACCTGAAGAAGGCGCTGGAAGGCCTGGCCGAAGAAGGCGTGACCCAGCTGTTCCGCCCGGAAATGGGCTCGGACTTCATCGTCGGAGCTGTTGGCCAGCTGCAGTTCGAGGTCATGGCCGACCGCCTGGGCGAGGAATATGGGCTGGACGTCGTCTTCGAGCCCAGCCCCTGGGCCGAGGCCCGCTGGGTCGCCGGCGACAAGGCCGATCTGGACGACTTCGCCGGCAAATACCGCCCCCAGATGGCCGTCGACATCGATCAGAACCCGGTCTTCCTGGCCAAGTCGAGCTGGGAAACCGGCTACGTCGGCGAACGCTTCCCCAAGATCGCCTTCACCAAGACCCGCGAACGGGGCTGATGCCTTTCAGCGGCACGCGTCCACGCAGGCGGCGGCCAGCACCTCGCTGGAGTCCACCAGCGGAACGGTGATGTCGCCGGCCGCCAGCAACAGAGGTACTTCGGTGCAGCCGGCGATGACCGCCTGGGCGCCGGCGGCGATCAGTATTTCGGCCAGCCGCCGCATAGCTTCGCGCGGTCGCTCGCCGGCCTTGACCGCGAACACCGTATCCATGAAGGCCTGACGGTCCTCGCCGCCCAGCACCACGGGCTCCAGCCCCGCCGCGCGCAGCGCCCGGTCGTACAGAGCCTCGCCGCCCGGCGTCGCCAGCACGCCGATGCGCGTGGCGCCGCTCGCTTTCGCCGCCTCGGTGGTCGCCGCGATCATGTCGATGAAGGGCAGGCCTGCCGCGCGGATCGCCTCGGCGTGGGCGTGGGCGGTGTTGCACGGCATGGCCAGCACCTCGGCGCCCGCCTGGCGCAGCCTCAGCGCCATCTCGCCAAGCGTCCGCCCCGCGGCCTCGGGTTGGGTGTGGCGGTTGGGCACGTGCGGATTGATGTCGGCGATGACGCGGATGTGCTCCTCGTCCGCCTTCGCCGGCGTCAGCGCCTGCAGCCTCTCCAGAAAGGCGACGGTCGCGGCCGGGCCCATGCCGCCGAGTATGCCGAGGATCTTGGTCATGGGGTCTCGTGGCCGAGGACGGGGTGCGCCTGCAATGAGGGACCGGATCAATGCTGCTCGACCGACCAGTCGACAATACGCGATTCACCGTCGCTGTCCTCGGCCCAGCGAATGGCGACGGCGATCGGATCGGGGTTGTTGATCTCGGCGACCTGATCGAGACGCCCGATCACGGTCACGCCCTCGCCATCGCCCGTGGCGCGCAGCACACGCAGCCAGCGGGGGCCCAGCGCGCCTTCATTCAAGGCCTCAATCACGGCGTCTCGCCCTGCCGCGCGCCGGCCATCAAAGCCCAGAAGAGAAACGTGATCGGACTGGCGGTCCTCTTCATAGGCTGCTCGCGTATCGCCCCGAATGCCCGGGCGCAGAATGTCCATGACCTCAACGGCCGCATAGGGGTTCTTGCCCCCAACCATCAGGCAGGCCCGGACACGCCCCAGGCCCGAACCGTATCGGGCGATATCCAGATGCCCGCAGACCGGAAAGGCCGCGGCGATCAGAGACGCGATTCGGCTCGCTTCGGCGACGGCGGCATCCGCGCGACAGGTGTAGGGCCACCAGCGCTGAACCTGTCCTTCGTCAATGATCTCGATGATGATCGTCGGCGGATGGAGGCACGTAGGCGGGGGCGGGGGCGCGAGCGGCGACGTGAGCCTAGTCGGATTCCATGTCGGCCTTTCTTCGCTTGGCGGACTGGCCTTGATCGCGGCGATGACGCCATCGACCTCGCGCCAGCCGATTTCCCATGCGGACCGCTCCAGCGCCGCCACGTGGCCGTCGGCCTGGATCGCTCGGGTCAGGGCGACGCCCTCGCGTCGATACTCGTTGATGGGACGTGTCAGAAAGGCGACGGCCGGCCAGGTCACCCCGAAATCGTCGTACTGAAACACCCGCACGCCCCGATAGCCGTCTTTCGCGATCTCCGCTGCGTCGGGCAGTTGCAGCTTGTGGAGCAGCAAGGCCAGGCTCTGGGCGCGGCAATTCTCGACTGAAACGTCTCGGGCGCAATCGGGAATCTGCTCCGGGCCCCAATAGCGCTGGGCGGCCACAGGCCCCGCCGACAGGGCGACGACCGCCGACATGGAGGCAAGCATCAAACGCATGCATGCCACGCTACAGGCCTCGCCAAGCATTGCAACTTTGCGGCGACCAGCGCCCGATCAGTCCGCGCAGACCGCCACTGGAACCATGCTCATGCCGCCGCCGCTCGATACGGCGCGCATCTCCGTGCGAGTGCGCCGGCACGGCTGGCCGTCGCGGCCTGTCGGTCCCTGCTGCCGCGCTTGATCGCGTTGCGCCTGGCGCGCATCGGAAGGGCACAGCCACGAGCGGAGCCAGGTCTCGGCCGCCTCTCGCCCCTGGGTGCGTACGCGCCGTTCGTAGCGGGACCGATACTGGCGTTGGTCCGCTGCGCTGATGGTCTGATAGGTGCAGCGGTCGGGGGGATAGTTCCGGACCGCCTGCGCTGGCGCGGCGCTGACGGTCGCGCCGGTTGTCAGGGTCGCGAGGGCGGCGGCGCACGCAAGAACGGTCAGGCGCATGGATTCATCCTCCGGTTCCGATGACCAACGCCTGTGCCGACGAGCCGTTCGCCGCGGGGTTACAGCGCCCCCTGCAGCTCGCTCTGATAACCGAACAGCCCCTGCGCCCCGCCGGTGTGCAGGAAGACCAGGGTCTCGCCCTTGAAGGCGCCCTGGCGCGACAGGGCGATCAGGCCCTTCATCGCCTTGCCGGAGTAGACGGGGTCCAGCACGATCCCGTCGGTGCGCGCCGCCAGCGCCAGGGCGTCGATCACCGTCTGATCGATCAGGCCGTAGCCTTCGCCGACATAGTCGCAGTCCGCGACCACCATCTTGTGCGTCACCGCGTCGGGCCGGCCCAGTTTGGCGGCGGTCAGCTGCGCCAGCTTGAGCACGTTCTCTTCCTGCTTGGCCTTGGGGGCGCGCACGCCGATGCCCAGCACGGGCACGTCAGCGCCCATGACCGCTAGCCCGGCGATCAGACCCGCATGGGTGCCGGCGCTGCCCGTGGCGGTGACGATGCGGTCGATCGTCAGGTCCAGCTCGTCGGCCTGAACCACGATCTCGCGGGCGCAGTCGACATAGCCCAGCGCACCCGTCGCATTCGATCCGCCGCCGGGGATGACGTAAGGAGCGCCGCCCCGCGCCCGCACGGCCTGGGCGGTCGTCTCCAGCTCGGCGACCATGTCGGTCCCGCCCGGCACGGTGCGCATCACCGCGCCGAACAACTGGTTCAGCAGGACATTGCCGTTGCCGACATAGTCGCTCGCCGTCGATCCCGTGCGCGCCTCAAGGATGACTTCGCAGGCCAGGCCGTGGGCCGCAGCGGCGGCGGCTGTCTGACGCACATGGTTGGACTGGACCGCGCCCTGGGTGACCAGCGTGTCCGCGCCCTGTTCCAGCGCCTCGCCCAACAGGAACTCCAGCTTGCGGGTCTTGTTGCCGCCGCCCGCCAGGCCGGTGCAGTCGTCGCGCTTGATCCAGATTTCGACGCCCAGTTCCTCGCTCAGCCGCTCCAGCGGCTCCAGCGGCGTGGGCAGGTGGGCCAGGCGGACGCGGGGAAAGCGGGCGAGGTGCATGGGATCGGTCTCCGTTCGAGCTCCTCCTAGCGCGGCCCGACCGCGCGCCCAAGCGATCGTCGGCCTGAGAGGAGCCAAGCGCGCCGCTCAAGCGTTGCCGCGCCATGACCACCGCCGTCGCCCGTTTCGACCTGGCCCGAGAGCGGGCCTATCTGCGCGATCTGGCGCGCGCCTTCGCCGGCGCGCTGATCTTCAATATCCCGCTTCTGATGACAATGGAGATGTGGGAGCAAGGCGTGTCCATGCCGCACGGGCGGCTGCTGCTGTTCATCGGCGCGGGCCTGCCATTGCTTTACGGTCTGGCCTATTACGCGGGGTTCTCGAACCGGCGTGGGCTGGTCAACGACCTGATGGACACCGCGACCGCCCTGGCTGTGGGCTTCATCACGGCGGCGGCCCTGCTGACGCTGTTCGGGGTGCTGCAGGCCGGCGACCCGCCGGCGCAGACGGTGGGTGTGATCGCACTTCAGGCCGTGCCGGGCGCCATGGGCGCGCTGCTGGCCCGTCGACAGCTGGCCGGCGACGGAGGGGGCGACACCGACGAGGATCAGGCCAGCTATCCCGGCGAGCTGTTTCTGATGGCGGCCGGTGCCCTGTTCTTCGCTCTGAACGTGGCCCCGACCGAGGAAATGGTGCTGATCGCCTACAAGGCGACAGCCTGGCACGCGATCGCGCTGATCATTGTATCGGTCACCCTGCTGCACCTGATCGTCTTCCACGCGGGCTTTGCGGGTCAGGAGGAGGCCGAGCGCCCGCTGCACGCCTTTCTCCACTACACCCTGCCGGGCTACGCCATTGCGCTGGGCGTCAGCCTGTTCGCGCTCTATGTCTTCGGCCGCACGGACGGGCACGCCGTCGAGGGCGCGTTGCAGGCCATGATCGTGCTGGGCTTTCCCGCCTCCATCGGCGCCGCCGCCGCCCGTCTGCTGGTCTGACGCCCATGCCCCGCAAGACGAAGAGCGCCGCTCGCCCCCGCCCCCTGCTGCAAGGCCTGATGGCCGTGATCGGCCTCGTCGTGACCCTGGGCGCCATCGGGGTCGTGGCGTGGGAGGCGATGCAGCCGCCGGCGCCGCCCCTGCTGAGCGCGCGCATCGTACAGGTCCAGCCGACCGCGTCGGGGCAGGTGGCCACGGTGCGTATCAACAATGACGGCCCCGACACCGCCGCCCAGGTTCAGGTCGAGGGCGTGCTGGGCGATGAGGTCGCCACCGCCACCGTCGCCTATGTCCCGCGTCGCGGTCACGCCGAGGCCTATCTGCGCTTCGACGGCGATGCGCGGCAGGCGCGGGTTTCGGTCAGGGGCTGGTCCGCCCCTTAGGCGGCCTGCGGCTCAACCGCCTCGGCCAGGCGCGCCAGGGTTTCGTCGGAGGTCCACATGCCTTCGATCGTGCGCCGCAGCAGGGCCGCCAGCGCCGGGGTCACGCGCGTGCTGGCCATGGCCCATTCGCCGAAGCGCCGCTGCCGGATCGGTTCGCGCTCGATGATCTCGATGTCCTCGTGGCGCGGGTCATCGCCCAGGCGCTTCAGCAGCCGGTCCAGATCCTGGCCCGCGCCTTCCAGCACCTGCAGGAACCGGCCGTCGTGGATCAGCAGCGCGCCGGTCAGGCCGTCGCGGGCGTTGTTGCGCTGGGACGCCGCCAGAATGTCCACCTGCATCGGCAGGCCGACCTCGGCCGTGCGCGCGCGGCTGGTGTAGACGATCCGTTCCAGGCCCAGGCCCATGGCGAAACTCCGCTTTCGCCCGCGCCTGACGTCCAGCCGCAGTCCGGGGCTCATCCTAGAGAGTGTTTGTTTACAACCCCTTGCGGTCCGGCTCGACTTCGCGTCCGGCGCGGGGTAGCTTGCAAGCGTTCTCCCGGGGGCGGCGCCTGAGCCGCTGAGATAGGCGTGATCGCCTGACCGGTCGAACCTGATCCGGGTCATGCCGGCGAAGGGACGAGACACGGCCTCGCTCAGGCGGCGCCCTCAAACCGCGCCGGCGGTCCCTCTTGCGCAAAGAGGCCGCCATGAACATCCAAGTCACGCCCCAAGCCGACCTCGACGAGGCTCAAGCAGCGAGCGATAGCCTCCCCTTGAGTGAAGCCCGCAAGGCCGTTGCCGAAGAGCACGGCCGCATCCCCACCGGCCCGCGCGCCGGGGGCCGCAAGGTCTATGTGGCGGGCGAGCTGTTCCCCGACATCCGCGTCCCCTTCCGCGAGGTCGCCGTCCACCCGAGCGCCAATGAGCCGCCGGTGACGATGTACGATTCGTCCGGCCCCTACACCGACCCGACCGTCGCCATCGACATCAGGAAGGGCCTGCCCAAGGTCAAATCCAGCTGGCAGCGCGATCGCGGCGACATCGCCCCCGTCGCCCATCCGCGCGAGGTCAAGCCCGAGGACAACGGCCATGCGTCGGGCCGCCACCTGGCCCCGCGCTTCGACACCTCCAACCATCAGGTCTTCAAGGGCGTTCCCGGCCGCCCGGTCACGCAATACGAATACGCCCTGGCCGGCGTCATCACGCCCGAGATGGAATACGTCGCCATCCGCGAGAACCTGCGCCGAGAGCAGAACGCCCCCTGCATCCGCGACGGCGAGGACTTCGGCGCCTCGATCCCCGACTTCGTGACCCCTGAGTTCGTGCGTCAGGAAATCGCCCGCGGCCGCGCCATCATCCCGCACAACATCAACCACCCCGAAGTCGAGCCGATGATCATCGGCCGCAACTTCCTGGTGAAGATCAACGCCAACATCGGCAACTCGGCCGTCCTCTCCAGCGTCGATGACGAGGTCGACAAACTGGTCTGGGCCACCCGCTGGGGCGCCGACAACGTCATGGACCTGTCGACGGGCCGCAACATCCACAACATCCGCGACTGGATCATCAGGAACTCGTCCGTCCCCATCGGCACCGTGCCCATCTACCAGGCGCTGGAGAAGGTGAACGGCGTCGCCGAGGACCTGACGTGGGAGGTCTATCGCGACACCCTGATCGAACAGGCGGAACAGGGCGTGGACTATTTCACCATCCACGCGGGCGTGCGCCTGCCCTTCGTGCCGCTGACCGCCAACCGCGTGACGGGCATCGTCAGCAGAGGCGGCTCGATCATGGCCAAGTGGTGCCTGGCCCACCACAAGGAGAGCTTCCTCTACGAGCATTTCGAGGACATCTGCGACATCATGCGGGCCTATGATGTCAGCTTCAGCCTGGGCGACGGCCTGCGCCCCGGCTCCATCGCCGACGCCAATGACGAGGCCCAGTTCGCCGAGCTGCGCACCCTGGGCGAACTGACCAAGATCGCCTGGGCCAAGGGCTGCCAGGTCATGATCGAAGGCCCCGGCCACGTGCCGATGCACAAGATCAAGGCCAACATGGACGAGCAGCTGAAGCACTGCCACGAGGCGCCCTTCTATACGCTCGGGCCCCTGACCACCGACATCGCGCCCGGCTATGACCACATCACCTCGGCCATCGGCGCGGCCATGATCGGCTGGTTCGGCACGGCCATGCTCTGCTACGTCACGCCCAAGGAGCACCTGGGCCTGCCCGACCGTCAGGACGTCAAGGACGGCGTCATCACCTACAAGATCGCCGCCCACGCCGCCGACCTGGCCAAGGGCCACCCCGCCGCCCGCGCCCACGACGACGCCCTGTCACGCGCCCGGTTCGAGTTCCGCTGGGAGGATCAGTTCAACCTCGGCCTCGACCCCGAGACGGCGCGCAAATACCACGACGAGACCCTGCCCAAGGAGGCCCACAAGACCGCCCATTTCTGCTCCATGTGCGGCCCCAAATTCTGCAGCATGAAGATCAGCCAGGACATCCGCGACGCCGCGCGCGGCCAGAACGACGCCGGCGCCAGCCTGACCGACGCCGAGGCCGGCATGGCCGAGATGAGCGCGAAGTTCAGGGCTGGCGGCGGGGAGTTGGAGGTGAAGGTGTGAGGGCCGCTCAAACCACAGGTTTACGCCACGCCGGCTTTTTGCCAGCGATTTTTACCTGTTCAAGCTGACCACGATCTCTCAAGCGGTAGAACACTTGCTTCATTGAATTTTCTGACTTGATACCAGTGATCTCGCGGCCAGTGGAATTTGTTATTTCGGCTTCTTGATCGAGATACTCCATAACAATTTGCTCTGGCGATGCGAGGCTTTCATGCTTCAGTACAACCAGGAAAGATCCGTCAAACTCGACTAGTTCAGGATTTCGAAGCCGAAGCTTATCCATCGCCTCAAAGGCTGTATTGAGACCCTCACCCACGTCTTTGTTGGGTGGGTTCTTAAACTTATTTACAAGTCTAACAATCTTCGGGTTTCTTGCGAACTGCGTACGCTTAATATTCGCCGGCGTGACGTGGCCTGGTAGTTTTCCGGGACTCTCAATCTCTACGCGATTGTCAAAAATTCTTACCTGCACATCCGCCGCGACGTTATAGTCCCTATGCAAGACGGCATTTGTGAGTATCTCATGCAAAGCCTCTTCAGGATATGAGATTTTCTCGAGGCCAGAAGGCCCAGCTTTCTCTATTCCTTCAATAATATTCTTAACTTGATCGACAGAATCATAGATCAAGTCATAGAGAGGCCCCTCAACTGTAATTGGATCAAAGGCGAGAAAATCTCTCTCGGCATCAAGCTTGGTCTTGTATCGCAGAATTTTTACTGCGGACCGCTTCGGCAATGTGGCTTGAGGGTTGTCTGAGTAGAGCAGCACGCCCGCTGCGGTCGGTCGTCCATCACGTACGACTTTTTGGTTCTCTACCCATTCACGAGGCTCGCCGGTTGGAATCGTGTCCAGCATAAACTCAATCACGGTTGCGGAGTTTGCGATCTCGTCGATGGGTATATTTAAGGCCTCATCCTCGAAAGAGACAACTCCCTTGTCATAGCGAAGACGTTCAAGCGCCTCTTCATTCTGCAGCGGCAAGCTTTGCGCCGAACGCCGAACATAGATCTTTCCATCAGCAGACGGAACAACATCCTGACTCTTGTGAATCGTAAGATGAAGAACAATCCCCGCTTGCCCCTCGCCGCTTAGAAACTCAGCGTCATAGTTATTAGCCAGAGGATTCAAAGCTTGTAGTGTTTGGAATATCCCGTTCGTCGCCTCTTGATCCGTGAAACCGTTCCAGCTTCGGACCTTGCCGTCTGGACCTTCTTCTTCTTCTATCCCAACGAAGAGCTCTCCTCCGCTCGTATTCGCAAAAGCGGAAATCGCTTTGGTCAGCTTGCCGGGCGCGATGGCACGTCCCTTCAAGTCTACAAAATGGGACTCTTCGATTTCCAAGAGTTCGCCAACCTGCTGCGCCGTGAGCGCTTTCACTGGAAGTTGCATCGTCACCGTCCTGTTCGGCGCTAGTTGACATTGATTCGGTATCGCAGCCACTCGCGCGAACCACAGAAAGCGATGCTGGCGGGGAGGCGTTGCGTTCCGGAAGCCAGACCGGTCACACTCGCTCTGCGGGAGCAGGATATCACCAGCTTTCTTGACCTTGTGAAAACTAGGTCAGCCTGATCCCTGTTTGTTCTGATAACGTCTGAGTCGGGTCATCACCCAAACCTTTGCTGCGGCTTCGGCCATCCCCGCACGGCGGGGTCCGCATACGGCGGACCGGGATGACGGATTTTCCGTCAGCATCAAAGGAGAGTGCCATGACGGATAACTCCGTCGAACGAGTGAAGTTGGTTCCTGTGCGCGCCTACGAGCGCATTCGGTTCCGGCGGTTGGAAAAGGTATGCGCGCACTTTCGCTCGTACCCACACCAATACGTCTTCGACTTCATGAAATGAGGCTTCAATCGCTGGGTGATGACCCAACTTTTCGGAAGATTGGAATGCCCACCCTCGTCCTCCTCGCCGGGCCGAACGGTGCCGGGAAGACCACTTTCATCAACCGCTTCCTGCGTCAGCGGGCGGCGGCGTTCCGGTTCGTGAACCCAGACGAGGTGGCGCGCGGTCTGACGGGCGAGGGCGCGGCGCGCGATCTGGCGGCCGGGCGGCTGGTGCTGGAGCGGCTGGACGCTCTGGTTCTGGATCGCGCCGATGTGGTGCTGGAGACGACCCTGGCCACGCGCGCCCATGCCCGCCGCATCCGCGCCTGGAAGGCCGCCTGACCGTCCTTCTCCCGATGGGAGAAGGTGGCCCCGAAGGGGTCGGATGAGGGGCGGCGGTTGCTGTCGGCGAAGCCGCCGATCAAGCGTTCGACCCTCACCCTTTCGGCTGGCGCATCGCTGCGCTCTGCGAGCCTCAAGCCCTCTCCCAGCGGGAGAGGGTCATTCGCTGGCGATCTTGCGCAACGCCTCTTCGAACACCGACGCCGGCTGGCCGCCGGAGATCAGGTATTTGCCCTCCACCACGACCGCCGGCACGGCGCTGATGCCTCGCGCGCGCCACTGGGCCTGTTCGGCGCGCACCGCTTCGACATGGCGGCCCGAGGCCAGGACCTCGGCGGCCTCGGCCCGGTCCAGCCCCGCCGCCTCCGCCGCCTGGGTCAGCACGCCGGCGTCGGTCAGGTCGCGGTTGTCGGTGAAGTGAGCCTGGAACAGCGCCTTCTTCAGCCGGGCTTGCGCGTCCGCGCCCTGTTCGCCCGCCCAGTGCAGCAGGCGATGGGCGTCGAAGGTGTTCCAGATCCGGCTGTCCTCGCCCATCCGCATGTCGAAGGGCTGTCCGTCGACGTCGGGCATGGCCTCGGCGGCGCGGGCGCGGATCATCTCCCGGTTGGCGGCCGACTGTTCCGGCGTCGCGCCGTATTTGCGGCCGATGTGCTCGACGATGTTCTCGCCCTCGGGCGCCATGTCGGGGTTCAGCTCGAACGGCCGAAACGCGATCTCGGCGGTGATCCCCTCGGGCTTCAGTCGCTCCAGCGCCGTCTCCAGCCCGCCCAGCCCCACCACGCACCAGGGGCAGACCACGTCCGAGACGAAGTCGATATGCAGGGTCCGGGTCATGGCGCGTCCTTTTCGATGAGCCGTGCAGATGTGCAGCGGGGCGGGCGCTTTCAACATCCCTTCTCCCGGCTCGGATGAGGGGGGCGCGGCGGCGCAAGGCGGCGAAGCCGCCGGCTCACCCTCGACCCTCACCGTCTCGGCCAAGACGCATCGTCGCGCTCTGCGGGCCTCAAGCCCCCCATCGGGAGAGGGTCGACCGCGCATGGTCTGGCGCTCCATCCCTCTGATCCCGCGCCACTTTCCCGATTTCAGAGCCCGCCGGCCTGCCGCCCCTGCCCGCCGCCGCATACTGCCTGGGCCCGATCGGCGGGCGAACCGGCCTCGGAGGGGCGCATGCAGAACGACGAGGCCGAGGCCCAATCCGACCGCGCGGACGACGACGCGTTCGCTGATCCCTGGCCCGCCCCGGCGCCCGGCGCGGGCCCCCAGGTCACCTATGTCGATGAATCCGAATACTATCTGACGGACGACGACTTCTACGACGTCCGCGCCTCGCCTCGGTCCGCCGACCGGTCCGTCGACACCGGGCGCGGCGGCTACACCCGCGCCTCCGACGCGGTTTGGGCGCGGGCGCGTCAGGACTATCTGGCCGGCGATGCGGCCGAGACCGTCTGCGCCCGCTACGACCTGGGCCTGTCCACCCTGCGCCAGCGCGCCCGCGCCGAGGGCTGGCGGCGCCGGGACCAGCCCGATCCCGAGCCCGTGGATCTGGAGGCCGAGGTCGAAGCCGGCCTGCCCGACTACGCCGACATCGCCCGCCACGCCCTGGTGCGCATGAACCGCGCCGTCCTGGCCGGGCGCGGGCCCGAGGCCGCCGGCTGGATGCGCATTCACCGCCAGATGCTCGAGATGGCCCGCGCCGCGAACGAGACGCCGCCGCCCCGACAGCCGCCGCCCAAGGCCGCGCCCCAGCCCGCGCCCCTGCCCGACCCCGACCTCGACCCCAGCGCCGAGGTTCTGGAGGACGTGATGCGCCGGGGCCGCGAGATCGAGGCCATCGCCCGCGCCGCCGCCGCCCTCGCGCCCGGCGACCTGGCCGGTCGGCGCCGCCTCGACGCGCGCCTCGCCGCGCTGGAGCTCCAGTCGGTTTCACACCATTCACACCATTCAGACGGTGTTTTTTCCGCCGCCGAGCCTGACGACGCCCGCCGCGCCGATCCGCCGCCCTGAGGCGGGCCGGTTTGTCGTCCGCCTGAGGGCCTTCGTCGCATCCGCCTTCCCGCCCCGCGCCGTCGCGCTAGGGCGAGGGCATGAAACGCACGCTTTTGGCCCCTGCCCTCGCCCTCGCCCTGTCGGTCGCGCTCGCCACCGGCTCCCGTCCCGTCGCCGCCGAGCCCGGCGGGATCATCAGCAAGGACGGGGTGCACGGGCGTGTTCTTCAGCGGGCGCCCGAGGCGACCATCGACCTGCTGTGGGCCGGCGCCGGCTGTTATCGCCGCTAAGGGCCCGGCTCAGGCCTTCCGCGCCGTCCGGCCCGGCCTTCGTTGACCTGAGCGTCGCGACGCGCCAAAGCCCGTCGCATGCTACGCAACCTCGAGACCCTCGCCCGCGACGCCCGCTCCTGGCCCTTTGAACAGGCCCGCAATCTGCTGGACCATGTCCTGAAGAAGCGGCTGTCCGACGCCGAGCGGTCCGCCGCCCGGCTGCTGATCGACGCGGGCAAGGCCGACGAGGCCCTGGCGACCTTCGAGGCGCTGCAAAAGCCGGTGATCCTGGAGACCGGCTACGGCCCCTCGGGCCTGCCCCACATGGGCACCTTCGGCGAGGTCGCGCGCACCACCATGGTGCGCAACGCCTTCCGGGCCTTGACCGGCGACCACTGGCCGACCCGCCTGATCGCCTTCTCCGACGACATGGACGGCCTGCGCAAGGTCCCGGAGGGCGTGCCCAATCCGGACATGCTGCGCGAGGACCTGCACCTGCCGCTGACCAAGGTGCGCGACCCGTTCGGCGCCCACGACAGCTTCGGCGCCCACAACAACGCCCGCCTGCGCGCCTTCCTGGATTCGTTCGGCTTCGACTACGAGTTCATGAGCTCGACCGAGACCTATCGCTCCGGTCGGTTCGACGAGGTCCTGCTGCGCGTGCTGGAGCGGTTCGACGCCATCCAGGCGGTCATGCTGCCGACCCTGGGCGAAGAGCGGCGCGCCACCTACTCCCCCTTCCTGCCCATCAGCCCGATCACCGGCCACGTTCTGCAGGTGCCGACGCTGGAGCGCGACGTCGAGGCCGGGACCATCACCTTCGACGACCCCGCGGGCGGCCGCACCACCGTTCCGGTCACCGGCGGCCATGTGAAGCTCCAGTGGAAGCCCGACTGGGCCATGCGCTGGACCGCGCTGGACGTGGACTACGAGATGGCGGGCAAGGACCTGATCGAATCCGTGCGCGAATCCTCCAAGCTTTGCCGCGTCATGGGCGGCGAACCGCCGGTCGGCTTCAACTACGAGCTCTTCCTCGATGTCGAGGGCAAGAAGATCTCCAAGTCCAAGGGCAACGGCCTCACGATGGAGCAATGGCTGCGCTACGGCACGCCCGAGAGCCTCAGCTGGTACATGTTCCAGTCGCCCAAGTCGGCCAAGAGCCTGCACTTCAACGTCATTCCGCGCGCCATCGACGACTATCTCAGCTTCATCGACCAGTTCGGCGGCCAGGAACCGGCCAAGCAGATCGACAACGCCGTCTGGTCGATCCACGCCGGCGCCCCACCCCAGGTCGCCAGCCCGGTCAGCTTCGCCCTGCTGCTGAATCTGGTCGGCGTGGCCAATGCGTCGAACAAGGACCAGCTGTGGGCCTATATGGCGCGCTACCTGCCCGAGGCGACGCCGGACAACGAGCCGGTGCTGGACCAGCTGATGGACCGCGCGCTGAACTACTACGAGGACTTCGTGCGGCCCACGAAGACCTTCCGCGCACCGACAGAGCAGGAAGCGGCGGCCTTCCGCGACCTGGCCGCCCGCCTGCGCGCCCTGCCCGCCGACACGACGGACGGCGAACTCATCCAGGGCGAGGTTTATGCGGTGGGCAAGGAGCACGCCTTCCAGCCCCTGCGCGCCTGGTTCGCGGCATTGTACGAAGTGCTGCTCGGCGACAGCCAGGGACCGCGCTTCGGCTCCTTCGCCGCCATCTACGGCCTGCCGGAAACCATTGCCCTGATCGAAAAGGGCGCGGCAGGCGACCTCGCTGACAAGACCTGACGCCGTCTGCTTAGGGCGAGCAATCAATATGAACGCAATCTGACTGGCGGCCTCCGACAGCCTTCAGCTTCGCCCTGCCAATCTCCCCTCATCGACGAACTCGATGACAGGAGAGAGCCATGTCGAAGACCTTCAACTCCGCCCTTGCCGGCGTCGCCATGGTAGCGGCCCTGGCCGCCGGCGCCGTCCCCACCGCCGCCTCGGCCCAGCAGGCCAACGGCATCACCAACTGCGACGCCCCCGGCGGACGTCAGCAGGCGGGCGCGCTGATCGGCGGCCTGATCGGCGGTCTGGCCGGGAGCCGGGTGTCCAGCAATGAGCGGACCCTGGGCGCCGTGGTCGGCGCCGGCGCCGGCGCCGCGGCCGGTTCCTACATCGGCTGCAACCAGCAACGCACCCGCGCCATCGCTCAGCAGAACGCCAACATGTATCGCGCGGCATCCAACCTGCGCATCCGCGGCGGCCCGGGCACCGGCTTCCGCCAGGTGGGCAGCCTTTCGGCCGGACAGCCCTTCACCGCCGTGGCCTCGCAAGGCCAGTGGATCCAGATCGCCGGCGGCGGCTGGGTGAACGCCAACTACGTCACCCAGTGACGACCGACCAAGTCGACGATCGGAAGCCGCCCCTCGGGGCGGCTTCTTTCGTTGGCTATTGGCTGACCCACAAGATGCGCGCCATCCAGGCGATGTCGGCCTTCGCCAGCACGCGATCTTCATAGGCCGGATTGATGGACCGCAGGGTGAGCGAACGCGCATTCTGAGCTGCGACCTCCTTGGCCAGGGTTTCACCGGTCATGGTGCGCACCACCACCCGATCGCCTTTTCGCACCTGGCTCGCGTCCCGATCGACGATCACCCGATCCCCCTCGCGATACAGGGGCGCCATGGAATCTCCGCTGATCCTCAAGCTGAAGCGCGCGCCGCCCGCGCGTGGCAGTTCGGTCTGATCCCAGCCCTCCCCGAGCGGCAGGCCCGCGTCATCGAAGAATCCATCCTCGCCGGCCTGGGCCAGGCCGAGCAACGGCAGGGTCTGCGGCGCATCGTCCTCGGCCAGGGCGGCGAACTGGGCCAGGGACGCGCCCGTCGCCTCAAGAACGCGGTTCAGGCTCTCGGTGGAGGGCCAGCGCGGCCGCGGCGGATCGCCCGGCCCCATGCGTTTGGAGGGATTGAAGCTGGTCGGGTCCAGGCCCGCTCGCCGCGCCAGGCCGGACGGCGACAGACCCTCGCGACGCGCCAGATTATCGACCGCGCGCCAGAGCTTGGCGTGAGACAGGGGCATCTGCGGCCTTTCGCCGAATCACCTGCCAAACATCTTATCCGAGAATAATAGGAATATCCACCTATTCCAAGCCCTGGGCGCGACGCTCCTGCCAAGCCCAAAAGGTGCCGATGGCGATGCTGAGCAGAACGCCATAGCTGGCGATGTTCAGCACTGTGTAGAAGGCCGTCAATGATGGACGAAGGTCAATCATTACAAACAGATGGCTGGCCACGGCGAGCAGCTGGAGAGCCGTGGCCCACAGAGGCCAAGCCCGGTTGGACTTCCATGTCAGGCCGCTCAGTATGAGCAGCATGATCAAGTCCAAGGCGAAGACGCTCCAAGGCAAATGATAGATATTGCTGTCGTTCTGCACCAACAACGAAGCGAACCAGAGGAAAACGTAGGCCCCGGCACCTATGCGCTCGGGTTCGTCTCCCTTCAGAAAGGCGAACAGCGCGACAGCAATCGTCAGACCGGCTCCGATCTGCGTGTAGAGGGTGTCAAACATGAAAAATCGCCCCCGTATCCGCGACACGAGGGCGATCCTGCAATGTTTCGAGCTCAACCGATACGGCTAAGCATCAATCTTACTGCGAATTCACGCCACCCGCAGCTTGGGCGTCGAACCGATGGGCGTTTCCCAGTCGTCGCCCTTGTTGATCGGCCCAACCGCATAGACGCCCCAGCCGAGCTTGCGGTGATCCTTCTGGAGTTCGGAGTGGCAGGCGACCACGGCCTCGCGGGCGACGCCCAACGCCGCAATAGCTTCCATGGCCTTGGCCTGCGAGCCAGAGCCGGCCACCGGCGAGACCTCAAGGGCCGCGCGAGCGCCGATCATGGATTGAACGAGGGTCGTGGCCCGCGTGATGGCCGCGTCGACGGCTTGCTCAGTTGCATACAGGTCACCAGCAACGCCAGCGACGACTTCAACCCGATCCATGAAACACCCTCCAAGTGGTTACGGTGAACAAGGCCTTAACATACGCACGGTCAGGTTGGTAGGATTTTGTTTACCCTGTCAGGGCGGACTGGCGCCTGGAATGGATCAAAGCGAGACGCGCCTTGCGGGGTGGACGGTCCGCCGGCTTGTCGAGCGGACCGACCGCGAGATCGTTCATCCCAAGCTGGGCCGCCAGCGCCGCCAGGGCGAGGTGGGCTTTCACCAGCTGGCCGCGCGCTTCGGTCAGGGCTCCGAGCCCCGCAGCCGTCGCCGCAACGGCTTCGTGTCCGGCGACCGCCGACAGGCGGGCGTCCTGCCTGGCTCTCGGCAGCAGGGATGCCAGCGCGCCCGCTTCTGCCAAGGCGTCGTCGATGGCGGATTCGGCGGCGAACAACTGCTCGGCCACCGAGCGGCCGATTTGGCGTCTTGTCATTGGAGCCTCCCCTAGATGCGTCAAACGCAATCACAGGATGGCGATCCAGGCAACTTCTAGCTGTTCTGTCCCAGCAGAAAATGGGCCGTCAGGGAAGCGATCGGTTGTTCCGGATCGTCTTGCCAGGCGTCGGCGACGACATGGGCGACGCGGCGACCGGCCTTGCTGATCCGGGCTTGAGCGTACACCTCGAGCGGCCGTCCGGTGCGCAGATAGGCGATCGTGACATTGATCGGCTTGGGCAGGCGCTCCGCCGGAAAGGCGGCGGCCGCCTCGGCGATGGCGGTGAGCTCCAAAAGGGCCGCCGTCGCTCCGCCATGCAGGGCGGGCAACATCGGATTGCCGATGAGCATGGGCTGAAAGGGCATGACCACGATCCGCCCTTTCCCGTCATCACGCTCCTCCAACCCCAGGAAGCGGGCGTAGGGCATCGTCTGCAGCAGGCTCACGCGGCGTCGCTCCTGCCGCGCGGCTCGGTCAGCATGTAGGCCGCCTGGGCTGCAGCGACGGGATCGGATGGATCATCCTCGAAAGCCCACCCGCGCACGAAGGCGATCGACGAGGTCAATCGATAGCAACGCGCTTCAGCCACCAGTTCGCGACCCGCCGCCGCCGCCCGCATGTAGTCGACCCGGAGATCCAGGGTCGCGACGGGACGGAACTCTCCCATCCGCGCCCAGATCGCCAGGCCGCCGGCGTGGTCGAGCAAGGCGGTCACCAAGCCGCCTGCCAAAACGCCGCTGTCCGCGTCGCCCACCAGATCTTCGCGCCATGGAGCCCCTATCCGGACCCGCTCGGCCTCTCTGCCGATCCAGCGAAACCCCAGCGCATGGGTGTGCGCCGCCACGGAAGCCAGTTGCGGCAGCATCTCGTCTAGGAACGAATCCGTCATGGCGAGACCTTAGCACTGGCGGGCCCGTCCGCGACGCCGACCTACGCCATGATTCGTCCTGAAGACCTTCTCCGTCCCACGCCCCACGGCCTGTACTGCCCGCCCGGCGACTTCTACATCGACCCCGTGCGGCCGGTGGATCGCGCGGTGGTGACCCATGGGCATTCCGATCACGCCCGATCAGGCCACGGCGCCGTGCTGGCCACGCCCCAGACCCTGGCGATCATGGCGGAACGGTATGGCGAGGATTTCGCGGGACGCCGCCAGCCTTCGCCCTATGGAGAAACCGCCTCTCACAACGGCGTGGATGTCCGACTGGTCCCGGCGGGACACGTCCTGGGCTCAGCCCAGGCCGTAGTCAGCTGGCGCGGCCTGACCATGGTGGCGTCCGGCGACTACAAGCGGCGGCGCGACCCGACCTGCGCGTCGTTCGAGCCCGTGCCGTGCCATGTCTTCATATCCGAGGCCACCTTCGGCCTTCCCGTCTTCACCCACCCGCCTGACGAGGAGGAGATCGGCCGGCTGATCCAGTCCCTCGGCCAGTTTCCGGAGCGGGCGCATCTGGTCGGCGCCTATGCGCTCGGCAAGGCCCAGCGCGTGATCCGTCTGCTGCGCGAGGGCGGATGGGAGCGCACCATCTACGTCCATGGCGCACTTGAGCGGCTGAACCGCCTCTACGAACGCGAAGGCGTCGATCTGGGTCCGCTGGCGCCGGCCACCGGCCTGGGCAAGGACGCGCTCGGCGGCGAAGTCGTCATCGCGCCGCCTTCGGCGATACAGGACCGGTGGGCGCGGCGTTTCGCCGACCCAGTGACCGCCTTCGCCTCCGGCTGGATGGGAGTGAAGGCGCGGGCGCGCCAGCGCGGCGTGGAGCTGCCGCTCGTCATCTCAGACCACGCCGATTGGACCGAACTGACGGCGACCTTCCAGGAGCTGCGCCCGGACGAAATCTGGATCACCCACGGCCGCGAGGAAGGCCTTTGCCGCTGGGCCGAGCTGAACGGATTGAAGGCCCGCGCCCTGCGTCTGGTGGGCTATGAGGAGGAAGACGACGACGAGGCTGCGCCGGCCCCGGTCGCCGACGACGGCTGACGGTCGGAACCAAGGCGGCGACCGGATGTTATGCGACTGTCACCACCGCTTGTTGCAACACGGTGGGCGACCAGCGGCCCGCCCATGCAACCCCCCGACGCCTCGCGGCGGGCCGCTCACGCCCTCAATCCCCATAATCCAGGAAAATCGGCGCAGCGCCTTGACCGCGCAGGCGGTTTGCAACAGAAGACGCCCCGCGTCGGCGGCGCCGGAAAGCATGCGTCCTTAGCTCAGTTGGTTAGAGCATCTGACTTTTAATCAGAGGGTCCTCGGTTCGAGCCCGAGAGGACGTACCATCCGGCCCGCCGACCGCCTTCCCCTCGATTTTTTCCCTGATGACCGCTAGCCAGAGGGCATGAGACCTCTGGCGGGCGTGCGCATTCTCGAGTTCGACGGTCTGGGCCCGGTGACCTTCGCCGGAATGGTCCTGGCGGACTTCGGCGCCGACGTCATTCGCCTGACGCGCGGCGGAGGCGCGCCGGCCGCCGTGTTCGACGACGTGGGCGGCGAAATCCTGCACCGCGGGCGGCCGGCCCTGCCAGTCGATCTCAAGTCGGACGACGATCTGGCGACGGTCAAGCATCTGGCGGGGCGCGCGGACGCCGTCATCGAAGGCTTTCGGCCCGGAGTCATGGAGCGTCTGGGGTTGGGGCCGGAAGCCCTGCAGAGGGCGAACCCGCAGCTGGTCTACGCTCGGGTCACCGGCTGGGGGCAGACCGGGCCTTTGGCGGACCAGGTCGGCCACGACATCAACTACATCGCCTTGTCCGGCGCCCTGCATCACATCGGCGAGCCCGACAGACCCCCCCGTCCGCCGCTCAACCTGATCGGAGACTACGGCGGAGGCGCCATGATGATGGTCTCCGGACTGCTGGCGGCTCTCGTTCAGGCCCGCGCGACGGGGCGCGGCGTGGTGGTGGACGCCGCCATGACCGACGGATCGGCTCTGCTGACCAGTCTGTTCCACGCCTTGGAAGCGCGAGGCCTTTGGTCGGATCGTCGCGGCGCCAACCTGCTGGACGGCGGCGCGCCCTTCTACCGGTGCTACGCCTGCCGCGACGGCCGCTTCGTGGCGGTGGGGGCCCTTGAGCCCCGCTTCTACGCCGCCCTGCTCGCGGGCCTCGACATCCCCGCAGTCGAGGCGCCGCAATACGATCTTGCGACTTGGCCGGGTCTACATGCCCGTTTCGCAACGGCCTTCGCCGGACGCGACCGAGACGACTGGGCCGCCCACTTCATGGGAACCGAAGCCTGCGTGACGCCCGTTCTGACTCTGGCCGAGGCGCGCGAGCATCCGCACAATCTGGCCAGAGCGGCGTTCGCGGGCGGCGCGCCCCAGCCTGCCCCGAGATTCGACGGTGACGCGCCCGAGGCGACGTCGATCCCGCCTGCGCTCGCCCCCGATCAGGCCTTGGCGCGCTGGGCCTGATCGTCGCGGGGTGAGGCGCAGGCCTCCGCCAGGGCGGTCACCAACAGGGTTGGTTCGATCGGCTTGGTCAGGAAGGCCCGAACGCCGACCGCGTCCCAGGCCGCGCGGTGATTGTCCATGGCGTTGGCCGTCAGAGCGATGATCGGCGTGTCGATATTGGGGCCCTCGCTGCGAATGGCGCGCGTGGCCTCCAGCCCGTCCATGACCGGCATCTGCATGTCCATCAGCACCACGTCGAATTCGGCGTTGCGAGCAATCTCCACCGCTTCCTCACCGTTGACCGCGAACGTCAGGCGCAGTCCGTGCGGTTGGAGCAGCAAGCCGACAATGCGGCGATTCACCTCGTGGTCGTCGACCACGAGCACCGATCGGCCAAACAGGGCCTGCCCATCCGCCTCGGGCTTCACGGGCCGCGAGCTCGACGCATCAACGACCTGCGCCGGAAGGCTCAGGACGAACGCCGAGCCCTCCCCTTCCCGACTGGCGGCCGTCAGCGATCCGCCCATCAGCTCCGCCAGGCGCCGGCTGATCGCCAGGCCCAGGCCGGTTCCGCCGTAGCGACGCGTCGTACCGGCGTCGGCCTGCTCGAAGCTGTCGAAGACGCGGGCCAGTCTCTCTGCCGGAATGCCGCAACCGGTGTCCCTGACCGTCACGTTGAGACGCCCTTCGCCCGCGTCCCATTCCGCCGTGACGTCTATTCGACCCTGATCCGTGAACTTCACGGCGTTGGAGATCAGGTTGAACAGGATCTGCTGCAGCCGCAGGGGGTCCGTCAGTATGCAGTCCGGCGCGTCCGGCGCCACGCGGACAGTCAATTCGACCCCGTTCGCCTCTGCGCGAGGCTGCCACATCCGCTCCAGCATGGACAGCCGGTCGCGCAAATCCATTTCGGCCGATTCCAAGGACATCCGGCCCGCCTCGATCTTCGAGAAGTCGAGCACGTCGTTTAGCAGCCCCATCAGCACATCGCCGGCCTCGGTCAGCATGGCCACATGTTCCTGCTGATCCTTGTCGAGCCGGGTGCGGCGCAGCAGGTTCGCCGAGGAGATGACCGCGTTCATCGGCGTGCGGATTTCGTGGCTGATGACCGCCAGGAAGTCGGACTTGGCCGCGCTGGCGACCTCGGCCTTGCGGCGCTCCTGATCCGCCACCTCATTGGCGCGTCGCAGGGCGTTGTTGGTGCTTGAGCTTTGCCGCACGGCGACGACCAGGTGCATCAGATAGAGCACGCCGCCCAAGGCGATCAGGGCGACATGCCTCTGTCCGGTGATCCATGCGCTCAGAATCGGCAGGCCCAAAAAGTACAGGCCGTGCGGTATGGCGGCCGACAGCAGCAGGGGACGCACCTCGTGCATGTGCAGGCTGACGTGCAGCAGGCCGCCCGCCACCTGGACAATGGCGAACAGGCGCCCGACCTCGCCGGCCGTGAACCACAGATAGGCGGCGATGGATGAATAGACGACGACGCTCAGGCTGGCCGTAACGCAACAGACGATCTTGCGGCTGAGCGTCACCGGCCGCTCGGGTTTGAGGCGGAAAGGACGAAACACCAGCCAGTCGATCATCTGGCTGACGACCACCGCGCCGAACCACACAAGTGGGAAGATCGAGGGCGAAAGAACCCAGGCGACCAGACCGATGAACGCGGCCAGGCCGATGCGGGTCTTCAGCTCCCGAAAGCGCACCTCCGCGACGATGGCGTAGGTCGACTGCTGCATTTTATTCCTCTCCCGGATCGACTAGACCCTGAAAAGGGTAAGGTTTCGTTGCCGCACCATCGCCGCAGTGCGGGGAACCTTGCATGCAAGTCCGCGTTGCGGATCGAGTTCGGGGAGTCCGTGAGATGAAACAGTCGCTTCTGCTTTTCGTGGCCGCAGGGCTGACCATCGCCGTGAGCGCCTGCGATGAGCCTCGCAACGATCAGGCAGCCGAACGGTCGGACATCCCGGAGGTGACGGTCGAGGCGACGCCGGCGGAGGGCTCGGCCGCGCCTGTGGTCGAGACGGCGCCGGAAAGCCCTCCCATCGACGCCTCGGCCCTGCCGCCCGAAGAGCGGACGTCGGAAGAGACCGTGCGCCCCGAAAGCGAGACGATGTTCTACTGAGCGGCGACGACCGCGTGTTTCCGATCGCCGCCTCCATGCGGCCCGACTGCAAGGCCTGGGTTTGACGTTCCGCTCCTCTCTTCTTGTCGCCGCGGCCGCCTGCGCCTTCGCTGCTCCCGCCCTCGCCGAGCCGCGCGCTCAGATCAGAGGCGATGTCTCACCCGAACTGCGCCGTCAGCTGGAACAGGCCATCGGAGAGACGGACAATCCGCCCGCCAACCGCTTCGAGGCGCGCCGTCGCGCCCGCGCAGGCGTCGAGGCCGCCGAGGCCCTGCTGCGGTCCGAGGGCTATTATCAGCCGGTGTTGGAAGACATCGTCGAGGGCGAGGAGACGGCTGTCGCCATCGTTTCTGTCGAGCCTGGCCGCCGCTTCGTCCTGACCGAACCGACCATCGCCTGGCGCGCGCCCGAGCCCGACGCCGAAAGCGCGACGGCCGCGCGCGAGGCCATCCAGCTGACGCCGGGCGAACCGGGTCGCGCGGCCGATGTCATCGCCGCTGAAGGGCGCGTGGTCTCCACCCTGACCCGACGCGGCTATGCCGACGCCCGCGCCGAGCCGCGGCGCGTGGTGGTCGATCACGCCACCTTCACCGTCGACCCGACCTACAATATCGCATCCGGCGACCTGGTCCGTCTGGACGGCATCCGCCTGCTGACGCGCGGCATCACCAGCCCCGAATGGGTCGCCGGCCTGGCGCCCTGGACGACCGGGGACGTCTACGATCCCGAGGATGTGGCCGAACTCGAGCGCCGTCTGCTCGAAACCAACGTCTACGACGGCGTCGGCGTCGCCCTCGCCCCCATCGCCCAAACCGACGAACAGGGCCTTCGCCCGGTCGTCGTCACCCTGGCCGACAGCCCGCCGCGCCTGCTGGAAGCTGGCGCGACCTACTCCACGGCGGAAGGCTCTGGCGTCGAAGGCATCTGGACGTGGCGCAATCGCTTCGGCCGCGCTGACACCCTGCGGTTCCAGGCGCGCTTGGCCGACATCAACAGCCGGCTGGGCGTGGATCTCAGCCTGCCGCACTGGCGTCGGCCCGGCCGCACGCTGACCCTTGACGCCGCCATCGTCTATGAAGACACCGACGCCTATCGCCGCCTGGCCCTGACCACGGCGGCCGACCTGAGGCAGCGGATCGGCAAGACCTCATACTTTACCTACGGCATCGGGCTGGATGCGGGCCGCTATCGGGAGACCCGGTTCGATCCTATCACCCAAGCTCCAGTGCGTTTTGACCGCGACTTGGCGATCCTGACCGGACGAAGCTCGGTCTACATGGACCGCTCGAACGATCCGCTGGACCCGGTGCGCGGCTATCGCCTGCTCGTCTCGGCCCAGCCGACGGCCGTGGCCGGCGACGACACCGTCTTCTTCCTGCGCACCGAGGGCCAGGCGACGGGCTATCTGCCCCTGACCGACGGCGCCACCACCGTGCTGGCCGGGCGCGTGCGCCTGGGCTCCATCATCGGCGGCGAAGAGCTGACCGTGCCGTCCGACCGCCTGTTCTATTCCGGCGGCGGCGGGTCCGTGCGCGGCTACAGCTATCAAAGCGTCGGCCCGCGCCTGCCCGACAACACCCCGCGCGGGGGCTTGAGTCTGTTCGAAACCTCGATGGAGGTGCGCCGCGACATCGGCCGCAGCTTCCAGGGCGTGGTCTTCGTCGACGCCGGCGCAATCGGCTTCCAGGAGACGCCGAACTTCAACAACCTGCGCTACGGCGCCGGCTTCGGCGTGCGCTACAAGCTGCCGTTCGGCCCGATCCGCGCCGACGTGGCCTTCCCGCTCGACAAGCGCGACGGTGACGCGGACTTCCAGCTCTACATCAGCATCGGCCAGGCGTTTTGACCGAGACCCCTCCTACCGTCGAAACGCCGGAAAGCCCGGCCAAGCGCGAAAAGCGCAAGCGCAGCCGCCTGCAGGCCCTGGCCTTCTTCGGCGGCATCGGCGTCGCCGTCCTGCTGGCCCTGGCCATCGCCGTGGCCGTCGGCGGGCGGATGTACATCGTCTCCGACGCTGGCCGCGGCCTCGTCACCAGCTTCGTCGCCGGCAAGAAGATCGGCCGCTACGGCCGCATCAACGTCGAGGGCCTGTCGGGCGATCTGTTCAACGACTTCCGCCTGGCGCGCGTCACCGTCACCGACGAAGAGGGCGTCTGGCTCGAAGCCACCAACGTCCGCGTGGACTGGAGCTATTGGCCCCTGGTCATGCGTCGCTTCCACGCCAGCGAAATCTCGGCCGACAACATCCGCGTCATCCGCCGGCCCATCGTCGAGCCGCCGACCGAACCGGGCGGCCCCACGCCCATCGACGTCAAGATCGACCGCTTCGCCGCCAGCGTCGAACTGATGGAGGACTTCTCCAAGGAGTACGGCCGGTGGCGCCTGTCGGGCGACGCCGACATTCCGCGCCGCGGAGCCAAGGCGGCCAACGTCAACGCCTACAGCCTCAGCCGCGAAGGCGACTATCTGCGCCTGGCCGCCGTGTTCGGGGGCGACATCGAAGACCTGCGCGTCAATCTGCGCGCCAATGAGGCGCAGGGCGGCCCGATCGCCGGCGCGCTTGGCTATTCCCCCGACCAGCCGTTCACGGCGGCCGCCGTGGTCAACGGCGAGATCGTCGACGTGGTCATGCGCACCGGAGAGTTCACGCCCCTGACCGTGCGCGGCCGCTACGGCGGCGACGACGGCGCGCGTGTGTCGGGGTTCTTCGACTTCTCGGGTTCGGACCTGCTGGAGCCTTTCGTCGAGCGCATCGGCCGCACCGCCCGCTTCGGCTTCGCCGCCGTGCCGGATCGCCGCGAAGGCTTCCAGGGCGTGGGTTGGCGGCTGTACGCCGACAACATCGACAGCCGCGCCTCCGGAATTATCCGCATGAGCGACCGCTCGGCGCCCGACGGCATGAGGCTGGAGCTTTCGACCCGATCGCTCAGCCGCCTGGCCGGCACACCGATCGCCGGCCCGGCCGCCTATGTCGGCGTCTTCACCGGCGACGCCCAGAACTGGAAGCTGGACGGCTCGGCCAGCCTGCTGGGCGCCGACATCGCATCTTATCGCGCCACCCGCATTTCGGGCCCGTTGAACGTCGCGGTCAACAACGGCCGCATGGACGTGGTCGGCGACATCCGCGCGACCGGCGGTTCGGGCCAGGGCATCATCGGCGGCCTGCTGGGCGCCACGCCGCGCGTCCAGATGGAGGCCTCGCGCTTGCCTGACGGCGCGTTCCTGCTGCGCCGCATCGACGCGCGCGGACAGGCTCTGACCCTGACCGGCTCGGGCCAGCGCAATCTGACCGGCGGCCTGGGCTTCCGGGGCAACGCCGCCATCACCGACGTCGGCCGCATACAACCCGGCGCGCGCGGCGCCTTCGGCGGCCCCATCCAGGCCTCGTCCGCCCGCCCGGGCGCGCCGTGGGTCATGACCTTCGACGGCCGCGGCCAGCGCCTGGTCACCGGCATGGCCGAGCTGGATCGCCTGCTGGGCCAGACGCCCCGCCTGCAACTCGCCGGATCGTTCAACGACGGCCGGATCGCCATCGACCGCGGCCAGCTGACGGGCGCCCAGGCGCGGGCGGGCGCCAGGGGCCTGATCGAAACCGGCGGCCGCCTGCGCCTGGCGCTGGACTGGAACGCCCAGGGCCCCTTTGCGGCCGGCCCGGTCGAGATCGTCGGCAACATGAGCGGCGACGGCGCCCTGACCGGCACCCTGGCTCAGCCGCGCGCCGACCTGCGCGCCCGCTTCGACCGCATCGACGTTGCGGCGCTGCAGCTGACCCAGGCCGACCTGGTTCTCAGCTTCCGTCGCGGCGCGGATTCGTCCGACGGCCGCGTCGCCCTGACTTCGGCCTCGAACTACGGACCGGCGCGCGCCTCGGGCAACTTCTTCCTGGGTGGAGATCGCATCCGCCTGTCGGACGTCGATTTGGACGCCGGCGGGATCACGGCCCAGGGCGCCATTGCCCTGTCCGACAATGTGCCGTCCAGCGCCGACCTGACCTTCACCGCCCGCCCCGGCGCCTTCCTGGCGGCGGGCGAGGCGCAGGGGCGCGTTCGCCTGACCGAGGGTGGGGGCGATCAGACCGCCATCCTGAACGTCACCGGCCGCAATATGCGCCCCGCCGGATCGGACATCGTCATCCGCAGCCTGGACCTGAACGGCCAGGGCACGCTGGAGCGCCTGCCCTTCACCCTGGTCATCGACGTCGGCGGCCCGAACCCGGTCAACTTCGACGGCAACGGGATATTCTCGCGCCGGGGAGACGACACCAGCGTGACGCTGAACGGCGCGGGCCGCGTGCGCGAGATCGCCTTCAACACCCGCACCCCGCTGGTCGCGGCCTTCAGCGGCGCCGGCCGCGTGATCCGCGCCGATCTGGGCGTCGGCGGCGGCTTCCTGACCGGCGAGCTGCGCCAGGACGACCGCGCCGCCTCCATCGAGGCCAATCTGCAAGGCGTCGAGGTCGGCTCCATCGCCCCCGACCTGCGCGGCCAGGTGACCGGCCGCGTCTCCCTGCGCGGCGCTGGCTCGGACCTGTCGGGTTCGGCCAATATCGACCTGCGGCAGCTGCGCAGCGTGGACGCGCCCCGCGGCATTGCGGTGGACGGGACGGTGAACGCCAATCTGGCCGGCGACACGCTCACTATCCAGGCCAACGCTTCCAGCCCCAACGCCGTCCAGGCGCGGGCCAATGTGACTCTGCCGGTCGAAACCTCGGCCGCACCGCTGCGCCTGGCCATCGCCCGGACGCGCAACATGAGCGGCGATGTGGCCATCAACGGCCAGATTCAGCCCATCTGGGACCTGTTCCTGGGCGGCGAGCGCTCGCTGGCGGGTCAGATCGACGCCAACGCCACCCTGGGCGGCACGCTCAACGCCCCGCGCGTCAACGGCCGTCTGGACCTGGCGCAAGGGTCGTTCAACGACACGGCCACCGGTCTGCGGCTCGACAACGTCGCCTTGGCCACGCGTTTCGACGATACAACCGCAGTGCTCGAACGGTTCCAGGGCAATGACGGCTCGGGCGGGCAGGTGTCCGGCCAGGGCCGCCTGGGCCTGCGCCAGGGGTCGGCGTCGAACCTGCAGCTTCAGCTGACGCGCTTCCGCATCATCGACAATGACTTGGCGGAGGCGCGCGCCTCCGGCCCGATCACCGTGGTTCGCGCCGCCGACGGCAACATCCAGCTGA
This sequence comes from Brevundimonas sp. MF30-B, assembly GCF_004683885.1. Classification (NCBI taxonomy): domain Bacteria; kingdom Pseudomonadati; phylum Pseudomonadota; class Alphaproteobacteria; order Caulobacterales; family Caulobacteraceae; genus Brevundimonas; species Brevundimonas sp. MF30-B. Next base: position 1,459,984 of record NZ_CP038440.1, on the reverse strand, counting down.
ACGGCGACCTGACGGTCAACGAAGCCGAGATCGCGGCCAATCCGCCGGGCTCCAACGGCGTCGTCCGCATGGACGTGGTCGAGATCAACCGCCCCGGCGGCGATCCGGTCGAGACCACGGGCCGCCAGGGCGGCCCGCAGATCGCCTTGAACATCGACCTGACCGGCCGGCAGATCTTCGTGCGGGGCCGAGGTCTGGACGTCGAGCTGGGCCTCAACGCCCGGGTGCGCGGCACGATCGCTGAGCCGCAGCTGACCGGAAACGCCCGCGTAGTGCGCGGCGACTACGAGTTCGCGGGCAAGCGGTTCGTCTTCGACGACAGCGGGACGATCGCCCTGTCCACCGATCCTGAGCGCATTCGCCTGAACCTGATGGCGACGCGCGAGGATCCCGCTCTGACGGCGGTGATCCGCGTCACCGGCACGGCTGCGCGGCCCGAGATCGCGCTGAGTTCGACGCCTGCCCTGCCCCAGGACGAAATCCTGTCGCAGGTGCTGTTTGGGCGCTCGGCCTCGCAGCTGTCGGCCCTGGAGGCGGCGCAGCTCGCCTCGGGCGTGGCCTCGCTGGCGGGCGGCGGCGGCTTCGACGTGATCGGCAACCTTCGCGAACTCGCCGGGCTGGACCGCCTGTCCTTCGGCGGCGACGCCTCGGCGCTCACCGTGGCGGGCGGCCGCTACATCACCGACGACGTCTATCTGGAAGTCATCGGCGGCGGCGACGGCGGCTCGGCGGTGCGCGTGGAATGGCAGGTCCGCCGCAATGTGGCGGTCAGTTCGCAGTTCGGCGGACAGGGCGACGCCAGCCTGTCGATCCGCTGGCGTCGCGAGTCGCGTCGGCCCGGCGAACCCGTCGACCGACGTCCGAACCGCCGGTGACCATCGCGCATCGAGCGATGAAATTTATCTCCGATAAACAAGGGGCCACGTGAAAGCGCCGCCCACTTTCCTGGCGCCCCTGCCGACGGTGCTATGATCGCCGCCTCTGCAGCCAGGGAGCGATTTCACACCATTCACACTATTCAGACGGTGTTTTTCCGCTGGCGCCGATCTCGACTTGGATCATCTGGACCGTCGCCTTCGGGGGGTGCGCGGACGGGAAAAGCCTACCGCTGGAACGGATAGAAGCCGCCGCCCAGGCCCAGCAGCCCAGTCAGTTCGTCCAGCGCCCGCCGGCTCTCGTCCAGCAGCGCGGGATCGGCCAGATCGCCGGGCGTCAGCCGGTCGCGATAGTGCCGCTCGGCCCAGGCCGACAGCCGGCCGTGCAGGTCGTCGGTCAACCGCATGGCCGGGTTGGTCGCCGCAAGCTCGGCTTCGGTCAGCACAACACGCAGGCGCAGGCACGCCGGGCCGCCGCCGTTTCGCATCGACTGGCGCACATCGACGTACTCGACCCGGCCGATCGGCCCATTCGACCCGGCGAGGCTCTGCGCCACCGCATGGCTGCGCGGATTGTCCCGCGTCTCGGTCGGGCAGATCAGCGTCAGCCGGTCGTCCCCCGGCACCTGGATCAGCATGGAGTTGAATAGATAGCTGGAGATCGCGTCCGCCAGCGGCAGGTCCGCCGACGCCACTTCGACGAAGATCGGCTCGAACAGGCCCTCGGCGGCAAGCCGGATCGCGGCCTTGGTCTCCTCCGTGTCCTCGAAAGCCAGGTCATGGAAAAAAAGGGTCTGCAGCGCGCCGACGCACACCACGTCGTTGTGGAAGGTGCCGCCCGCGATCGCCGCCCGCCCTTGGCGCGCCAGCACGGCGCCCGACGCCCCGTGCCGCCGCATCACGGCCTGACACGCCTCGCGCGTCTGGCGGGCCGGATAGGGATCGTCCCAGGCTTCGAAGGCCTCGCGGCCCCAGACCATCAGATTGACGCCCGGCGCGCCGTGCTCGGCGCACAGTCGCACATGATTGGCCGCCCCCTCGTCCGCCAGATGCCCGACCGGCCGGAGGGCGTCGTGGACCGCGAACCGTTCGGCGTCGGGAAACAGCGCATCCAGCGCCCGCTTCGTCTGCTGGTGCTCAAGCGAGCGGTGCAGGTTGGTCACCAGATTGGCCGGCGTGAAATGCACCCGCCCGTCGGCCGCGTCGGCGCTGGGCGTCACGGTTGCGGCATTGGCGGCCCACATTGGCGAGGCGGAACAGGCCGCCGCGGCGAAGCTGGGCGCGTCTTTCCACGCCCGCTCCAGAGCCTGGGCGTCCGTTCCGTCAAACCCCAGGGTGCGCAGAAACGGAATGTTCGGCCGCTCATGCGGCGGCAACACGAACTGCGGCAGGCCGAGGTCAGCCAAGGCCTTCATCTTGTCGAGCCCCTGCAGCACTGCCGCGCGCGGGTTCGACGCCTCGCCTTTGTTCAGGCTGGACGCCAGATTGCCTGGCGACAGCCCCGCATAGGAGTGCGTTGGTCCGATCAGCCCGTCGGCGTTGGCCTCGACCGCCGGGTTCATCGCAGGCCCTTCATCTCGCCCTCGATGTTCTTCACCCCCGCCGCTTCGAAGCTGGCGACCGGATAGGCGCAGTAGTCGGCGGCGTAATAGGCGCTGGGGCGATGGTTGCCGCTGGCGCCCAGGCCGCCGAAGGGCATGTCGCCCGCCGCGCCCGTCGTGGGGCGGTTGAAGTTGACGACGCCGGCGCGGATGCGGCGGATGAAGCGGTCCCAGTTCGCCGGATCGTCGCTGACCAGGCCGGCGGACAGGCCGTATCGGGTGGCGTTGGCCTCCTGGATCGCGGCGTCGAAGCTCGCCACGCGGGTGACCGACAGGAATGGGGCGAACATCTCCTCGTCCGGCACGTGCACGCCGGTCACGTCGATCAGGGCGGGGCGTACGAAGGCGCCCGGCAGATTGTCGACCGGCCCCGAGGCGCGGATCACCCGCGCGCCGGCGTCGATGCGGTCCTGCAACGCCTTGAGCGCCGCCGCCGCCGCCGCCTTGGAGATCAGCGGCCCGCCATAGGGCTCGGGCTGGCTGTCCCAGGGCGCGAAAATCAGCCGATCGACCAGGGCCGCCACGGCCTCGACGATGGCGTCGCCCTGCGGACCTTCCGGCACGATCAGCCGCCGCGCGCACGAACAGCGCTGGCCCGTCGTGACAAAGGCCGACTGCACCACCAGCCCAGCTACGGCCTCGGCGTCAGCGGCGTCCCACACCACCAGCGGATTGTTGCCGCCCAGCTCCAGCGCCAGGATCACATGCGGGTCGTCGGCGAACTTTCTGCGGAAGTGCGCGCCCGCCGAGCCCGAGCCCGTGAACATCAGGGCGTCGATCGGCTGGTCCAGCAGGGCCGCGCCCACCTCGCGGCCACCCTGCACCAGGTTGAAGACCCCGGCCGGCAGATCGGCCTCAGCCAGGCACTCGGCCATCAGCTGGCCGGTCCACGGCGTCTCTTCCGAGGGTTTGAACACCACCGTGTCGCCGGCCAGCAGGGCCGGCACGATATGGCCGTTGGGCAGGTGGCCCGGGAAGTTGAACGGCCCCAGCACCGCCGCCACGCCATGCGGGCGGTGACGCAGCACCGCGCGGCCGAAGGCGGTGTCATTCGCCCGTTCGCCCGTGCGCTCGTCATAGGCGCGGATGGAGATGTCGACCTTGCCCTGCATCGAGCCCAGCTCGGCCGTGGTCTCCCACAGCGCCTTGCCGGTCTCGCGGCTGATGGCCTGGGCCATTTCGGGCGCGCGGGCCTTGAGCGCGGCCTGATAGCGTTTGACGGCGTCGATCCGGTCCTGACGCGGGCGATCGGCCCAGTCGGGGAAGGCTGCGCGCGCGGCCGCGACGGCGTCGGCCACCTGGCCCGGCGTGCTCTCGGCGCCCTGCCAGACCACCTGTTCGGCGGCCGGATCGATCGAGGTCAGCTGGCTCATGATTTCACCCTTACGACGTCCCCCGACTTCACCTTCAGCGCCGCCGCCGTTTCGCGGTTCAGGCGGGCCGTCTCTCCCTCGATCTCGACGCGCTGGCGCACGGCGCGGAAGTCGTTGACGCTGTCGGTCGAGATCAGGCTGACCAGCTCGACGTCCGGCTCGTCCACGATCTCGACCTTCAGCCTGCGCGCATCGCGGACCGTGCGGATGTTGTCGCGCCCGCAGGCCACGGTCGGACCAGCGTCGAAGATGTCGACCAGGCCATTGGGCCGGAAGCCCTCGCTTTCCAGCAGCGCCATGGCGGGCACGCCCTGCGGATGCACCTTGCCGATGACCGCCCGCGCAGGCTCGGGCAACAGCTCGATATAGATTGGGTGGCGCGGCGCGAGGTCGAGGATGAACTGCTTGTCCGTCGAGCCGGTCATGCGATCGGCCTCGTCGAACTCCATGGGAAAGAACTTGTGCGCGACATGGTCCCAGAACGGGCAGGCGCCGTCGGGCGTAAAGACCCCGCGCAGTTCGGCCAGCACATTGTCGGCGAACAGGTCAGGCTCGGCCCCGATCAACATATAGCGCGACTGGCTGAGCAGCCGCCCCGCGCCGCCCTTGCGCCGATCCGCCTTCAGAAACAGCGAGCCGACCTCGGTCCAGCCGGTGCATTCGTTGACCAGCACCAGCGTCTTCTGATCCAGCTTCACGCCCAGGGAGGGCGAGGACTGGGTGTTGTTCACGACGCGGAAGCTGAAGAAGGGCCGCTTCAGGCCCACGGCCGCCTTGACCGAGCCGACGCCGTCGACGTCGCCGGTGTCGGTTTCCTCCAGCATGAGGGTGTACCATCGCTCCTGCGGCTCCAGGCGCCCCAAAAAGCTGTCGCGGCTGACGTCCAGCCGGTCGGCCAGCATGTCCGGATCCTCAGGCAGGCTCGTGAAGCCGGGGCCGGACAGGATGGCTAGCTCCAGCAGGTGATCCAGATCGCCGGGATTTGCGGGGCGGACGACCAGCATCAGCGGCTCTCCAGAAGCAGGGCCTTGAGCCCGGGCGCGTCGATCTCGCCCGAGGCGACCTTGCACAGGATGAGCGCGCTCAGCTGGGCCCGTTCGACGAAGCTGTCGGGCCAGGCGAACTCCTGATCCGAATGGATATCGCCGCCGCGCACCCCCAGGGTGTCGATGTTGGGCAGGCCCGCCGCGTGCAGATTATTGCCCTCGCAGACTCCGCCGGACGGCGCCCAGCGGATGCTCTGGCCCAGCAGTTCGCCGGCCTGGCGCACCGCCTCAAACAGGGCGCTTTGAGCGGCATCCATGGGTTTGGGCGGACGGGTGAAGCCGCCGTGCAGCTCCAGGCTCAGGCCCTCGAAGGGCGGCTGGGCGGCGATGGCGTCGACCTGCTTTGCGATCCAGTCGGCCGCCTCGGCGTCGGGGACGCGCACGTTGAAGCGCACCACCGCATGGTCGGCCACGACGTTCAGCGCCGCACCGCCCGAAATCTTGGCCACATTGACCGTCACGCCCTCATGCTGGCCGTTGAGGGCGTGCAAGGCGACGGCGACGGCGGCCGCGCCGGCCACGGCGTTGGCCCCCTCGTGGAAGGCCCGCCCCGCATGGGCGGACCGGCCGCGCACGATCAGGTGGAAGTTGCCCGAGCCCTTCCTCGCACCCGCCATCGAACCGTCCGCCAGGGCGGGTTCGTAGGTCAGGCCCAGATGCCCGCGCGCGCCGAGTTCGGCCAGCAACGACGCCGAGCCCGGCGAGCCGATTTCCTCGTCCGGGCTGAGCAGCACGGTCCAGCCGACGCCGCCCTTGGCCGCGTGGGTCTCGAACGCCTCCAGCGCCGCCAGGATGACGCTGATGCCGCCTTTCATATCGGCGATCCCCGGCCCGTTAAGCGCGCCGTCCGCGCGAACGGCCACGGTCTGGAAGGCGCTGTCGATCGGGAAGACGGTGTCGTAATGGCCGGTCAGCACGACCTGGATCGGGGCCTGGGGCCGGATCGATAGGCTCAGAGCGTCAGAATAGGCTTCTTCTCGCGCCACGGCATCGTCGCCAACGACCACCGCAGGCGTGGTGGCTATGCGCACGATGGCCGCCTCGGGCAGGACACGCCGGGCCTCGGCCTCCAGGGCGTCCAGCACCGCCTCCAGCCCGCCGCGATTTCGGCTGCCCGAGTTCAGATTGGCCCAGTCCACCGCGCGCCCGACGATGCGCTCGGCCCGCGCCGCGACATGGTCGAGCACGGCCCTGTCTTCATCCAGAATCCGCATGGCTCGACCCTAGCGGCGCGGCGTTCAAAGGTGAAGGCTGGCGTCTCGCGGCGTCGGACGATAGGAGGCGGCCATGGCATCCTTCGATCTCAAGCCCTGGCTACAGGCCGCCCATCCTTTGCGCGAACCGCGCGGCATGCTGGAGGCGCAGCGCGCGGCGCGGCTGGGCGCGGTCGGCCTGATGGCCCATGCGGCGGCAGGCGTGGTGTTGATCGGCTGGATGGGCGTCAATCCCCAGGCGGCGATGGCGCTTGCGACGCCCGAACTGGAGAACATGGCCGGCGGCGCCGTGGCGCTGGAACTCGTCATGCCGGTCGCGGCCGTCTTCGCCGCCATCTTCACTCTGCTGGTCTATGGACTGATCGCCGCGCTCCAGTGGACGAAGATGACCCGGTTCATCCCCATGGCCGCGCTCATCCTGACCGGCTGGGGGGCCTTCATGAACGTGGCGGCGATCCTCACCGGCGGCATGGCCGAGGTCGCCCCATCTCCCGTGCCAGTCTGGCTGGTGGCGGTGGACTGGGTGGCTACAGCCATCCTGGTCGTGCTGTCTGGCGCAGCGCTCAAGGGAGCGGTCTATCTACGTCGCCTGAAAGCGGCCCGCTGACGATGACGCCGACCCTGTTCCACAATCCGAAATGCTCGACCTCGCGCAAGGCGCTGGAGTTGCTGCGCGAACACGGCGTGGAGCCGACCGTGGTCGAATATCTGAAGACCGGCTGGGATCGCGAAACCTTGATGCGTCTGGCCGAAAGATCGGGCCTGGGTCTCGCGGGGCTGCTGCGCCGCCGGGAAGCCGAGGCGGTGGAGCTGGCCGACACGGGCGCATCTGACGATAAGATCATGAACGCCATGATCGCTCGCCCCGTGCTGGTCGAGCGGCCCATCGTCGAGACGGACAAGGGCGCGCGCATCGGCCGCCCGGTCGAGACGATCCTGGATCTGATCTAGGGCCGCGTCGGCGCGCCGGGGAAGGACGGCAGGCTCCACCCCCAGGTCAGGGCGCCGGCCCTCAGCGCAAAGCCCAGCCCGGTCCCGGCGAAGGCGGCCGGCCAGCTTGGCACGCCCAGCGTCTTCAGGCCGACGAAGGTCGCCGCGGCGAGGATGCCGGCCGAGATAGTGATCTCGCGGCGCAGCAGCACCGAGGGCTGGCCGGCCAGCAGGTCGCGCACGATGCCTCCGAAGGTCGCCGTCAGTGCTCCCATGACGATGCAGATCAGCGGCGATACGCCGAAGGCGGCCGCCTTGGCCGCCCCCATCACGCCGTAGGCCGCCAGCCCCAGGGCGTCGAGCCACAGCAGGGCGCGGAAGCGCCAGGTGCGGTTGCCCGTCACCCAGACCGCCGCCGCAGCCACCAGACATACCGCGATATAGCGCCAGTCCTGCACCCAGAAGACTGGCGCGCCGATCAGCAGGTCGCGCAGGGTGCCGCCGCCGACGCCTGTCACGGCGGCGAAGAAGGAGAAGGTCACCAGGTCGTGCTTGTCCCGCGCGGCGGCCAGGGCGCCGGTGGCGGCGAACACCGCCACGCCCGCGAAATCGAGCAGCGGCAGAACACGGTCCGGATGTGCGATGGTGGGATCCATCAGTCGCTTCCCCCGGCCTTCTGTTCAGCCTCTTCAAGCGCGATCTCGCCGCGCTTCACCCCGCCATACCAGCCCCACAGCAGGTGCGCCGCCACGCCGCGGTGCGGGCGCCACAATTCGGCGCGGGCGTAGGCCTGCTTCTCATTGGGTCGGGTTTCAGCGCGGTCAGCCCAACGCATCGCCTCCTGAAGCGCCACGTCGCCACCCGGAAACACGTCCAGCCGGCCTTCGCAGAACATCAGGAAGGTCTCGGCCGTCCATTTTCCGACACCCTTGATGGCGGTCAGGGCGGCGACGGCCTGGGCGTCGTCAAGCCGCTCCAGATGGTCGAAATCGATCCGGCCCTCGGCCTGGGCCAGGGCGATCTCGCGGCCGTAGGTCGCCTTCTGACCCGACAGGCCGAAGCCGCGCAGTGTCTCGACATCGCGCGCCAGCACGGCCTCGGGCGTCACCGTCCCGTCGAGCCCCGCCACGACCCGCGCCCAGATCGACGCGGCGGCCGCCACCGACACCTGCTGCTCCACGATCATGCGGAACAGACCTTCGTATCCGCCGGGCCTCAGCCGCCATTCGAACTCCGGCGTCGTCGCATGCGCCCGCGCTAGCGCCGGGTCGGCGGCGGCAAGGGCCTGACGCGCGGCGGCGATCTGAGACGAGGTCGGAGCGAGGGCCATAGAAACCCTCGCTACAATAAACAGCCGTTACAGGGGAGTGGAAAGACCGCAGGGATGGCTGGTGCAAGGGAAGACGACGTGACACCCCTCATTGCACTTGATCAACTCGTTAAGCTCACCGGCATACCGTTGCTGGCATTCGTAGAGACAATCGCAGTGAGCAGGGCAGTTTTCGCCTACGCACGCGCTAGCTGGTCGGACTGTCATTGCGGAGATCGAACCGCTGAACAGAATGAGTGACGCCGTCAAAACAAACTTTTTCAATAACATGGCAAGCCTCCCCCCAAGGCAACCTCAGGTAATCAAGCCATGGCCACGCAATCAATACACCTCCTTGTGATCTAACGCAGTTCCATCATTGTTCGTCACCCGCTTCGCCCCCTCCCCGACCGGCCGGCTGCATCTGGGCCACGCCTATTCGACCCTGACCGCGTGGCGGGCCGCGCGTGACGCGGGCGGACGTTTCCTGCTGCGCATCGAGGACATCGACCCTACGCGCTGCCGTCCCGAGTATGAGGCGGGCATCCTCGAGGACCTCGCCTGGCTGGGCCTGGACTGGGACGGACCGGTGCGGCGCCAGTCGGATCATCTGGACGACTACGCCGCCGCCATCGAGCAGATGCGGGTGCGCGGACTGCTGTACCGGTGCTTCCGCACCCGCAAGGAGGTCGCCGCCGCCATCGGCGACGCGCCCCATGGCCCCGTCGAGGCCGTGCGTCCCGGACCCCACGCGCCGGACGAGGAAGCTCGCCTTCTGGGCTCTGACCGGCCGTTCGCCTGGCGGCTCTCGCTGGATCGCGCGCGGGAGGCGCTGGGAGAAGAGGCCTGGGCCGCCCTGTCTTTCGATGAAATCGGCCGAGGCCCCGACGGCGAGACCGGCCGTTTGGCGGCGCGCCCAGAGGCGGCGGGGGACATCATCGTGGCGCGCAAGGACGCCGGCGTCGCCTATCACCTCGCAGTCACCCACGACGACGCCCTGCAGGGCGTGACCCAGGTGATCCGAGGCGAAGATCTGTTCGAGGCCACGCACATCCAGCGTCTGATCCACGCCCTGATGGGCTGGCCCGCGCCGACCTATCGCCACCACCGCCTGCTGAGCGGGCCGGACGGTCGCCGCTACGCCAAGCGCGACCGCTCGGTGACGCTGGCGGAGCTGCGCGGCGATGGCGTAACCCCGGAACAGGTGCGGACGCGGATCGGCCTCTAGATCAGGCGGCGCGGCTTACGGAGAAGTCGGCCAGACGCTCCAGCGCCTCGCGCCATTCGCCAGCGGGCAGCACGCTCAGCGCCGCCTTGGCCTGATCGGCGTAGTCGCCCGCCAGATCCAGGGTCGCGCCCACCGCCCCGGTGCCGATGATCAGTTCGCGCGCCCGGCGGAAGTCATCCGGCGTGCGCTCGCCCTTGGTGACGGTGCGCTCCCAGAAGGCGTCCTCGCGCCCGCGCGTGCGCTGGACCGCCAGCAGCAGGGGCAGCGTCGCCTTGCCCTCGTTGAAGTCGTCGCCGGCGTTCTTGCCCAGGGCCTCGGACGCCCCGCCGTAATCCAGAGCGTCGTCCGCGAGTTGGAAGGCCACGCCCAGCGCCATGCCGTAGTCGCGCAGGGCTTTCACCGACGCCTCGTCCGCTCCGGCGCCCACGGCGCCCGATTCAGCCGCGGCGGCAAACAGTTCGGCCGTCTTGGCGCGGATGATCTGCAGATAGGTGGCCTGATCCAGATTCAGGTCGTGCGCGCGCGTCAGCTGCAGCACCTCCCCCTCAGCGATCACGCGCGAAGCTTGAGCCAGAGCGCCAAGCGCACGAATTGAATCCGTCTCGACCATAAGCTCGAAGGCGCGCGCGAACAGGAAGTCACCGACCAGAACCGACGACGCGGCGCCCCAGATCAGATGCGCCGCGACCTTGCCGCGCCGCATCTCCGACCCGTCGACGATGTCGTCGTGCAGCAGGGTGGCGGTGTGGATGAACTCGACCGCTGCGGCCAGCTTGCGCGGGGCCTCGATGTCGTCGGTCGCGCCCACCGCTCGCGCTGCGGCGACGGTCAGCAGCGGACGCAGCCGCTTGCCGCCCGCCGCGACCAGATGCTCGGCCAGGCGCGGGATCACCGGCACGTCGGACTGCATTCGCTCCAGGATCAGGGCGTCGACCGCCGCCATGTCGGCCTGGGCCAGACGGCCCAGGGCCTCCACGTCACCCTTGGCGCGGGGAGCGGCGACGGTTGCAGCGTCCAATGGAATACTCTTTCACCACCGAAGCGGCCGTCGTTGCGACCGCATAAATCCAGGCGCCGGCTTGCCCGGTCGCGATGCGGCGCACAATGGTGGCGCGCCCCCTATGGGTCAAGAAGGATCGCCGTGTCAGACCCGTCCTCTTCCGCCCCTGCGAACGCCGTCGAAAGCAGGCTGCTGGGCGGCCGTGTCTGCTTGATGCAGCCCGAGCGGGGCTATCGCGCCGGCATGGACGCCGCCTTGCTGGCGGCCGCCGTCGACGCCCGGCCTGGCGAGCGTCTGATCGAAGCCGGATCCGGGGCTGGCGCGGTGCTGATGCAGGTGGCGAAACGGCGGCCCGGCGTCAGCTTGACCGGGCTGGAGCGCGAAGTCGACGCCGCCAGCCTGGCGCGCTGGAACGCCACGATCAACGGCGCACCGGCGGAGATCATCAGCGGCGACGTCTCCGCTGGATTTCGCGCGCTGGGTCTCGAGCGGTTCGACTGGGCCGTCTCCAATCCGCCCTTCTTTGACGATGCGAACGCTCTGCGCGCGCCCGCCGAAGGCAAACGCGCGGCGTGGCTGGCCGACGACGGACTGAAGGCCTGGACCGATTTCCTGCTGGCAGCGACGAAGGACGGCGGCCGGATCATCGTCATTCACCGCGCGGATCGCCTGGCCGACCTGCTGGCGTTGCTGGGCGCCAAGGCGGGCTCCTTCGCCATTCGCCCGGTCCAGCCCCACGCCGACGAAGCCGCCAAGCGGGTACTGGTCCAAGCCGTTCGGGGCGGCAAGGCCCCGCTGCGCCTCCTGCCGCCCCTGGTTCTGCATGACCGCTCCGACGCCAAGCACACGTCTGAGGCCGAAGCGATCCTGCGCGGCGAAGCCTCGCTGTTCTTCTGACCCTCAGGCCGGCAGGGTCGCGGCGGCCAGTCGGTTCAACTCGGCCACATGGGCGGTGAAGGCCTGACGCCCCGCCTTCGTCAGGGCCGCCCAGGTCCGTTGTCGACCTTCGCGCGCGGCCTTGGACACGGTGACATAGCCTGCTTCCTCCAGCAGCTTCAGGTGCTTGGACATGACGGAGTCCGACACCTGGATCGCCTCCTTCAGCACCGTGAACTCGGCCTCGTCAACGCTGGACAGGATGGCGCAGAGCTGAAGCCGTCCGGGCGCGTGGATGATCGGGTCAAAGGCCGCACTCACTGCCCCTCCTCCGCCAACTCCGCCTTCCAAGTCCTCATCCACAGCCGCCCGCCCACGACCGCCGCCACAAAGCCGAGCGCGAAGGTGATCAGGCCGCCCCAGTGCAGGCCATTGGACCGGAACCAGAGCGACACGCCCATCAGGGCGATCAGAACCACCGCCAGGCCGATCGCCACCCAGCGCGCCCGGCGCGGCGAATAGCCGTTGACCCAGTAGCCCATCTCCTTGCGCCAGGCCCGGATTGACAGGACCAGGCCCACCATGGCGAACGCCAGAACGAGCCCTGCCCACAGCGTCGGCAGGGCCTGACCGCCCACCAGGGCGCCGCAGATCGCGCCGTAGCCCAGGTCCCAGGACAGCGGATACCGCGTGTCCTTGACGATTCCGGCGCGCGCGGCGGTGATGGAGGCCAGCGCGTCCTGCGGGCTTTGGTTGTCGTCGGTCATGATGTCTTCCTCACTTTCCATGGCGGAAAATGACGCAGACTTTCCGTGCTGGCAAGTCAAAACTTTCCAGTTTGGAAAGTTAAGCGCGCAGCGCCTCGAACCATCGCTGCAACAGCACGGCTTCGTCGCGGCGAGCGGCGACGCGTTCGGCAGCCTCGGCGTCCTGGCCCCACTGCTCTTCCTGGAAGCGTTCCTCGAGCCGCGAGATTTCGAACGCCTCTTCGGCCGTTAAAGCGCTTCGCTGCATCGCCAGACCCAGCACCGCCGATCCGAAAAGCGGCACCACCGTCGCCAGACCCGTCAGGGCGAAGTCGTCTAGCTCCAGCGCCAGCGCCTTCACCCGCGACAGGGACTCGGCCGGCTGGGCGCGATGCACGATGCCCTCCGCCGGATGCAGCGCGACGCCCAGTTCGCGCGCCGCCCACTCACGCCATGGCGTCCACTCGCGGGCCTGGCGTTCGATCAGGCCGGTCGGCGCCTCGGCGATGTAGCAAAGGGCGTCCGAGCCGGCGTAGGCGGCGATCTCGTCGGCCACCGGCTCGCGGGCCTGGCCGATGCGGTCGATGGCGGTGGAGGCGAGGCGCGTAGCCGGCATGGTCGCGGGGGCCAGATGCTCGCCCTGAGCGTTCCACTCATCCGCGACCAGTTGCGCCGCGGCTTCGGTCGGAAGGATCAGCGCGGCGCCGGCCGGCGTCTTGGGCGCCCGGCCGTCCAGCAGAACGACCCAGCCGTCGTCGCGCGCCTCCGTGCTGGCAGTCTTCCAGAAGCGTTTGATGCGCTCTTCGGACTCGCGAAAGCCCTTTCGGGCCGCGACGTTGGGATCCATCGGTGGAATATGCATCAGGCGATCTCGAAGGCTTGGACAGCGAAACGGTCGAGCGCGGCTTCGAGGTCCGGCCAGTCCGAAGCGACCATCACGGCGCCAGCGGCCAGTTGCTCCTCCACCGTATTGAAGCCCCAGGCCACGCCATAGGCGGGCACCCCGGCATTCAGCGCCATGCGGTGGTCATGGCCGGTATCGCCGATCATGACCGTGGTGGCGGCGCAGGCCCGACAGGCGGTCATGGCCGCGCGCAGCATCGTCGGATCCGGCTTGCCCGGCCCGTCCTCCGCACAGTGGGCCGATATGAAGGTGTCGCCCCACCCCGCCCGCGCCAGGTTGCGAGCCACGCCCCGCCTGTTCTGCCCCGTGGCCAGGGCCAGCCGCCAGCCGTCTTTGCGAAGACGGCGCAGCATGTCGTCGACGCCTGGATACAGCGGCTCTTCGCGCCCCGCATCGTAGTGGGCCCGGAAATAGGCCTGAAAGCCTGCTACGAACCGATCCAGCGCCGCGTCCGGGATGTCAGGCGCCAGCGCGCGCATCGCGACCGGCAGCGACAGACCCACCGTCTGGCGAACTTCGTCATAGGTCGGGTCCGGCAGTCCGACCGCCCGCGCGCCGGCCACCGCCGCCTCGTGGATCAGCACTCGGCTGTCGACCAGGGTGCCGTCGATGTCGAAGACCGCCAGAGGCCTCAACGCAGGCGCCTCACTCCGGCGAAGGGGTCCTCGTCCGCCTCGTCCTCCGAGAAGCCGAAGTGCGCGAAGCCGGCCTTCATCTCGGGGCTCAGCGGGGCCTCGACGATCAGCTTGCCGCCGCCGGGATGGTCCAGCTCGATGCGTCTGGCGTGAAGCTGCAGGCGCAGCGGCCCGCTCAGCTCGGTCGACTGCTCGGTGCCGTATTTGGGGTCGCCCAGGATCGGATGCCCGATCGCGGCCATGTGGGCGCGCAGCTGGTGGGTCCGCCCCGTGAACGGCCTCAGCGCCATCCAGGCCGCGCGATGCGCCGCCCGGCTGAGCGTCGCATAGGCCGTCTCGGCCGGTTCCGCGCCGTGATCCTTGGGATCGGCGGTGCGCATCATCTCGAAGTCGTTGATGCCGGTCTTCTTCAGCGCCAGGTCGATCTGGCCCGCCACGGGCTTGGGATTGCCGATGACGATGGCCCAATAGGTCTTCTTGGCCTGCCGACGCGCAAAGGCGCCGGCCAGCCGCTTGGCCGCCTCGGGCCCCTTGCCGAGAAGCAGCACGCCCGAGGTGTCGCGGTCCAGGCGATGCACCAGACGCGGCCGATCCATCCCCTCGCCCCAGGCCGACAGCAGGCGGTCGACGTGCTTGGTGGTCTTGGTGCCGCCCTGCACCGCCAGGCCGTGCGGCTTGTTCAAAGCGATGACCAGGTCGTCCTCATAGAGCACCAGCGACTTGGCGTAGGCCACGTCGCGCTCGGTCAGCTCGTGCTTGTCGCCCGGCTGGCGCGGATTGGCGTCGGGCAGAGGCGGGACGCGGATGGCCGCGCCGGCGGTCAGCCGGTCCTGGGGCTTGGCGCGCGAGCCGTCGACGCGGATCTGGCCGCTGCGAGCCATCTTCTCGACCTGGATGTGCGACAGGTGCGGCCAGCGGCGCTTGAACCACCGATCCAGGCGAATGCCGTCCTCGGCCTCGGCGACGTACAGGGTCTGGACTTCGCGGCTCATGCGAAGGCCCTCCGCGCCAGCCAAAGCCCGACGAACAGCGCCCCGATCGCCACGACCACCGAGCCGGCGACATAGGCGGCCGCCAGCGCCAACTCCCGTCGCTGGATCATCAGCGCCGTCTCCAGCGAGAAGGCCGAAAAGGTGGTGAAACCGCCCAGCAGACCGACGGCGGCGAACAGGCGAACGCTCTCCTGCCCCGCGGTCCCGCGCAAGGCCAGCCAGCCCGCCAGCAGCCCCATCAGCAGACCGCCCATGGCGTTGACCGCAAAGGTCCCCCAGGGCCAGCCGCCAATCCCGCCCCAGCGCAAGGCCACCATGCCCACGCCATAGCGCGCCATGGCCCCCAAGGCCCCGCCGCTCGCCACAAGCAGAAAACGTGTCATCATCGGCGGCTTATTACAGAGGCTGCACCGAAAGCGAAGCCGCCATGCCCGACCTGCTGCTCGCCATCTTGCATCATGTCCTTGTGTTCGGCCTGTTCGGCATGGTGGTGCTGGAACGCGCCCTGGTGGCCGCGCCCGTCATCGACGCTCGCCGGCTGGCGCGCATCGACGCCGGCGTCGGTATGACATCCGCACTTGTCTTGGGCGTCGGCGTTGCGCGCGTCGTCTGGGGCGGGAAGGGCTGGGCCTTTTACGAAGCCAACCCCTTCTTCTGGGCCAAGCTGGCGACCTTCATGCTGATCGGCCTGCTGTCGATCGGCCCGACGCTCAGCTTCTTGCGATGGGCGAAGTCGGCGCGCGACAGGCCCGATTTCCAGCCAGCTGCCGTCGAGATCACGACCACGCGAAATCGCCTCGGCATCATGGCCCTGATGTTCGTCCCGCTGGTGAGCTTCGCCGCGGCCATGGCGCGCTGGCCCTTCTGAGATCAGCGGCCGCGACGGGTCCCCACCGAATCCTGGACGCCGCGCGCATCATAGGCGTTGGGACGGTCCGGACGCTGTCCACGGCCCATGACGACTTCCAGCGTGGTCGACGTTGGCGACGGACCGCTGAAGTTCAGTCCCAGGCCCACGCCCACGCCCGAGGCGGAATAGCCGCCATAGCGGCCAGAGCTGTAGCCGACGCCGACCGAGGGACGCACGCCGCCGGCGCTGTCGGGACGGCCGTCGATCCAGCGCTGGGTCACCTCGAACCAGTCGTAGCCCTGCTGGGTCGTCAGCTCGGCCGCCCTGAGCAGGGCCAGATCGGCCACGGGACCCGGCGCGCCGACGCCATAGTAGTTCACGCGAAAGCGGTTGGACTCGATCCGCTGCTCGGTGAAGCCTTGCCCGCCCGCCGACGTTTGCGGTCCATATGGCGCCAGGCTGGCGCAGGCGGACAGAGCCAGCGTCGAGGCGGCGAGGATCGGCAGAATGGCGAGGCGCTTCATGGCGTTGTCTCCGGTTGTCACCGGATTAGCGCTTCATGCCCCCGGTTCGTTCCCGGCCAGCCCCGCCGCCCGCATCGCCGCTTGGAAATCCTCGGGCGGCGCCGCCGAGACGGTCGTGCGCTCGCCGGTGTCGGGATGCGGAAAGCTGAGGGAGGCCGCATGCAGCATCAGCCGCGACGCCGCGCGTCCGCCGAACGTCAGCGCGCCGCCATACCGAACGTCTCCCACCAGCGGTCGCCCGATCGACGCCATATGCACCCGCAGCTGATGCATCCGTCCCGTGACCGGCGATAGTTCGACCAGGGCGCCGTCCTCGCTGACCGTCAGGGTGCGATATCCGCTCTCGGCGCCTTGCGCGCCCGGCGCGTCGAAGGCGACGACGCGCATATAGCTCTCGCGCCCGATTTCTTCGCGGCGCAGTGGCGCGGTGATGCGTCCGTCACGCGGCTGGGGCGCCTCGGACACCAGCGCCAGATAGGTCTTGGACACCTTGCGCATCTGGATCGCCTTGCCCAGCGCGCCGGCCGCGGGCTTGGTCTTGGCCGCCAGAATGACGCCCGAGGTGTCGCGATCCAGCCGATGCACCAGCTCAGGCCGCTTGCCGTTCGAGCGCATGAAGGCCCACAGCAGGTCGTCCAGCGTATGCGCCTTGATCCGCCCGCCCTGGCTGGACAGGCCCGACGGCTTGGAGAAGGCGATCAGATGCGCGTCCTCGTGGATCACCCACGAGCGGACGGCGGCGATGTCTTCGGGGCTCAACTCAACGGGCGCGCGGGTCACCCGCCGGGGTTAGCGCAGCACGCCCCGCTTCGCCATGGCCCAGGCGTACCAGAGCAGGAAGGCCGCGATCAGCAGGATGACGTAGGGCATCCAGGCCATGGCCGCCATCTCCGGCGTGGGGGCCGGCGGCGGATTGATCAGCTTGCCGTAGATCAGGCTGATCAGCGCACCAAGGAAGGACAGGGCGAACGCCACGACCGCCCAGCGCCTCCGCGCCAAAAGCAGAACCGAGCCGATCACCGCGCCCCAGACGCCCAGAACCCAGGGCCCGTACATCCAGGTCGGCATGGCGTTGTAATAGGCGATCATGTCGTCGCCGAAACCCATGGCCCGCATATAGGCCTCGCCTCGGGTAATGGTCTGGATGAAATCCCAGGCCCCGAAACCATTCCACAGCAGCGACAGCACGCCCACCAGCCACAGGTGCCACGGCGTGCGTGGATTGCGCATCAGTTCGATCATCGCCCCCTCCCCAGGAGTTCAAGTCGCGACGCTAAACCCAAGTCGAGGCGGTTAACAATGAACGGCGTTCAGTTGTCCCCATTCTCGCCCTGCATCCGGACCCGCATTTCGGCCCAGCGGTCGAGGCGCGCCCTGATCTTCTCTTCGTGGCCCTCGCCCTTGGGCTTGTAGAAGACGCGCCGCTCCATCTCGTCGGGGAAGAAGTTGGCGCCCGAGAAGCCCTCTGGCGTGTCGGGGTCGTACTGATAGCCCTTTCCGTAGCCCAGCGACTTCATCAGTTTGGTCGGAGCGTTGCGGATATGGGCTGGGGGCATCAGGCTGCCGGTTTCGTGGGCGGCCCGCTTGGCGGCCTTGAAGGCTTCGTAGACGCCCACGGACTTCGGCGCGGTGGCCAGGTGCACCACAGCCTGAGCAAGCGCCAGCTCGCCCTCGGGACTGCCCAGGAAGTCGTAGGTGTCCTTGGCCGCATTGGCGACCAGGATCGACAGTGGGTCGGCCTCGCCGATGTCCTCGACCGCCATGCGCACGATGCGCCGCGCCAGATACAGCGGATCCTCGCCGCCGTTCAGCATCCGAGCCAGCCAGTACAGCGCCGCGTCGGGGTCCGAGCCGCGCACGGACTTATGCAGCGCGCTGATGAGGTTGTAGTGCTCTTCCCGGCTCTTGTCGTAGGCGGGGGCTCGGCGCTGAAGCACGCCAGCCAGGGCCTGCACATCCATCGGCTCAGTCTGCGGCAGGTCGAACAGGACCTCGGACATGGTCAGCAGATAGCGGCCGTCGCCGTCGGCCAGCGCCGCCATGGCCTGACGCGCCTCGGGCGTCAGCGGAAGCGGCCGGCCCTCATGCGCCTCGGCGCGCGCCAGGAGCTGATCGAGCGCCGCGTCGTCCAGCCGCTTCAGCACATAGACCTGCGAACGCGACAGCAGGGCGCCGTTCAGCTCGAAACTGGGGTTCTCGGTCGTGGCCCCGACCAGGGTGACCACCCCCTCTTCCACGAAGGGCAGGAAGCCATCCTGCTGGGCGCGGTTGAACCGGTGGATCTCGTCGACGAACAGCAGGGTGCTCTGCCCCGCTGCGCGCCGCACCCGCGCCTGCTCGAACGCCTTCTTCAGGTCGGCCACACCCGAAAAGACGGCGCTGATCTGCTGGTACTGATAGCCCGCGGCCTGAGCCAGAAGGCGCGCAATGGTGGTCTTGCCGGTGCCTGGCGGTCCCCACAGGATCATCGAGCCCAGCCGGCCCGCCTCGATCATGCGCCGGATGGGCCCGCCCTCGCCCAGCAGATGATCCTGGCCCACCACCTCGTCCAGCGTGCGGGGGCGCAGCCGGTCGGCCAGGGGCGCGTCAGGGGGATGGATGCCGGAGGCTTCGAAAAGATCGCTCATGAACTGTCAGAGATAGGCAGTCGCCGACGGCTTTTCACGCGTTAGCATCGCATGCACGGAGGAAATCATGTCCGACGACCATAACCCACAGGGCCCGACCGGCGGCGTCACCCCGCACCTGACCATCCCCTCACGCGGGGGCCAGGCGGCCAGCGAGTTCTACCAGCGCGCCTTCGCCGCGACCGAGCTAACGCGCCATCTTGCCGAGGACGGCGAGCGGCTGATGCACTGTCATCTGCGCATCAACGGCGCCAGCGTCATGCTGAACGACGAATTCCCCGAGTATCACGGCGAGGCCGACATCAAGCCCAAGGGCGTGACCCTGCATCTTCAGGTCGCCGATCCTGACGAGTGGTGGGCGCGGGCCCTGGCCAACGGGGCGGAACCGATCTTGCCGATGGAGGACCAGTTCTGGGGCGACCGATATGGTCAGCTGCGCGACCCCTTTGGCCACGTCTGGTCCATAGGCGGTCCGCTCGCCGAAGCCCCCGAGACCTGAGCGACGGCCGCTGGAGTCAGGCTCGTTCCATTACGGACGGCCAGCGCCAGCGCCGCCCCCCGCGGCAATTTGGACCGGCGCCGCGGGTTCGCGGAAGTAGCGGTCGATGCTCTCGGCTACGGTGCGCATCAGGCGGCCCCGCGCACGGGTGTCGGTCAGCAGGCGCTCATCCTCCGGGTTGGTGATGAAGCCCATCTCCAGAAGGACGGCCGGCACGTCAGGGGCCAGAAGGACCGCCAGGCCCGCGTCGCGATGGCTGCGGCGCAGCATGGGGTGGTCCGCCGCCTCCAGATGGGTGAGCAATACGCGGGCGTACTGGGCCGAGCGGTTCTGTGTGGCGCGCTGGGTCATGTCCAGAAGGATGCGGTCTACTGACGGGTCGCGCCCCGGCAGCCGCAGGTTCTGATGCCAGTTGTCGCCGCGCGTGTATTCGCGCACGGCCCTACCCGCCCCCTGTTCAGACAGGGTGTAGACGCTGGCGCCGCGCAGCACGGCGTCGGATCCGGCGTCGGCGTGCAGCGAGATGAACAGGTCGGCGTCCAGAGCGCGGGCGATCTCCACGCGGCGGTTCAAGGCGACATAGCGGTCGCCTTCGCGCGTCATGCGCACGCGGTAGCGCCCCGTCCGCTCCAACTCGGCCTTGAGCTGCTGAGCCGCGGCCAGGGTGACGACCTTTTCCTGAGTGTGGAGACCGGCCGCGCCGGGATCATTGCCGCCATGGCCGGCGTCGATGACGATCAAGGGCTTTTCGGCGCGCCGCTGTTCAGGGCGCGGGGCCGTGGGTCGTGCGCCGCCTGGCGTAGAGGCCGTTGCGCCGCCCGTCGACTTCAAGTCGATGACATACCGGTAGTGCGCCACGCCATCGGCCGGCGGCAGCAGGAAGCGGCGCTCGATTTCCGCATTGCGCGCCAGTTCGAGCTGGACGCGGGCGCCGCCGCCCTGCCCGTCCACACGCCAGGACTGAACAAGACCCGATCCCGAACCCGCCAGGCCGCGCCCGACGCCGATCGACGCCAGTGACACGTCCACGCGCCCCTGCGAGCCGTTGGCGACCACCTGGCCGCGCGTGGTCTTCTCCAGGTCGATGACGACCCGGGTGCGCTCGGCGTCGCCGCCGAAACGGACCCCCAAGACCTCGCCCGCCGCCCCGAAAGCCAGTCCGCGCCCAGCCGCCAGCAGCACCACGCAGAACACGGCTGCGGCCACGGCCGTCATCGCCCACTCGCGCAGCCCCCATCGGGACAGGTTGAAACACTGACCGTTCATTCTGACGGCGACCCACCATACTTTCTTAGCCCGCATTGTGCCTCAGGATGGTCAGCGAGGGGTTAAGGCGCGCCGAAATACGCCCTTTCACTCAGGCCGCTTTCCTTATGGCGAAGGCGTGACTATGTTTGCGTCCGTTCGCGAACGATCGCGTCTGCCGCTTGCCGGCTTGGACGCGCCCTCCTCGCGGCGTGACTTTCACCCATCAGAGGACCGACGGGCTCGCCCCCGGTCCGACGAGCGGATCGGCGCGAAGGCCCCTGCAGACGGGGTGCGGCCGCATCCAGGACCGAACCGACCCATGGGCCTATACGCCTGCGCTTCCGACCGGCGAGCCTTCGCCGAAATCGCCTCCGGCGACGGAATGACGCGCGCTTTGGCCCCCATCCTTATTCGGCGAGCCGCCAGACCCGGAGCGATCACGCTCTCGGGCCGGCCCTGTGCGCGCCTCAGAGAGACCCTTTATGTCAAAGACAATGCTGATCGATGCGGCGCACGCGGAAGAAACCCGCGTCGCCATCGTGGACGGACGCCAGGTTGAGGAATTCGACTTCGAGTCGAAGACCAAGCGCCAGCTGCGCGGCAACATCTATCTCGCCAAGGTCACCCGCGTAGAGCCCAGCCTTCAGGCCGCCTTCGTCGAATATGGCGGCAACCGCCACGGCTTCCTGGCCTTCAACGAGATCCACCCCGACTATTACCAAATCCCGGTCGCCGACCGCGAAGCCATCATGGCCGAGGCGCACGACGACGAAGACGAAGACGATCTGGGCCGCGAATCGACCGACGACGAGGCCGACCCCGAAGCCAAGCTGGCCGACGAAGAGCGGCTGAAGCGGCGCCTGATGCGCCGTTACAAGATCCAGGACGTCATCAAACGCCGCCAAATCCTGCTGGTGCAGGTCGTCAAGGACGAGCGCGGCGGCAAGGGCGCGGCCCTGACCACCTGGCTGTCGCTGGCCGGCCGCTATTGCGTGCTGATGCCCAACACCGGCAAGGGCGGCGGCATCTCGCGCAAGATCACCCAGGCCACCGACCGCAAGCGCCTGAAGGCCGCCGCGGCAGCCCTGAACGTGCCCCAAGGCATGGGCCTGATCATTCGCACCGCCGGCGCCAAGCGCACCAAGGCCGAAATCAAGCGCGACTACGAATATCTGCTGCGCCTCTGGGAGACAATCCGCGAGACGACCCTGCGCTCCAATGCGCCGTCGCTGATCTACGAAGAAGAGAACCTGGTCCGCCGCGCCGTCCGCGACATGTACGACAAGGACTTCGACGGCATTCAGGTCGAAGGCGTCGAAGGCTTCAAGGAAGCGCGCGACTTCATGCGCGTGCTGATGCCGTCCCAGGCGCGCAAGATACACCTGTACCAGGGGTCTCGCCCGCTGTTCGCGGCGAACGGCATCGAAGAGTTGCTTACCCAGATCCACCAGCCGGTCGTGCCGCTGAAGTCGGGCGGCTATCTGGTCATCAACCAAACCGAGGCCCTGGTGGCCATCGACGTCAACTCGGGCCGCGCCACCAAGGAGCGCAATGTCGAGGCGACAGCGACCAAGACCAACATGGAAGCGGCCGTCGAGGCCGCCCGTCAGCTGCGCCTGCGCGACCTGGCCGGCCTGATCGTCATCGACTTCATCGACATGGACGAGGGCAAGAACAACCGCGCCGTCGAGAAAGCGCTGAAGGACGCCCTGGCCAAGGATCGCGCCCGCATCCAGATGGGTCGCATCTCGCCCTTCGGCTTGATGGAGATCAGCCGTCAGCGCCGCCGCCTGGGCGTGATCGAGGGCGCCACCGAAGTCTGCCCGCACTGCCAGGGCGCCGGCCGCATCCGTTCGGCGGAAAGCGCCGCCCTGATGACCCTGCGCGCCGTCGACATCGAAGCCGGCAAGAACGGGGCGGGCGTCGTCAATCTGCGTGTTTGCACGGCCGTCGGCCTCTATATTCTGAACCACAAGCGCGACTATCTGCAGCGCCTGCTGCAGCAGCGCGGCCTGAACGTCGTCGTCCTGATCGACGATAGCCTGGGTCAGGGCGAGCACTCGCTGGATCGTATCGAGACCAATGAGGACTTCGTGCCCGAGGTGACCGGTCTGACGCCGGCCGACCTCGAGGACGACTTCGACGACTCGGCCTGGGAAGATGAGGACGAGGACGACGAGGAAGAGGCCATCGGCGACGACGAAGACGACGCCGACGAGGCCGACCTGGCCCGCGAAGACACCGACGATGACGAGGCGCGCGAGCGTCAGGAAGGTCGCGGCCGCGGCCGTCGACGCCGCCGTCGCGGCGGGCCGCGCGACGAGGCCGAGGACACCGGCCCCGCTCTCGAGGCATCTGACGAGACTGAGGACGAGGCCGGACGCCGGCGTCGTCGCGGACGTCGCGGCGGTCGCCGGGTTCGCGAGGACGGCGAACGCGACGCCTTCTTCTGGGTGCGTGGCCGCACGCCGTCGCTTGACGACCCCTATGTCTGGTTCGATCCGCTGAACCCGCACGGCGACCGGCCCCAGGCCGACGCCGCCGCCGACGGCGCCGAGGGCGCCGACGACGAGGGCCGCGAAGTCCGGATCGAGGTCGAGAACGACAGTGAGGACCGTGAAAGCGGTCGTCGGCGTCGCCGGCGCGGCCGCGGCCGCGGCCGGGATCGCTCGGGCGAAGGCGGCCTGAGCCACGAAGCCAAGGTCGAAGGCCGCGCCACCGGCGAAGGCATGCCGATCGAGGGCGACGTCGATGCGCCGATCGCCACGGTCCTGGACGGCGAGGCTCAGCCCGAACAGACCGAGGACGCCGCCCCCGTCGCCATCCCGGCCGAGCCCAAGCGTCGCCGCGTGCGCCGCAAGGTGGCGGTCGAGACCGCGACCGTCTCGGACATCGACGCGGCGGACGAAACGCCTCAGCCGGCCGAGTTGGACGTGGCGCCCAACCTGGCCGCCAAGGTCGAGGAGGCCATCGAAGCGGTGCTGGAAGGCGAACCCGAGGCGGCGGCCGAGGCCGTGGTCATCGTCGAAGCCAAGCCCGCGCCGCAGCCCGAAGCGGACCTGTCTTCGATAATCGCCGACGATCCGAACCAGATCACCGCTCCACCGGCCAAGCCGAAACGCGGATGGTGGCGCCGCTGATCGGACACGATTAGTCTGGACAAGACGGGGGAGCGAACGGAGCAGATCATGAGCCGGCTTCCCCGTCCCCTGCGCAAACTGGGCCTTTCCAGACTGGCTCGAATGGCTGGTGCGGCCGTTGCGGCCGCAAGCGTGCTCATGACCGCCGCCCCAGCTGCGGCGCAGGGCGCCATCCGCGACACCGAAATCGAAGAGATCATACGTGGCTGGTCCGACCCGGTCTTCGTGGCCATGGGTCTGGAGCCCGATGAGGTCCAGATTCTGCTGATCAGCGATCCGGACCTGAACGCCTTCGCCACACGCGGGCGCATCATGGGGCTGAACACCGGCCTGATCACCCGAACCCGCAACCCGAACCAACTTCTGGGCGTGATCGCGCACGAGGCTGGTCACATCAAAAACCGCCACACGCTGCGAGACGGCGCGCAAAGCGCAGGCATGCAGCCGTTCCTGATGACGATGGCCCTGGGGGCTCTGGCCGCCGTGGCTGGCGCGCCGGACGCGGGCGCGGCGCTCATGGCGTCCAGCCAGTATTTCGGCACGCTCAGCGCTCTGCGCTATATGCAGAGCCAGGAAGGCGAAGCCGACATCACGGCGGCGCGCGCGCTTGATCGGGCCGGCATCTCGGGCAAGGGCCTCGTCGATTTCTTCGAGAACTTCCGCTCTCAGGAGGTCTTTTCCGACGCCCGACGGTATCCTTATTTCCGAAGCCACCCCTTGTCAGGCCAGCGGATCGAGGCGCTGCGCCGCCCCGTGGAACAGGCCCCCAACTACGGTCAGCGCGACAGCGACGAGGCCATGGCCCAGCACGCCATCGTGCTCGCCAAGATCCACGCCTTCATGGACTCGCCGAACCAAACGCTGCGCGACTATCCGGCGTCGGCGACCGCCTACCCCGCCCGGTACGCCCGCGCCATCGCGCTGTTCAAGAATGGTCAGACCGATCCCGCCCTGGACGCGGTCGATGTGCTGCTCGCCGAGCAGCCCGAGAATCCCTACCTTTGGGAGCTGCGCGGCCAGATCCTGTTCGAGGAGGGCCGACCGGCGGATTCGTTGGAATCGCACGCGCGATCGGTGCAGTTGAAGCCCGACGCCCCCCTGCTGCGCATCAACCTGGCCCACGCCTTGATCGAGACGAACGACTCCTCCCGGCTCGATGAGGCCGTCGATCAGTTGAAGCGCGCGCTCGCTCTGGAAAAGGACAACACCATGGCCTGGCGCCTGATCAGCCAGGCCTACGCGAGCCAGGGCAAGGAAGGCGAAGCGCGCCTCGCCTCGGCCGAATACTGGTTCGCGCTGGGACGCACGCAACAGGCCACCCAGTTCGCCCTGCGGGCTCGCGACATGCTGGACCGAAACAGCATGGAATGGCGGCGCGCCATGGACATCGTGCTGGCGTCGGGCGCCACCATGGACGACGTCGAGGCGCTGGACCGCCGCCAGCAGCGCAATCGTCCCGCCGTCGTGGCGCCGGCCGGCTGAATCGCCTAACCGAGAACGCATGACCGATCCCACGCCGACCGAGACGCCCGAGCGCGCGCCCGCCCCCCGCCCCTCCCCGCTGACGCCCGTCCGCATGGCCGGCGCCGCCCTGGCCCTGTCCGTCGTCGCCCTGGCCGCGGCGGTCCTCCCCTATGCGACGGGCGGCGATTTCGGCGGCAAGGTGCGGGCCTATCTGCTGGCCAATCCGCAGGTTCTGGACGAGGTGCTGGCCGCCCGCCAAGCCGCCCAGGAGGGCGCCGTGGTCGACACGATCAATCAGGCGGCCGCCGCCAATCCGGACCTGCTGGCGATCGATCCCCGAGACCCAACCTTCGGGCCAGCCGACGCCGAGGTGACGGTCATCCAGTTCTTCGACTTCCGCTGCCCCGGCTGCAAGGCGGTGGCGCCGGAGTTCCGCGCCCTGATGGCGGCGCATCCCGAGGTACGCTTCGTGTTCAAGGACTGGCCGATCCTGGACCGGCCCGACGACGACGGCTCCACCTACGCCGCCCGCGCCGCGCTCGCCGCGCATCAGCAGGGCCAGTATCTGGCGATCTATGAAGGCCTGATGGCCGAGCCGGCGCTGGATCGCGCGGCGGTGGATCGCATTCTGAGCGAAAACGGCGTGGCCCTGGCCGCTGCTCAGGCCGCCATCACCTCTGACGACGTCACACGCCATATCGCCGACATCCACACGACAGCGGCAGCGCTGCAGCTGCACGGCACTCCCACCTTCTTCGTCAATGGCCAGGCCCAGCCCAGCATCGATCCACGCGCTCTGAACGCAGCGATCGAGGCGGCCAAGTAACGCTCCCCTTCATCGGGCAATGACAAAAGGGGCGGTGGATCTCTCCACCGCCCCTTCATTCTGTCGCGATGACGCGGCCGATCAGCCTTCGTCTTCGTCCTTCAGCAGGTCTTCCTTCGAGATCGCCTCGTCGGTGACATCGGCCTTTTCGAAGATCAGATCGCAGACCTTTTCTTCATAGATTGGGGCGCGCATCTGGGCGGCGGCGTTGGGGTTCTGGCGATAGAAGTCCAGCACCTGACGCTCCTGGCCCGGATAGTTGCGGGCCTCGGCCATCAGGGCGTTGTTCAGCTCCTGATCCGTGACCTGGACATTGTTGGCGCGGCCGATCTCGGCGAGCACCAGGCCCAGGCGCACGCGGCGCTCGGCGATCTTGCGGTACTCTTCCTTGAGCTTCTTCTCGGACTTCTTGGCGTCCTCTTCCGGCAGATTGCCGGCTTCCTTGTCGGCCTGGACCTGGGCCCAGATGCCTTCGAACTCGGCGTCGACCATCTTGGGCGGCAGGTCGAAAGAGTGCTTCTCGTCCAGCTGGTCCAGCAGGGCGCGCTTCAGCTTGAAGCGGGCGGCGCCGACGTACTGCTGGTTCAGGTTGGCGCGCAGGAGCTCCTTGAGCTTGTCCAGCGATTCCAGGCCCAGACGTGTGGCGAACTCGTCATCGATCTTGGCCTCGGCCTCGGCCTTGATAGCCTTGACGGTGACGTCGAAGGTCGCGGCCTTACCGGCCAGGTGCTTGGCCTGATAGTCCTCGGGGAAGGTGACCTCGATGGTCTTTTCCTCGCCGACCTTGGCGCCCTTCAGCTGCTCTTCGAAGCCGGGAATGAAGCGGCCCGAGCCGATCACCAGCTCGGCGTCCTCGGCCGAACCACCGTCGAACTTCTCGCCGTCCAGCTTGCCGACGAAGTCGATGGTCAGCTGGTCGCCGTCGGCGGCCTTGACCGTCTTGCCCTTCTTGTCCTCGTAGGTCTTGGCCTGACCGGCCAGTTCCTTGAGCGCCTCGTCCAGATCGGCGTCCGACGCCTCATAGGTCGGGCGCTTCAGCTTCAGCGAAGCCGGATCGACCGGCGTGAAGTCGGGCATGACTTCCAGCGACATTTCGTAGGCCAGGTCTTCCTGGCCGGCGACGACCTTGTCCATGTCGGAGGTCAGCTTCATCTCGGCCGGGGCGGCCGGGCGCAGCTTGGCGTCGTCCAGGGCCTTCTGGCTGGATTCGTTCAGGGCGGCGTTGACGATCTCGCCCATGAAGTCGCGGCCGAAGGTCTTCTTGACGTGGGCGGCCGGCACCTTGCCCGGACGGAAGCCCTTCAGCTTCATCTGGGGGGCGACTTCCTTGATCCGGGCCTCCAGCTTCTCGTTCAGCTCGGTGACGGGAATGGTGACCGCGATCACGCGGCTCAGGCCTTCGTTCGACTTTTCGACGACTTGCATGGTCGGGGCTTCTAACGCTCTGGGGCGGGGCGGCGATACGCCGGCGCACGCGGTTGGGATAAAGCAAGAAGGGCCGCTCTCGCGAGCGGCGCCTCGAAGCCCGCCCTTATGTCGATGAAGGCGCCAAAGGTCAACGCAAGCGGCCGTCGCACGGGCGGTTTCGCCCCGCCATCGAAGCCGCTATCTCATTGGCATGAGCCAGTCCCCCATCGGCGTCTTCGTCACCCCGGTCACCCCGCTTCAGCAGAACTGCACCGTGGTGTGGTGCACAGCCACCAACAAGGCCGCGGTCATCGACCCGGGCGCGTCGGTCGACGCCATCCTGGGCGAGGTGGCGCGCAGAGGCCTGACGCTGGACGCCATCTGGATCACGCACGGGCATCTCGACCATGCCGGGGGCGCCGCCGAGATGCAGGAGAAGACCGGGCGCGCCATCATCGGCCCGCATCCCGAGGATCAGTTCTGGATCGACAATATCGAGGAGGCCGGCCGCACCTATGGCCTGCCGGACGCCCGCCCGTTTACGCCGACGCGCTGGCTGGCGCATGGCGATACGCTGACGCTGGGCGAGACCGAATGGGAGGTGCTGCATTGCCCGGGCCATACGCCGGGCCATGTGGTCTTCTTCAACCGCGCGGCGCGCTTCGCCCAAGTCGGCGATGTGCTGTTTCAGGGCTCGATCGGCCGGACCGACTTTCCCAGAAGCGACCACGCCGCCCTGCTGAACGCCATCGTCACCCATCTGTGGCCGCTGGGCGATGACGTGACGTTCGTGCCGGGCCATGGACCGATCTCGACGTTCGGCGCTGAACGGCGGACCAATCCCTTCGTGTCGGATCAGGCGCTGGCCGGCGCGCCGATTTCGCGCCCGGCCTCAGGCCCGTCCTAAGCCGGAAGCCCTCAGCGGGACAGGATTAGGCCGAGGATCACGCCCAGGCCCAGCGCGTAGAGGGTGGCGCGAACGGGCTCGTCCTGCACGGCCGCCCGTGCTCGAGCGCTGCGTGCGACGAACCACTGCCGGCCCTCGTCGAGATCATCCCTCACCGCGCGCCGCAGCGAGGCGACGTGGTGATCCTCGCCGTTCAGGATGGCGTCGCCTTCACGCTCCAATGCCGCGCTGGGGCGGTCATCTTCGTCGTCGGCGATCTCGGGCGAAGCAGCATAGGGGTCGGACATCGAGGCCTCCTGCAGAATGATCTTCGGGAAATGGATCAGTCCGCTCGCCGGTTCCGGTGAACGGTCCGGTTCCCGCGGCGTTGGTCTCGGGAAGGAGGCCCAATGACCCACGTCGATCCCACTCCGCCTGAACCGGAAATCTACCCACCGCAGCCGAATGAGCCGGAAAATCCGCCCTCGCCCGCGCCTCAGGAGATGCCGCCGTCAGAGCCTGGGCGGCCGGATGTCCACCCTCCCTCGCCGGAAGGGCCTGACATCGATCCAGGCGGCGCACCGCCCGAATTTCCGCCGAACACCCCTCTGACGACCTGAGCCGTTCCGCGCCTTGGGATAGCCTGCAAGCGGCCCCCTGCGGGTCGCAATGAAAACGCGGAGATGCAGGAACCTAGGCCGTGTCCCCGGGTTCAGACCCCAAGAAAAACGCCAAGCCAGGAAAGGAGCCAGCCCATGGCTGAAGGTCAACCTACTCGAGCATCGGGCGTATCCAAGCGGGGGTTCGCCTCCATGGATCCGGCGCGCCAGAGGGAGATCGCTCGCAAGGGCGGCGCCAGCGTCCCGAGCGAAAAACGCAGCTTCTCGCAGGACCGAAATCTGGCGGCGCAGGCGGGCCGGAAAGGCGGCGAAGCCTCTCATGGCGCGCGCAACGGCCCGAACCCGCCGGTTCCACCGGCAGGCTGACATCGTCCAGCCTTCGATCAGAGCGCGGCGACTTCGGTCGCCGCGCTTTTCGCTTGTTCAGGCCCGCAGCAGCGCCAAGGCCACCGACGGCGCCGGGCCATGGTCCAGCCGCTCGAGGGTCCAGCCGGCCGCCACCGCGAGCGCTCTAAGACTCTCTGGCGTGAATTTGCGAGAGCTTTCCGTGTGGATCGTCTCGCCTTCAGCAAAGGTGAAGGGCTGGCCGGCGATCTGGACGCTCGTGGGGCGAATGGCCTTGAGGTGCATCTCCACGGATTCAGCCTGCGGGTTCCAAACGGCCTGATGGGCGAAGGCGGCGATGTCAAAGTCGGCGCCCAACTCGCGATTGGCGCGCCTCAGAACGTTGAGATTGAACGCGGCAGTCACGCCGGCGGCGTCATCGTAGGCCGTCACGAGCGTTTCCTCGTCCTTGACCAGATCGACGCCGAGCAGAAAAAGCGCTTCATCTCCAAGCATGCGCCGCGCCGCTCGCAGAAGTTTGATGGCGTCTTCGGTCTCCAGATTGCCGATTGTCGAGCCTGGGAAGAAGCCGAGGCGGCGCTCGCCCTCCAAGCCGTCGGGCAAGGCGGGCAGGCGCTCGAAGTCGCCGACAATGGGCACGACCTCTAGGTCCGGATAGCGCGACCTTATGCGCTCCGCCGCCTGATGTAGCGCGTCCGGGCTGATGTCCAGCGGCACATAGGCCGCAGGGTGATCCAGCGCGTCCAACAATATGCGGGTCTTTTCGCTGGCGCCCGATCCGAACTCGACGATGACGGCCTTGAGACCTATCCGCTCCGCGAAATCGGACGCCAGCGCCCGGAGCAGCGCCGCCTCCTGGCGCGTGGGGTAATACTCAGGCAGCCGCGTGATCTCTTCGAACAGCTTCGAACCTTCGGCGTCGTAGAACCACTTGGGCGGCAACGCCTTCTGCGCGCGTCCCAGGCCCTGGATCAGGTCTTGTCTGAATCGATCGACTTCCGCGTCCGGAACGCCCCCAAGAGCCGGCGCCTGCGCCGCGTTCAATCCCATGCCAGTCTGACTCCGGTGAAAGCCCATCGCTGATGCGGCTGAAAGAAATTGCGATAGGTCACCCGTTCATGGCCGGCCGGGGTCGCGAACGAGCCGCCTCGCAGAACCATCTGACCTGACATGAACTTGCCATTGTATTCGCTGGCGACCCCTTGGGTCGGGCGAAAGCCGGGGTAGGCCACGTAGGGACTCGCCGTCCACTGCCAGACTTCGTCGAAGAGCCCCGTGAAGGCTTTGGTGCGGGCTGATGCGGCGTGCTCCCACTCGGCTTCGGTAGGCAGACGTGCGCCACGCCAGCGCGCGAAGGCGTCCGCCTCATAGTGAGAGACATGGCGCACCGCCGTCTCCGGATGGACCGGCCGCCGACCTGTCAGCGATTGAGCGCTCCAGCCGGGCGTCTTTTCCCGCCGCCAGTAGAGAGGGGCCCGCCACTGCTCCGACTGGCACAGGGCCCAGCCGTCGGAAAGCCACAGGTCGGGCCTGCGATATCCGCCATCTTCAATGAATTCGCACCACTCGCGATTGGTGACGAGATCCCGAGCCAATTCAAAAGGCTCCAGCCAGACCTTGTGATGCGGCCGTTCGTTATCGAAGGCGAAGGTGTCGCAGCCGACGCCGATCTCGATCAGTCCGGCGTCGAACCGTTCCCGACCACCCATCGGGCGGGCGTGAGCCCTGCCGACGGGCTCAGTCTCATAGGCCGCCGGATCGAGCGGAGAGCGCGACATCAGATGAAGAAGGTCCATCAGGAACAGCTCCTGATGCTGCTGATCATGATGCAGGCCGAGCTCAAACAGATAGGTTTCCGCTTCTTCCAGAGGCGCCGCCAGCCGAGAAATCATCCGCCGGTCTATTTCACGCCGATAGGCCATGACCTCGTCCAGGGAAGGCCGTGTCATCAGGCCGCGCTGGGGGCGCTCCACCCGCTCGCCCAAGGCCTCGTAATAGGAGTTGAACATCTGCTGGAAGCGAGGGTCGACAGGCCTGTAGTCGGGATCTCTGGCCAGGATCATGGCCTCAAAGAACCAGCTTGTGTGCGCCAGGTGCCATTTCCCGGGGCTGGCGTCCGGCATGGATTGAGCCGCGAGGTCCTCGCTCGACAAGCCTCTCGCCAAGGCCGGCATGCCGGAACGCACGGCGCGATATCGGTCGAGCCGCGCTCGGACCCCTGAATCCGAGGGGAAGGGAGCGTTCACGACAAGTCCCCGGCCATTCGTTGGATGCAGCGCCCCGTCATCTGTCCGCCAACGCGACTTTATCGCATGCGTTCCGCAGATAAGGCGAAGACTTTTGCGGAACGGTCTCAATGACCTGACGTTTCGGCACCAACGGCGCTCGCTCCTGGTCGCCGGCATCCCTTTCAGGCGCCTCTCATGCCACAAATCGATGGCCGGACTGACGACCGGGACGCCATGCAGGACAGCGCGCCACGGCCTTGGCGCGGGGGTATTGTCGAAGCGGCCGACTGGCGTGAAGCGGTCATCGCCCGGATTCCAGCGCTGCGCGCATTCGCCTGGTCGCTGGCCCGCAACCCTGCGGACGCAGACGACCTCGTTCAGGAAACCTTGACCAAGGCCTGGACGTATCGGGACAAGTTTCAGGCGGGGACCAATCTACGCGCCTGGCTGTTCACCATCTTGCGCAACACCTGGTACTCAGCCGCCGCCAAGCGAAGTCGTGAAGTGGCCGACGAGGAGGGCCGTCACGCCGCTGGCGTGGCGACCGAGGGGTCGCAGGAATGGGCCGTGGAACTGACGGCGCTCCGGCAGGCTCTCGACGATCTCCCTCCTGAACATCGCGAAGCCATCGTGCTCGTAGGCGCAGCCGGTCTCTCCTACGAAGAGGCGGCGGAAATCGCGGGCTGCGCGCTGGGGACGATCAAGAGCCGTGTGAATCGAGCGCGCAATCGTCTCGCCGAGCGCCTGCACATGGAACGTGGGACGTCTGATCCGCTCTAGGCCTCGCCATCTTCTGGCGTAGATATCGCTTCGGCGAAGGCTGTCAGCGCTTCAGGCGTCGGCTCTTTCTCGATCTGCGCAAACGCAGCGGCGAAACGCGCATCAATATCGACGCAGTCGTCCGGTGACGGGGAACGCGGTTCAAGCTTGGCCATACATCTCTTGTGCCGGATGCGGGATCCAACCTCAAGCGGAACACGCGGGGTCTGCGAGGAACATTCGCCAGCGGCCTGCTGTTGTCGAATGACCCAACACGGAGGATCAGGACCATGCAGAACCCCTTTCGCAACCGACCTCAGGACGACTTCGGACGCCGGGATCATGACGACGATCGCGATCGGCTGAGGGCGGAGGACTGGCGCCAGGAAGAAGGGCGATCCTGGCGCAACGACCGCGATGACCGCCCGTGGTCCTCCCATAGCGGCTATGAACGCGATGAGGGCTATCGCGGCCGTCTTCATGGGCATGGCCGGAACGAAGGCGGGCGTTACGGACAAGGCGGGCAAGCCGACTACGCCGACCGCAGTGGGAGAAGGTCGTCGGACCGGGATCAAGACCGCGTCGGGCCCGCAGCCTATGACACACGGGACGACCTGCGGGGATGGGCCGACCACAGCCGATCCGATCGCATGGGGCAGGGCCGCAACTCGGAAACTCATCGGGCAGGCCCCTATCCCGACCACGGATATGCGCCAGGCACGCAAATCTGGGAGGATCGTGACCCGGACCGCCTCGCCTCTAGGGGCGATCCTCGCCATCACGATTTCGAGCCCGACTACCTGCACTGGCGCGAGCAACAGATGAACAATCTGGATCGGGACTACAACGCCTGGCGCGACGAGCGTCGCCAGAAGTTCTCGTCGGACTTCGACAGCTGGCGCCAGGCACGGGCCGGCAGGGACGCCACCCCCGCCGACAACAGCAAGGTGGGCGACATCACCGATGGCGAGGCTCACTCGCCCGTGGTCAAGACCAAGTCCTGACAGAGCGAAATGAACGTAGGGGCCCCGCAAGGGGCCCTATTGCATTCAGCGGGCGCCGTGCTTGGCGTATTCCAGCCGTGCGATTGTGCGGTTGTGAACCTCGTCTGGTCCATCCGCGATGCGCAGGGTGCGGACGTTGGCGTAGAGCTCGGCCAGGGGCGTATCGCCCGAGACGCCGGCGCCGCCGAACGCCTGGATGGCGTCGTCGATGATCTTCAACGCCATGCGGGGCGCCGCGACCTTGATCTGGGCGATCTCGGAGCGCGCGTTCTTGACCCCGACCTCGTCCATCATCCAGGCGGCCTTGAGCACCAGCAAACGGCACATCTCGATGTTGGTCCGCGCCTCGGCGACGCGCTGCTCCCATACCGAATGCTCGCCGATGGCCTTCTTGAAGGCGGTGCGGCTCATCAGCCGCTCGACCATCAGCTCCAGCGCCCGCTCGGCCGCGCCGATCACGCGCATGCAGTGATGGATGCGGCCCGGCCCCAGGCGGCCCTGGGCGATCTCGAAGCCCCTGCCCTCGCCCGCGATCAGGTTCTCCACCGGCACGCGGACGTTCTCCAGCACCACCTCGGCATGCCCGATCGGCAGCTCGTCATAGCCGAACACCGACAGCATCCGCTCGACGCGGAAGCCGGGCGTGTCGACGGGAACGATGATCTGGCTCTGCTGCTGGTGCGACGCCGCCTCGAAGTCCGTCTTGCCCATAACGATGGCCACCGCGACGTTCGGGTGGCCCATGTTGGTCGACCACCACTTGCGACCGTTGATCACATAGTGGTCGCCGTCGCGCTCAATCCGGGTCTGGATGTTGGTGGCGTCCGACGAGGCGACCTCGGGTTCGGTCATCAGAAAGGCCGAGCGGATTTCCCCCGCCATCAGCGGCTTGAGCCAGCGGTCCTGCTGAGCGGCGTCGCCGTACATATGCAGGACTTCCATATTGCCGGTGTCAGGCGCGTTGCAGTTGAACACCTCGGCCGACCACAGCTGGCGGCCCATCAGCTCGGCCAGCGGGGCGTACTCCAGGTTCGTCAGGCCCGCGCCGTGCTCGCCCGGCAGGAACATGTTCCACAGGCCCGCGGCCTTGGCCTCGGCCTTCAGCGCTTCCATCGTGGGCGGCTGACGCTTGGGATCGGCGTGCACCTCGGCCCAGTAGTCCGCCTGTCGCGGCAGGACCTTGTCGTCCAGGAACCGCTTGACCCGCTCGCGCCACTCCAGGCCGCGTTCGCTCGGCGCAAAATCCATTGTCGTCTCCGATAAGCAAACGGCGCGGCCCCGTCCGGAGCCGCGCCGTGAAAAAGTCAGCGGTTCGCGCTGATCAGCCCTTCAGCAGCGGGGCCAGCTTCTGGGCGATCATCATGTCGCCGGCGATCTTCAACTTGCCCTGCATGAAGGCCATCATCGGGTCCAGCTGGCCCTGCGACAGGGCGATGAAGTCATCCCACTTCATCGAAACCGTGGCGTCGGCCGGCTTGTCCTCGTTGGTCACCGTGTTCGGAACCGAGGAGCCGTCGATGTAGATCTTGCCGTCATCGCCGAAGTCGAGCTTCACCGTCTTGCCGAGACCGGAGTTGTCGCCGACGGCGGCGCGGATCTTGTCGGTGGCTTGGGCCAGGTCGGCCATGGTGCGTCTCCCTAGGATTGGTTTGCCTTGGCGTCTGGCCTAACCCCTCCCACGCGCGGCGCCAAGGTCACGCAAGGGAAGCCGTCAGCGCATTTCGACGCGCCGCGCGCCGACCGGTATGGCCAGTTCGCCGTCCACGAAGGCGGCGCCTCGGCCGTCGATGGTCGCGCGCGCCGGCGGCGTTTCGCCCTCGGGCCACCGCACGACGAAGCCGCCGGGCGGCGCCACGGTGGGCTCCAGCGTCAGCACATAGGCCCCGCCCTCGCGCTTGAAGGCGTAGCTCAACGGCCCGTGGGCGGTGCGCAGGCCGCGCACGCCTATGCCCTCCTCGGTCTCCAGCCAGGCGGTCGGGACGCCGGCGGCCAGGACCAGGGCCTGATCGCTGTCCCGCTCATAGGCGAACAGATCCAGGGCCGAGCGGATGTAGTCCGAGCTGATCCAGGCGTGGGGCATGTCGCCGATGAACAGCGGACGGCGCTCGTCGCGATGCACCACCTCGGCCCAGCCGTTCCAGGCGGCCGGCCGCATGTCCGCGAAGAAGTAGTCCAGCGCCTCGATCGCCCGCTCGCGCTGGCCAAGACGCACAAAGGCGCCGACCACGCGCAGCTCGTAGGGCGTGTATTCGTTCCAGCCGATCCGGTTGGCGCGGCGGTCCTCGAAATTCTTCCAGTATTTGTCGAACGTGTTGTTCAGCAGCGGCTGCGGCAGGTCCGCCAGGGCCCCGGCCGGCGACAGGCCGATGGTGGTCGAGGTCGCGTCGAAATCGCCCCGGTCGGCCGCGCCGGCGATGTAGTCGATGCCGTGGAAGGCGGCCGTCGCCTCGATCGAGGCCATGATGTCACGCTGGAACTCGTCGCGCGCGGCCTCGAACCGGCGCGCCGCGTCCATCTCGCCCAGGGACTCGGCGATGTAGACTGCGTCCTTGTAGCCGAGCAGACCCCAGAAATCGTCCCAGTAGGAATACGCCGGCTTGTCGGCATAGCCCTCGTGGCTGATCGTGGCCGGCAGCAGACCGTACATGTGCCGCGTCTGCGGCGTCTGATATTCAGCCGTCTTCGTCTCGGCGCGCAGCTCGTCCATGTAGCGGATCGCGCCCTCGACCTGAGGCCAGACCGAGCGTAGCAGAGCCTCGTCGCCAGTGTAGCGATGCACCTCGGCGGCCAGGAAGATGAACTCGCCGTGGCTGTCGTTCTCGGGCACCGGATCGGCGCCGCGCGCATCGACGCAGCACGGCACCTTGCCGTTCTCGAACACATAGGGCGCGAACCAGCGCAGATAGTCCGCCGACAGTTCGGGCAGGCCCAGGCGGTTCAGCCCCTCGGCCATCATCGCCCCGTCGCGGATCCAGGAGCGGTTATAGCTGCGCGTGCCGGGCTGAAGGATCGGCCCCTGACGCGACATCAGCATGTGCGCCAGCGACGAGCGCAGGACATGTTCGATCCGCTGCGCCTGAGGCGGCAGGGTCATGTCGAAGCGTTGCAGCTTCTCTTGCCATTCGGCGGCGACGCGGCCTTCCGCGGTGTCCAGCACAGCCTCGACAGAGCCGACGACATCCGGTGCCGGCAACGCCCCCGATAGCGGCGACTTGAAGCCGAAGGTCCGGCTTTCGCCCGGCTGCAGCGTCACTTCATACAGCATGGCGCCGGACACCAGATCTGTGTCGTCCGACACCACCACCCGCTCATCCGGCGAATGGCGACGATCCGAGGCCAGCAGCTGGCGCGGGTCCGAGCCGGCGTCGAAGGTGGAGGCCGCGATCCGGTCCGGCTGGACCAGCGGATGCACCCGCACCGCATCATTCAGCACCAGGCTGGCGCCGTTCCAATCCAGTTGCTGGATCGGGCTGGCCCCGCCCGGCACGGCCAGGAACTGTCTCGGCCCATTGACCTGCAGCGGCCGCGCCATCAGCGCCAGCGTCAGAGTTTCGGGCCGGTTGGAGGTGTTGGTCAGGACATAGCGGGTCCACAGGCCCGCCTCGTCGGGCCGTCCTTCGGCGAAGCTGGTGACGTCCAGCGTCCAGTCCTGGTGCGTCCAGGTAACGGTCGGAATGGGTAGATAGTCGTCGCGCAGGGTCTGGTCGATCGACACGTCGGCCCAGGTGATCAGCCGTCCGTTCTGCATGACGAAGGGCTCGATGGTCGGTCCGCCGCGGCGCAGTTCAACCGCACCGTCCTCGCCCAGCAGGCCGCTCTCGCCGCCGCCGTCGACGCCGACCAGGGTCCAGTAGGGCTGTTCGCCATGGAAGCCGCGCGGATAAAAGCCGCGCACCGCCTCGTCGGCAACGGCGGTGACGAAGCTGGTCAGGTCTTCGCCATAGCTCAGGGGCTCGACCTCGATCTCGTTCAGCGCATAGCCCTCGCCGGGACCGGACTGCAGGTCCAGCCGCAGCCAGCGGGCCGAGGCCTCGGTGGTCATGATCCAGTCGGTCCCGCCGTCTCCCTCGGTGACGCGGCGCAGCGGCGCCCAGTCGCGCCCGTCGTCGGACGCCATCAGCGTATAGGCCGAGGCGTGCAGCTTGTCGGCCCAGCGCAAGGTCACGCCGCCGAACTCGCGCTCGTAGCCCAGATCCAGCGTCAAGCTCTGCGCCCCCGGCCCTGACCGCCAGCCGGTCTGCGGATCGCCGTCGACGGCCAGGGCCGCCACGCTGGAGCCCTGGGCCGAGCTGGCGCTGACCACGGGGCGCGGCGGCACGGCGGGCTCGGGCGGCAGTTCGCGCAGGGTCAGCTCGTCGATCTCGACGAAGCCAGCCCCGCCCTCGGCGGCGACCACCACGAACTCCATGCGCTCGGCGCGCGTCAGGACGCGTTCGGGGCTCGGCCCCCAGGCCTTGTCGATCTGGCGGCGCTTGATGGTGAACAGGGACCAGTCGCCGGGGAAGTCATACCGGGTCATCTGCCGCCACCAGACATTCTCGTTCTCGGCGTCGGTGAACTTGACCTCGAAGGTGTTGGTCGGCCCGGCGCCGCGCACCCAGAAGCTGATCTCGTAGTTGTCGGGCAGGTCGAAGGTCAGCGGCTTGGCGGCGAAGGCGTAGCCCGCCCGGCCGTTGAAGTCATAGTCCAGGCGCAGCGCCTGACCACCCGACCGTCCCGGGACCGACGACACTCGCGACGTCACGTCGGTCGATGCGTCCGCCTCCCATCCCGACAGGCGGTCGAAGTTGTCCAGCACCCGCGTTTCCTGCGCAAAGGCCGGCGCGGACATGACGACGAAGGCCGAGGTGGTCAACAACAGGGTACGCATAGGCAGACTCCGCTCTGCGTCCGAAAGCGCCGGACGCGGGGTGGTTCAGCCCTTCACGCTGCCCGCGAGCATGCCGCGGATGTAGTAGCGTTGGAGGGCGAGGAAGAGGATCAGCACCGGCGCCACGGTCACCACGGCGCCGGCCATCATCAGCTCGATGTCCTGGACGTGCTCGCGCGACAGGGCCGCCAGGGCCACCGGCAGGGTGTAGTTGGATTGATCCGTCAGGATGATCAGGGGCCACAGGAAGTCGTTCCAGCTGCCCAGGAAGACGAATAGGCCCAGCGTCACGACGATGGGCTGCAGCGTCGGCAGCACCACCCGCCGGAAGATCTGTCCCTCCGAGGCGCCGTCGATCCGCGCGGCTTCCAGCATCTCGTCGGGAATGGACAGGGAATACTGGCGCACCAGGAACAGGCCGAAGATGGAGGCCAGCCACGGCACGAGGGCGCCGGCGTAGGTGTTCACCAGCCCGACCGACTTCAGCATCAGGAACAGCGGCAGGGTGCCGATCTGGGCCGGGATCACCAGGGCGCCGATCAGCACCTGGAACAGGCGGTCGCGGCCCTTGAATTTCAGCTTGGCGAACGCGTAGCCGGCCGGAACGGTGAACCCGAGGGCCAGCACGGTCGCCAGGGTCGCCAGCACGAAGCTGTTCCAGACGTAGCGCCCCATGCCCTGGTTCACGAACAGGTCGCGGTAGTGCTCGAGCGTGAAGTTGGACGGGACCAGCGGCGGCGGGAAGGTCGCGGCCTCGCCCGTCGACATGAAGCTGACCGACGCCATCCAGGCCAGCGGGAACAGCACGATCAGAGCGATCAGGGCGACCGCCAGGTTCAGGGCCAGGGCCTTGGGCTTGATCCTCATGTCTGGTCATTCCCAAGCCGGCGCGACGCCCACAGCTGCAGCAGGGTCACGGCGAAGATGCACAGGAACAGGATGAAGGCGACGGCCGAGGCGGAGCCCAAATTCCACCATTTGAAGCCCTCTTCGTACATGAAGTAGAGGACCGTCACGGTCGACTGGGCCGGCCCGCCCTGCGTCATCACATAGGGCTCGGCGAACAGCTGGAAGAAGCCGGCGACCGAGATGATCGAGACCAGCAACAACGTCGGCGCGATGGCCGGCAGGGTCACATGGCGGAACTGCTTCATCGGCCCGGCGCCGTCGATGCGGGCGGCCTCGTACAGCTCGTCCGGCACGGTCTGCAGCACGGCTAGGAAAATCAGCATGTTGTAGCCGAACGTCTTCCACACCACGAACATGAGGATGGCGGGGATGGAGCTTTCAGGCTGGCCCAGCCAGTCGATCGCGGGCAAGCCGACGGACTCCAGAGCCCAGTTGATGACGCCGTAGCGGGTGTGCAGCAGGTAGCGCCACACCACCGCCGTGGCCACGAGGGTGGTGACGAACGGGGCGAAGAACATCACCCGCCATATCGGCCGCCACTTCACTACCCGCGCGTTCAGGATGACCGCCGCCAGCAGCGACACGCCGATCGACAGCGGCACGCCAAGCACAGCGAACAGGGTCGTGTTCCGCATCGCGCCCCAGAACAGCGGGTTGGTCAGCAGGGCGCCGTAGTTGTCCAGGCCGACGAAGCGCAGGTTGTCCAGATCCGCCAGGGCGTAGATGTCGAAGTCGGTCAGGCTGAGCAGCAGGGCCGAAACGACCGGTATGGCGAAGAACAGCCCGACCGCGATCAGAGCCGGGGCGACAAAGCCCCAGGCCGCGCGCTCTCTGGCCCGCGCATTGGCGGCGCGACGAACCGGCGCCGGCTTTTCGGCCCGCACAGGATCGGGCGGCGCCTGGACGGTCATTGTCATTGCGCCCTCCCCCGCTCCAGCATCCAGCGGCGCTTCTCCAGCAGCCGGTCGGCGCGACGATCAATCTCTGCGGCGGCGGCGCGGGGCGTATACTGGCCGCGCACCATGCGTTCGGCGACGATCTGCATTTCGGTGACGATCCGCTCCCACTCCGGCGCCTTGGGCACAGCCTTGGCGCGCGCCAGCTGGGCGCGGAAGGGCTGGATCATCGGATCGTTGGTCACGGCAGGCGCGGCCCAGGCGCTTTCGCGCGCCGGCAGGCTGCCGGTCATTTCGTTGAACCGCACCTGGATGTCGGGGCGAAGCAGATAGCGGATCAGGCTCCAGGCCGCCTCCTGGTGGGGCGAAGAGCGAAACACCGCCAGCGACGACCCGCCCGGCGCCGAGGCGCCCGGCCCGGTCGGTCCCGGCACGCCGGCCGTGGCCCACTGCGTTTCGGCCGGCAGGCGCTGGCGGAAGTCGCCGATCGTCCACGGGCCGGAGAAGTAGAAGC
This sequence comes from Brevundimonas sp. MF30-B, assembly GCF_004683885.1. Classification (NCBI taxonomy): domain Bacteria; kingdom Pseudomonadati; phylum Pseudomonadota; class Alphaproteobacteria; order Caulobacterales; family Caulobacteraceae; genus Brevundimonas; species Brevundimonas sp. MF30-B. The sequence continues at coordinate 1,419,639 of NZ_CP038440.1, read as the reverse complement.
TGAAGAAGCCGCGCGCGAATTCGGTCCAGACGTTGGCGATCTGCGTGGAGGACGCCAGCGGCGCCAGCCTCTCGTCGAACAGGCTCTTGTAGAACTCCAGCGCCGCCAGGAAGGACGCGCTGGAGAAGTTGCCGCGCGTCGCCTCATCCCTCAACAGGGGCTCGTCGCCCTGCAGGCCGAAGGTCAGCAACTGCTCGAACTCGTTCAGCGGCAGCAGGATGGCGTAGCTGGCGCCGCCCGCCACGCGCTTGACCCCATGCATGGCGCGCTTCCATTCGGCCCAGTCGCCCGGGACGGCGTCATAGCCTGCCCGCTGCAGCAGGTCGGTGCGATGGAAAATCAGACGCGTGTCGACATACCAGGGCGTCGCCATGGCCCGGCCGCCGATCTCGTTGGTCTCCAGCACGGCCGGGAACTGGTCGGTCAGAAGATCCGAGGCGAAGGCCGGCGTCGCCGACAGGGCGCCGATGGCGGTCAGCTCCGACACCCAGGTGTTGCCGATCTGGGCCACGTCTGGCAGCGAGTCACCCGCATAGGCCGTCAGCAGCTTCTCGTGCGCCGCCGTCCACGGCAGGGGCTGGACCTCGACGCGGACGCCGGGGTTCAGCCGCTCGAACTCGGGGATCAGGGCCGGGACGTTCGCCCCCTCGTTGCCCATGGCCCAAAAGCGCAGCCGGGTTTCCCCGGCCGCGCCGCGCGAACAGGCGGCCGTGGACGCAAGCGCGCCCCCGGCCATCAGGGCGAGAGCCGCCCGCCTGTTCGGGCCTGCAATCACGCCTGGTCCAGCCAGCCGCCGGTGAAGCCGGCCACCTTGAGACCGCGCACGATATTCGGCTCGGCGTGCATGCGGTTCCAGATGATGTTGGAACGCAGGTTCTCGGTCATGATGACGATCGGCCCCTGATCGATGCCGATGTAGTCGCCGTTGAACCAGCCCACGCCCGGCACGATCTTGCCGTGCAACAGCCGGTTCTCAGTTTCCTTGAGCGTCAGGTTGAAGCTGTCGAGGAAGCCGTACTGGCCGTAAAGGTGCTCGCCGTACTGGGCCTTGATCGCCTTGATGCAGTTGGTGACGATCTCGGGCTCGAAGCAGATGGAGCCGGCCGCCGCCGTCGGCGCGATGGTGCCGTCCTCGCGTTCGCCCGGACCGCGGGCCGAGTAGCTGAAGAACTCGCGCTCGCGGCCGTTGATGACCTGTTTGAAGTCACCCGGGCCGTCGCAGGCCGTGAAGCCCCAGATGTCGCCGGAATAGCCGTCCCAGCCCTTGGGATTGTCGACGCCGTACTTCTGCTGCGCCAGGACCGCGCGCTTGGAGTTCTCGAAATAGTCGAAGCCCGGAATGCCGGACTGGTCGCGCATCCATTCGTCCTGAATGCCGCGGAAGTCGATGAACATGTGGCTGTACTGATGGCCGAACATCGGGCCGAAGTGCAGGTGCTTGGGGCCCCAGCGGTCGGTGAAGCTCTGGTCGTAAACGCTGCACCATTCGTCCCAGACGCCCTTGGAAACCGGGTGCGTCGGGCTGCCCATAGCCATGATCAGGACGATCATGCCCTCGTTGTAGACGTTCCAGTCGGCCTCGATGATGCCGCTCTCGGGGTGCCAGCCCATCGAGATGCGGTTCGGCCGGGCCTCCAGCCACGGCCATTCGATCCGCTCGTAGATGACCTGGGTCAGGCGACGGATTTCGGCCTCGTCGGCATGATCCTGATCGAACCAGCGCGCGGCGAACATCATGCCGCCCATCAACAGAGCCGTATCGACGCTGGACAGCTCGGTCTGGCCGTAGCGATGGCCGGTGTTCATGTCGATGAAGTGATAGAAGAAGCCCTTGTAGCCGCCGGTCCCGGTCGGCTCGGGGCCCTGTTTCAGGTCGTGCAGGAAGCGGATGGTCGTCAGGGTGCGCTCGCGGGCCTGTTCGCGCGTGATCCAGCCGCGCTCGACCCCGATCGGCCAGCAGGCCAGGGCGTCGCCGATGGCGGCGATGGAGGCGAAGCTGGGCGTAGGCCAGCGATCCGGCGTCATGCCGTTGGCGGCGTTCGTCGTATCCCAGAACCAGCGGAAGCTGCGCTCCTGGAGTTCTTCGATCACGGGGTCCAGGGTGACCAAGCCCGCACCACTCGAGCCGGCGACGGCGGCAGGCTGCGAACAGGCGCCCAGTCCGAGGCCGCTCGCCAGAGCCGCTGTTCCCACGGCTGATCCGAGAAGAAACCGACGACGATCCATGAAGCTGCCTCCTTAAGGCGTAAGAAAAACAAGACAAAAAAGAGGGCCGCCCTTCGACACGCGAAGGGCGGCCCCAAGGCTCAGGAGCCTTTAGAACGCGTAGCGCGCCCCGATCTGGAACTGTCGAGTCGGGAACAGCACGGCCCGCGGCGTGCCGAAGAACGGATTGGGTTCCGCCGCCGAGCCGGTGCCGCCTTCGTAGTTGGTGAAGTTGTTGAAGTTGAAGATGTTGATTGCATCCAGATACAGCTGGAGTTCACCACCCGGGGCGGCGATGTTCTTGGTTAGCCGCAGATCGACATTCCGGTAGGCGAAGGCGTCCGGGATGAAGAAGGATCGACGGTCGGGACGACCGGCGTACGGGCGGTAGTAGAACTGCGATCCCGTTCCGTCGAACACGTCATAAGGCGTGCCGGACCCAAGGGTGACAATGCCCGACAACTGGAAGTCGTAAGGCAGATCGACAATGCCGTTCGCGACAATCCGGTGGCGCTCGTCGTTGCCCGACGGGCGAACGGGCGAGTTTTCCACATCGAAGCAGTCGAAGCAGAAGTTGTCGTTGCCGCCGTTCTGCTCAGACTTCGACAGGGTGTAGGCAACGTTCAAGCCCCAGCCGGACTCACGCGTATAGGCCTTGTCCAGCTTGACGTAGAGGGCGGCGAACTCGCGCTGCTTGTTGTGGTCCGAGACCCAGTACTCGCGGAAAGGGTTGGAGCCGTCCGGGCCGCAGGTGCCTCCGTTATCGCCGAAACCACCACCATCGTTGCCGAAGGCCGGTTCGCGGCAGCGCGTGAGATACAGCCAAGTGAACTCGTTCTTGGTCTTTCCATACGCGAGGGTGAATTCGGTTTGCCATTCCCCGAACCGCTGACGAACCCCAAGATTGACCTGGTCGGTGCTTGGGGGCTCGAAGTCGTTCCTGAGCAGGAAAGCTTGCCCCTTGGCTTCGATCCCGGCGAGCAGCGGGTCCAGGCCAGCCGGCGTCGCATAAGACGGGTCCCACAGGAAGGGATCGTCAGGCGTACCGTCCGCGACGCCGGGCGCGCCCCCTGTCGTGGAGAAGAAAGCGTTCTTCCTCGTGTCGAACGGTTTCGCGAGTTCGTCGAACGAGAAGTTGAAGTTGACGCGATCATAATACCGTCCCGCGCCGCCGAAAATCACGGTCGACCGATCCCCAGACAAGTCATACGAGAAGCCGATGCGAGGCTGGAACGCGTTCTTGAACGGTGAGCGATTGTCACCCGTCGATATGTAGTCGTCCCGGTTGAACCAGCTGGGCGCGTAACCTGCGGGTTTGCCCCCAGCAGTGGATGCAATCCATTGATCCAGCCCGCCGATTACGGACTGGGGCGTGACGTAGTCGTCGTTGTTCGCGTTCGACTCGTAGTCCCAGCGAATCCCGAGGTTCAGTTCAAGCCGGTCTGTGATCTGCCAGTCGTCCTGGATGTAAAGCCCGTAGACCTTGTTGTTCAGGTTGACCGTCGGGAACGCCGTGCCGAGTTCAACACGATAGGGGATGTCGGCGTCACCGCTCGCGTTTCCATCCAGATCGTAGAAGAACTGCGGATTGCGGCCGAACTCTTTGATTACCTCATAGTCTTGCGATGAGAACTTCACGCCCATTTTGATGGTGTGAACGCCGTTGAACTCGATGTCCGTCAGCGTCAGGTCGTTTCGGAAGGTCAGAGCCTCATCGGTAATGTCCTGACGAGTGTCAGCCCCGCCGATGTTGATGATCGCCAACCCGCCGAAGGGCTGAAACTCATTGTCGAACACCCGATAGCTGGCGCCGGCGGCATCGAAGTTCTGCGCGGTCGGGTTGTAGTTGTAGTTACGATAGTCGACGGCGAACTCGTTCAGGAAGCCCTGACCCTGCCACTGATAGCGGAAGTTGGCGCTCTTAGTTGTTTGCTCGAGACCCGTGGCGCGGTCGAACGAGTTGGCGCCGCCCACCCCGGTGGTGTCGGCCTCGTCGCGATAGGTCACGCTCAGGTCAAAGAGGTGGCCCTCACGCGGCTGGAAGCTGAGCTTTCCGAAAAAGAGATCTTCCTCGAACGGCGTGGCGAAAGTGCCCACATAGTCGCCGAACTGCGCCAGATAGGCTGGCGTCTGGCGGCCTAGGGTAACGGATGCGGCCCGGTTTTCCTGCTTGTGCTCGTAGTTTGCGAAGAAGTGCAGCACATCACGAATGATCGGCCCGCCCAGCGCGGCTCCGTACTGCAGGACTTCCAACGACGGCTGCTCGTCATTGTTTCGGCGCCCAAACTCATCCTGCGTGATGAAGCTCTCGTCACGGTAAGTGCCGAAGACCTCACCACTGAATTCGTTCGTGCCGGAGCGGGTCACCGCCGTAATAATGGCGGAAGAAGCCTGCTCGTATTCGGCCTTGAAGTTCTGGCTGACGACGCGGAATTCCTGGATCGAACCCTGCGGGAACGGATTGCCGCGGCTGTCATCCTGACCAACGATGCCGCCCGAGATGATGTTCGACTTCAGGCTGGCGCCGTCGATGAAGGCGTTGACCGCCTCGGCGCGCTGGCCGCCGGCCGTGATGGTCACCTCTTGCTCGTTTTGCGAGACGCGTACGCCTGGCGCCAGCGCCGCAAAGTTCAGGAAGTTGCGGTTGATCTGCGGCAGCGTCTGAATCTGCTGGGTCGTCACATTTGTCGCGTTTTCCGGGGTGCGAACCTCGGCCAGACGACGGCCGGTGACGACGACGTCCGCGACCTCTGCCACGCCTCCCGGCGTCGGCGCTGCCGTGGCGGTCACGTCGAGGTCGAGATTGCCGACCTGTCCCACGCCGATGCTGACCGTGTCGGTCGCCGTTTGACCGTCGCTAGTGGTGACCGTCACCTCATAGGTGCCGGGCCGTAGACCCGACAGGGTGTAGCCGCCCTGGCTGTTGACGGTGGCGCGGTTGGTGAAGCCGCTGGCCGTGTTGCGCGCAACAACAGTCGAGCCGGCCGGGGCCGAAGCAATGCTGCCTCGGATAGTCGAGGTCGCCACCTGCGCGCTTGCCGGGGCCGCGGCAGCCAGGGCGGCGGCGACGGCGAGGGCCGAGGCGGCGCTCAGGGCCAGTTTTCTATGGTTGAACATAATGATCTCCCCCTTCAGGAATCGATCGTCGCAAAACCGGGCGTGAGCCCGGCTGCGGCTGGATGGTTGGCGGTCTTGTGGTGAGGGCGGGTGGACTGGCGCTCGACAAGCACCGGCCTCACCACTTCCTGGGCGGCGTCCGCGTCGGCACGATTTCGGATCAGGTCGATCAGACGCTCGAGCGCGCGGCGGCCGATTCCAGCGATGTCGATCTTCATCGTGGTCAGCGACGGCCGCATCAGAGCGGCGATCGGCACATCATCGAAGCCGACGACGGCGACGTCTTCCGGGCAGCGAAGTCCGGTTTCCTGCAAGGCCAGCAGGGCTCCGACGGCCATCATGTCGTTGGCGGCGAAGACGGCGTCCGGGCGCGGCGCTCGACTGATCAGCTCCAGACAGGCGGTGTGGCCCGCCGACTGACTGAAGTCCCCGTCGGCGATCTGCGGCTCGAGACCGGCCTGCGCCATGGCGGCCAGATATCCTGATCGTCGGGCGGCGGCTTCGCTGTTGTCTTGAGGACCGGCGATGAAGGCTATGCGTCGTCGGCCGCCTGCAGCGAGATGACGCACGGCCTCCACAGCGCCAGCGTGGTTGTCGACCACGATCGAGGGCCGCGACCCGCCTTCCCCGCCATTCATCACCAGAACGGGCACGGCGCTCGCGAGGCTTTCAGCCAGCCCGGCATCGTCGACATGCGGCGACAGCACCGCCAGGCCGTCGACGCGGCCGCGCATTGAGCGAATAACCGCTGCGGCTTCGTCGGCGTCGCCGTGGGTGCTGGAAACGATGAGGTGGTAGCCGCCGGCGCGGGCCGCCAGATCCATGCCGCGGATCAGCTCCGAAAAGAACTCGCCGAAGAGATCCGGCAGAATCACGCCGATCACCTGGGTCCGGCTGGTCGAAAGGCTTCGCGCCCCAGAGTGCGGCACATAGGCCAGCTCGGCCACGGCGGCCTCGACCTTCTGGCGCGTGTAATCGGTTACAGGACCGGTCCCGCTGAGAACGCGCGAGACCGACGCCACCGACACCTCAGCTCGGCGCGCGACATCGCGGATAGTCGCGGCCTTCATGACGAAAGCCTGGCTGGAATGGGTTTGCCTCCTGGCGGCATGTATCGCTCCCGTCTCCCCGCAGCCCCGGCCCCCTTTGCGAGGGTCCGTCCGTCGGTTCGTGTAACCGATTACATGACACAGCCGTAACATGCCGCGCAAGGGCCGCATTCACGCCTCACTGAGTTGACTGCGCTATGCCGCAGCCCCGCTGGTCAATTTCATCCGCGCGTCGCGCAAGTCGCGCTTCGTGTTAGAGAGCGCGCTCAATGTCGTGGTCGCGCAACCATCGCCGCGCTGACGCATTGCAGGCTACTACGCGCAAGGGGGGCGGCTTGAAGGAACTGGCGAAGAGCAGCGAGGTCGCGCAACAACTCGCGGCCGCCTTCGACGCGTCGGCGAACCCGTATATGGTGCTGGATCGCGAATTGCGTTTCGCGGGCGTCAACCAGGCCTATCTCGACGCTGTCCAGCGGCAGCGCGACGACCTGCTCGGCAAGGTGATCTTCGACGAATTCGACGGCGGGGAAGAAGGGCGGGCGAGCGCCCAGCGCCTGCGCGACTCCTTTGAACGTGTTCTGGCGACGGGCGAGCGCGATATTCTGCCTGTGATCCATTACGCCATCCCTGTGACCGGACCGGACGGCCGACGCGTGCTCGAGGATCGGTTCTGGAGCGCTGTCCATACGCCCATGAAGGACGCCGAAGGGCGGGTAGCCTATATTCTACAGCACACGTCGGACATCACCGAAATGGAGCGCCTGCGTCGGCAGCTGGCCGACAAGGAAAGCGACGCGCCCACTCTGGATCGACTGCTCTCGGGCGCCGTACTGAACCGGGCTGAGAAGGCTGAGAACGCCAAGGCCAAGCTTGAGCGGGAACACGGGCGGTTGATGGATCTGTTCCGTCGCTCTCCGCAGGCTGTCGCCGTGCTTCTGGGCGAGGATCATCGGTTTCAGTTCACCAACGGCGCCTACGACCGCATCGTAGGCCGCACGCCTGCGCACGATCAGCCCATTCGTGAGTTCATGCCCGAGATAGAGGGCCAGGGCTTCATCGATCTTCTGGACAGCGTCTATGCGACGGGTGAGGCCGTGGAAGCTCATGCGCAGCCCGCCGCCTTGAACCGGACCCCCAACGCGGCCGCGGAAACCCGCTATATCGACCTCTACTATCAACCCATCCGCGGCGACGGGGACGCCACGATAGGCGTCTTCGTTCAGGGCAACGACGTCACCGAAAAGGTTCTGGCCGATCGCCGACAGCGGTTGATGATCGACGAGTTGAATCATCGGGTTAAGAACACTCTGGCGACCGTCCAGTCGATCGCCATGCAGACTGCGCGTTCCAACAGCGACCCAAGAAGCTTCGCCGAGACCTTTCAGGCGAGGTTGCTGGCCCTGTCGCACACCCACGACCTGCTGACGCGCTCCCATTGGGAAGGCGCGGACCTGCGATCGATCCTGGAGCATGAGACCGCCGCCCATGGCGCACAGCGGATCGTGCTGAACGGCCCGCCCCTGTCACTGGCGCCGTCTCGAGCCCTTTCGCTGGGCATGATATTCCATGAGCTGGCCACGAACGCCGCCAAATACGGCGCGCTGTCCGCGCCGGAGGGCCGCGTCTTCGTCGACTGGTCCGTCGCAGATCAACGCGCGCCTCGCCTGAGCTTGAGCTGGCAGGAAAGGGGCGGGCCGCCGGTCGTGGCACCCGAACGACGCGGTTTCGGCTCCCGTCTGATCGAGCGCAATGTTCGACACGACCTGGGCGGCGAGCTTCAAACACGATATTCCAATGACGGCCTCGAGGTGGATATCTCGCTGCCGCTCGACGGGGGCGATCTTCAATGACCCACTTGCTCAAGGACCGCCGGATCCTCGTCATAGAAGATGAATCCCTGGTCGCCATGCTGCTCGAGACGGTTCTGGAAGACTTGGGCTGCCTCCCTGTCGGTCCTGCTTCGAGCGTAGACGAGGGTCTGCGCTTGATAAGCGACGAGGCCGTGTTGGATGGGGCTCTGCTGGACGTAAACGTGGCGGGCCGTCAGGTTTTTCCAGCCGCAGATGCGTTGAAGGCGCGGGGCGTGCCGTTCGTATTCTCCACGGGATATGGGGAAGGCGGCTTGCCGGACGAATGGCGTGGCCATCCTACGATCCAGAAACCCTTCACCGAAGCGACGGTCCGCAGCGCCTTGATGAGCGCCCTGGGTGTCGCCGAGGCCTGAGATCAGCGCCCAAGGTCGCGTGTGACCGCCCGAGCCGCATTTCGCCCAGGCGCGCCGGTGACGCCGCCGCCGGGGTGTGCGCCCGAGCCGCACAGGTAGAGGCCCGGAACGGGCATCCGATAGTCCGCATGGCCCGCCACCGGCCGGGCGCTGAACAGTTGGTCCAGCGTCAGCCGGCCGTGGAAGATGTCGCCGCCGACCAGACCGAACCGCCGCTCCAGATCGCGCGGCCCCAGCGCCAGCCGCCCCAGCACCGACGCCTTGAAGCCCGGCGCATGGCGATCCACCGTCTCGATCATCAGATCCGCCACCGTCTCGCGATCCGCGTCGGCCAAGTCGGGCGAGACGTGCTGGCAGAACAGGCTCGCGACATGGGCGCCCGTCGGGGCCAGTGTGTCGTCCAGCGTCGACGGGATCAGCATCTCGACGATCGGCTTTGACGACCATCCGTTCAGCCGCGCTTCGGCGTGCGCCCGGTCCATGTAGGTCAGGCTGGGCGCGATGATGACGCCGGCCGTCAGATGGTCTCCCGGCTCTGGCAGGGCCGTGAAACGCGGCAGCTCCGAAAGGGCAAGATTCATGCGGAACGTGCCCGAGCCCGAGCGATAGCCGGCGATCCTGGCCCGGAAATCCGCAGGCACGATCGCGGGATCAACCTTGTCGAAAAGCAGCCGCGGATGAAGGTTGGAGACCACGGCGCGAGCGCGCACCACCTCGCCGTCCTCCGTCACCGCGCCGACCGCCCTGTCCTTTTCGGTCAGCACCTCGGCGACCGGACTGTCCAGGCGGATATCGACTCCGGCCTCGACGCAGGCGGCCGCCATGGCCTGGGTGATGGCGCCCATCCCGCCGATGGCGTGGCCCCAGGCGCCGCGCTTGCCGTTCACCTCGCCGAACACGTGGTGCAGCAGCACATAGGCCGAGCCGGGCGTGTAGGGGCTGGCGTAGTTGCCCACCACGCTGTCGAACCCAAACAAGGCCTTGATCGGATCGCTCTCGAACCAGCCGTCCAGCCAATCGCCCGCCGACTTGGCGAACAGATCGATCAGGTCGCGCCGTCCGGTTAGGTCAAGTCCTGCGACGCGTCGCCCTAGCGCCAGGGCCTTCAGCATCTCCGGTAGCGCCGCCCAGCCGCCCTCGACCAGATTCGGCGGCGGCTTCAGCACCCAGTCGCGCAGGACAGCGGCTATGGCCTCCAGCCGCGCCTCATAGGCCGGCAGCCGCTCGGCGTCGCGCGTCGAGAACCGAGCCACTTCCGACTGGGTCCGCCCCTCCCCCGCCAGTAGATATCGCCCGTCCTCCAGGGGCAGGAAGTTCGACAGCCGTCGCTCCACGATGCGCAGCCCGTGCCGCGCCAGATCCATGTCGGCGATGATGCGTGGATTCAGCAGGCTGACGGTGTAGCTGGCGGTCGAGTTGCGAAAACCGGGATAAAACTCTTCCGTCACCGCCGCGCCGCCGACGACGCCTCGACGCTCCAGCACCGTCACCTTCAGCCCGGCGCGCGCCATGTACCAGGCGCAGACCAGCCCGTTGTGCCCGCCGCCTAGAACGACGACGTCCGTCTCGTGCTTCGCCATGCCGCCTCCTGATCAGCGGCATAGCAGGCGACGGCGTCAGCCGCGACGCCCCGCCGCAAACCAGCCCGCCTCCGTGCGATGCACCGATCCGGCCACCGACAGGACCGCCAGCATTTCACGCACCCGGGCCTTGCGGGTGCGCCCCTCGAACCGCTCGGCCAAGGCTTCCGCCCCGACCGGCGCACCCGTCCGCCTGAGCTCCACCAGCAGGGCTGACGCCAGGCCCTCGGGCGTATCCGGCAGGACGGGCCGCGCATCAGGCGCCACCAGGCCCGCCTCGATCTGCACCGGCCGGCCGTCGACCTTGACCCGCGCGGCCTGATAGCCGGGCCTCAGGAAGCGGATCACGCCGCGGCTTTCTTCTTGGGCGCGCTCGCGGTTCAGCCGGGCCAGCGCCGTCACCGCCGACTCGCCGTCTATGTCGGTCGGCCAGCCGTAGGCCAGGGCCGTCTGCTCGTCGATGCGGCGGTGCAGATGGTCCAGCAGCCGCACCAGGCCGCGATCCACCACGGACCGCTCAGCGTCCGTCAGCACCTCGCCCGAGGCCAGCCGTTCCCGCGCATTGTAAAGGCCCGTCATCGTCAGATCGGGTTGATCGGCCAGCACCCGCACCCTCAGCGCGTCCAGCTCTTTGGCCAGGGCCCCGATCTCCAGCCCCGCCGCGCCGTTCAGATCGGGAAAGGGGAACGCGTCAAAGCAGGCGCTTTTCACATAGACGGCGTCCTTCTCGTAGACGCCGATCCGGCCCGAATTCGCGACAAACCAGGCATTGTGCAGCCGCGACGACAGCACCCCCAGCAAGCGGGCGTCATCGCTCGCCACCACCACCAGCTTGTTGTCCGGCAGGATGTCGCCGTCCAGGAACCGGAACCACCGATGCTTGGCGGTTTCCACGGTGGCGATGTAGCGCTTCAGGCCATTCAACGCAGGGCGCATTTCGCGCCGAGGCTCACCGAACAGCCACCAGTACTCTCGATAGGACGCCCGGTTATTCCGATCTCGTTCCGGCTTCACCGTCTCCAGCAAGTGTTGATACAGCCCTGGGTGCCGTCGTCGCACATCGCTCTCTTCCCAGCCGAACAGGTCGATGACGCTCAGCTCCCTTGATCTGCCGGCCAAGTCCTTGCCGTTTCGATAGTTGCGAACTGGCCAGGGCGCATCGCGGTCGGACGCTGCTTGCAACTCATCAGCTCTCGAAGGCGTCAGCATGAAGCCAGCGCCGTGCAGTTTGACGCCCGGAGAACAGAGGCTCGAGTTCGCTTTGAGCTCGACCGCGGCGGCGGCTTCATCACCAATCGTCAGGTCCGCCCCGATCACCCCGCGTCGTTCACGCAGCACGATCGCCGGATCGTCGGTGTTCAAGCCCTCCTCCGACACCACCGTCAGCAGCCGCCCTTCCCCGTCCGGCTCGCCGCGTTCGGCCACCGTCATGGCGATACGCACGGCGGCGCGGTCGCCGCCCTTCAGCCAGGGATGGTCGGGAATGGCGAAGACCAAACGCATCGGCGGTCGGCCATCCAGATGGTGCTCCAGCACTCGACGCGAAAAGGTCTGGGTGATCGAGTTGGTGGTGATGAAGCCGAACCGGCGCAGACTTGATCCTGGACGCGTCAGCATCTCGGCGGCCCGGTCCCACCAGGCGGTGACAAGGTCCGCTGAACGGAAGCGCCCCTGTCGGACGTGCCACAGAGCGTCGACGTAGCCCGGCCCCAGCTCTCGCCTCAGATCCTTGCCGCCGATGAAAGGCGGGTTACCGACGATGAAGTGAACGTCGGGCCAGGGCGCCGGGCGCGGATTGAGATACCGCACGATCTCGACATCCTCGCCCTCGGCCTCGAACAGGCGCGGCGCCTCGTCGGCCTTGCGCGCGGCGCGGCGCCAGGTGCGCGGCCGCCCCCGGCCGTCGCGCTCCATCTCGACCCTGGACCAAGCGAGCAGGGCGTCGCGGTGCTGGATTCTGGCGAAATTTCTCAGGATCGGCTCGGACGGCTTGGCGTCGCCGAACAGCCGGAAATGCCATTGCAGATAGCCGATCCACATCACCATTTCGGCGATCCAGGCGGCGTAGGCGTTCTTTTCGATGCCCCAGAACTGCTCCGGGCTGACGGTGTGGCCGTCCAGCTCCAGCGCCGCCTGCCGCTCGCCCATCTCGGACAGCACGCCCAGCACCTCGCCCTCAAGCGCCTTCATCATGCCCATGGCGACATAGAGAAAGTTGCCGGTGCCGCAGGCCGGATCCAGCACCCGCACGGCACAGAGTTGCCGGTGAAACTCGCGCACCGTGCGCCGCGCCGCCTTGTCGTCGCCGGACAGATACTGGGCGATGGCGCGCGCCTCCAACGCCTCCCAATCCGCCCGAAGCGGTTCCATCACCGTCGGCTCGACCAGCCGCTCGACATAGGCGCGCGGCGTGTAGTGGGCGCCCAACTCTGCCCGCTCGCGCGGATCGAGCGCCTGCTCCAGCAGGGCGCCGAAGATGGCGGGCTCCACCGAGGCCCAGTCACGCCGGGCCGCCGCGATCAGGGCCTCCAGCTCCGCCTCGGTGATCGGCAGGGCCGCCACATGTTTGAACGGCCCGCCGTTGAATCGCCTCAGATCCTGACGAATGGCCGAGCAGTGGCCGCCTTCGTCCATGCGGCGGAAGAAGTCGCCGGCGCCCTTGTGAAACTGGTCGGCCTGCCCGCGATATCCCTCCAGAAACGTCAGGAAGCCGCGCTTCTCGATCAGGCCCACGCTGTCGGCGAACATGGCGAAGATGCACTGCATGACGAACAGGGCCGTCTGATTGGCCCGAGCCGCGCGGGCGACCGGATCGGGCTGGCCGTCTGGCCCCTCGCAACCCCGCGATCCGATGGAGCGCACCAGTCGAGCCAAGCGGCCGGCGATGTCGGTGGTGACCTCGGCGACATGCTGAGCCGGGTCCAGGCTCATCGGGTCGGTCCAGACGCGGCGCAGGCGCTCGCGGACCACCGGATCGGCCAGTTGCTCCAACTCGATCCGATACCGCGCCCGGTCCGGGAACGGGGCATAGGCCTTGCCCTGTCGCGGAAAGTCGGACCACAGCTCGATGGCGCGGCCGACGTCCACGATCACCAGGAACGGCGGCCATTCGTCCAGCGCCTTGGCGTAGCCCTCCGCCTGGCGCTTGGCCGAGCGCATCAAACGCTCCCACGCCTCAGCCGACAGGCGCGCCGGTTTGCGCCCGGCGCTGGCGAACAGCTCCATCTGAAGGCGGGGATCCAGCTCGCCCCCGTCGCGCCGTTTGCGGGACTGTTTGGCCTCCAGCACGAAACAGTTGCGCTTGTAGCAGTCGATGAAGCGCGAATGCCGGCCGCCGTCATCGTGCAGGAACCAGACCGGCCGCTCGAAGCAGTAGTCCAGGTCGCCCGCGATCTCCTGATCCGGCGCGGGCGCGCCGATCAGGTCGCACAACTGTTGGATGAAGGTGTGACAGTGAGCCCTTTCGCCGATGCTGGCGTTCGCCCATCTGCGAATGAAGTCGTGCGCATCCATCGGTCGCCCCCAAGCCAGGCAGCAACCTTAGGGCGCTGTTAAGTCAAAATGCAATCTCTACGGGTGTACGATATTCCCGCCCAGATAGCGCACGCGCAGAAGCGGCTTGCCCAGCCAGTAGGCGAGTTCAGCCGGCCGCTCGACATTCCATACCGCCAGGTCGGCGGCCTTTCCGACCTCCAGCGTGCCGATCTGGTCCGCCGGACCCAGCGCCTTGGCGGCCACCCGCGTCGCGCCGGCCAGCGCCTCTTCCGGCGTCAGGCGGAACTGCACGCAGGCCAGGTTTAGCGCCGCCGTCATGGAGGCGACCGGCGAAGTGCCAGGGTTGCAGTCGCTCGCCACGGCCATCTCGACGCCGTGGCGGCGCATCAGGTCCACGGGCGGGGCCTGGGTTTCGCGCAGCATCAGAAAGGCGCCGGGCAGCAGGACGGCCACAACCCCGGCCTCGCCCATGGCGCGGATGCCGGCCTCGGTCGTGTGCTCGACATGGTCGGCCGACAGGGCGTTGTACCGGGCCGCCAACGCCGCTCCGCCGCCGTCCGACAACTGATCCGCATGCAGCTTGACCGGCAGGCCCAGCGCCCTCGCCTTGTCGAACAGCCGGCCGACCTCCTCGACTGTAAAAGCGATGGGCTCGCAATAGGCGTCGACGGCGTCCACCAGCCCCTCGGCATGGGCGGCCGGCAGTATGTGGTCCACAGCCTTGTCCACATACTGTCCACGGTCCGCCTTCAGCTCGGGCGGCACCGCGTGAAGCCCCAGATAAGAGGTCCGAACCCGCACGCCGCCCTCGCGGCCAACGCGACGCGCCACGCGCAGCATCTTGAGTTCACTCTCGAGATCAAGGCCGTAGCCGGACTTGATCTCGACCGTCGTGACGCCGGTGTCCGTCAGCCCCTTCAGCCGCGCCATGGCCGAGGCGAACAGGGTTTCCTCCGACGCCGCACGGGTGGCCTTGACCGTCGAGACGATGCCGCCGCCTGCGCGTGCGATCTCCTCATAGGTCGCGCCGCCCAGCCGCTGCTCGAACTCGCCCGAGCGATCGCCGCCGAACACCAGGTGTGTATGACAGTCGATCAATCCCGGCGTCACCCAGCGGTTATCGAGGAAGTGGGCCTCGGCGGCGCTATACTCGGGCAGGTCAGCTCGCGCGCCGACCCAGGCGATCCACCCATCTCGGATCAGGATCGCCCCATCTTCGATCGCGCCATAGGGCTCGCCGCCCTGAACCATGGTCGCCAGGCGGCAGTCGGTGACGAGCAAATCTGCGCGGATCATCGCGTCTGGAACCCGGCCAGGATTTCGCAGAACCAGCGCCCGGCGGTCAGCGACCCGAGATCGCCGATCTCCAGCGACGGATCGTATTCGGTCAGATCGACGGCCCGCACCTTCGGATGGGCGCCGACAACCCGCGCGGCGTCGAAGAAGTCGTGCACGGAGACGCCCCCCGGCCGTGCGCCGGGGCTGGCGGGCCACTGGCTGCGGTCGATGACGTCGATGTCGAAATCGACGTAAATGACCTCGACGAGGGCGGACAGGCGCTCAAGCTCCTGAGCGACCACCACAGCCAGCCCCGTCTCGCGACAGTCCCGGGCCGTTCGCACGCTGATGCCGGCCGCCTTCGCCTTGTCATGGGCCCGCCGGGTGTTGGCGAAGGGCGCCAGACCGACCTGGCTGATGCGCGCGCCGGCCAGCCCGTCGTCCAGCAGCGCCTGGATCGGATTGCCGTTGGTCAGGCCCTGGTCGGTGTCGCGCAGGTCGAAATGCGCATCCAGAGTCAGCACTCCGACCCGATCGAGGCCCAACCCATGCACCCCCGGCCGCGTGATCGCATTGTTGCCGCCCGCCAGAACCACCAGCCCACGATGCCCCTGGGCTTTCACCGCATCCCGCACCGGCTCGAAAGCGTCCGAGGGGGACACGGCCTTCAAGGACACGTCGCCGGCGTCATGGACCCGGGTCGCGATCTCTCGGCCCGTTTCCACGTCGTAGGTCGAAAAGCGAGACAGCACGGCGCGCAGCGCCCTTGGCCCTAGGTCGCACCGCCCGGGCGTCAGGGACCGCTCATTCAGCGGCGCCCCGATCAGGGCGACAGGCGCGTCGGCGTGGTCGCCGACCAGATCGGCGACGCTTCGCCACGACAGGGCTTCGGAGTCTTCCATGCTCATGCATCGGGAGCGTAGAGACGGGATCATGACGACTCAACCGAACACGCAGCCGAATACGAGAGTGGTTCGCGCCCCGCGCGGGCCTGAGATGACGGCGAAGACCTGGGCCGCCGAGGCGGCGTTGCGGATGCTGATGAACAACCTCGACCCCGAGGTGGCGGAGCGGCCCGAGGACCTGGTGGTCTATGGCGGCATCGGCAAGGCGGCGCGCGACTGGCCGTCGTTCGACCGCATCGTCGAGCAGCTGCGCGCGCTGGCGCCGGACGAGACCCTGCTGGTCCAGTCAGGCAAGCCGGTCGGGGTGTTCCGCACTCACGCCGACGCGCCGCGCGTGCTCATCGCCAATTCCAACCTGGTGCCCAAATGGGCGACCTGGGAGCATTTCAACGAACTCGATCGCAAGGGCCTGGCCATGTACGGCCAGATGACCGCCGGGTCGTGGATCTACATCGGCACCCAGGGCATCGTTCAGGGCACCTATGAGACCTTCATGGAGGCGGGCCGCCAGCACTATGGCGGCGACTGGTCCGGGAAATGGATCCTGACTGCGGGCCTCGGCGGCATGGGCGGGGCCCAGCCTTTGGCGGCGACCATGGCCGGGGCGTCCTGCATCACCATCGAATGCCAGCGTAGCCGCATCGAGTTCCGCCAGCGGACCCGCTACGTCGACGTCATGGCCGAGACGCTGGACGAGGCCCTGGAGCTGCTGGAGCAGTCGCTCAGGGACAAGGCGCCGCTGTCGATCGGCCTGCTCGGCAACGCCGCCGACCTGCTGCCTGAAATGGTCCGGCGCGGCGTCCGGCCCGATCTGGTGACCGACCAGACCAGCGCCCACGACCCCATCAACGGCTATCTGCCCTCGGGCTGGACCGTCGCGGAATGGGAAGCCAAGCGCCTGTCCGACCCGGCCGTCGTCGAAGCCGCCGCCCGCGCATCAATGGCGACCCATGTTCGCGCCATGCTGGATTTCCAGGCCAAGGGCGTGCCGACCACCGACTATGGCAACAACATCCGCCAGGTCGCCTTCGACGAGGGGGTGGCCAACGCCTTCGACTTCCCCGGCTTCGTGCCGGCCTACATCCGCCCGCTGTTCTGCCGCGGAATCGGCCCATTCCGCTGGGCCGCCCTCAGCGGCGATCCGGAGGACATCCGCAAGACCGATGCGGCGATGAAAAAACTGTTTCCGGACAACGCCGGCCTGCACCGCTGGCTCGACATGGCCGGCGAGCGCATCGCCTTCCAGGGTCTGCCCGCCCGCATCTGCTGGATCGGCCTGGGCGACCGACATCGCGCGGGCCTGATGTTCAACGAGATGGTGGCGTCCGGCGAGCTGTCGGCGCCCATCGTCATCGGCCGCGACCACCTGGACTCCGGCTCGGTCGCCAGCCCGAACCGCGAGACCGAAGCCATGGCCGACGGCTCGGACGCGGTGTCGGACTGGCCCCTGCTCAACGCCCTGCTGAACACGGCCTCGGGCGCCAGCTGGGTGTCGCTGCACCACGGCGGCGGCGTCGGCATGGGCTACAGCCAGCACTCCGGCGTCGTCATCGTCGCCGACGGCACCCCCGAGGCGGCGGCCCGGCTTGAGCGCGTTCTGTGGAACGACCCCGCCACCGGCGTCATGCGCCACGCCGACGCCGGCTATGATATCGCTCTGGGCGCCGCGCGCGAGCACGCTCTGAATCTGCCCAGCGTGACCTGACGCCCGGCTCGAGGACAACCTATGGAATTCGCCGCCGTCGCCCTGCCGCTAGCCCTGGGCATCATCATGTTCGGCCTTGGGCTCGATCTGACGCCCGGGGACTTCGCTCGCGTGGCGCGTCAGCCCAAGGCCGCCGGCGTCGCCCTGGCCTGCCAACTGCTGCTGTTGCCGGCGATCTGCTTTGGCCTGGTGCTGCTGTTCCGACTGCCGCCGATCCTGGCGGTCGGGATGATGCTGCTTGCGGCCTCGCCCGGCGGCACGACCGCCAACCTCTACAGCCACCTGTTCCGCGGCGACGTGGCGCTGAACATTTCGCTGACGGCGATCAACTCGGTCATCGCCGTCGTGACCCTGCCGATCATCACCAATCTGGCGATCGCCTGGTTCCAGCCGGGTGACCTGAGCGTCGGGCTCCAGTTCGCCAAGACGCTGGAGGTGTTCATGATCGTCCTCGTCCCCGTGGTGCTGGGCATGACCGTCCGCGCGATGAAGCCGGGCTTCGCCGACGCCATGGACAAGCCGGTGCGCATCGCCTCGGTGCTGATTCTGGTGCTGGTCATTGCGGGCGCGGTGGCGAGCAGCTTCGACCTGCTGGCCTCCAATTTCCTGCTGCTGGGCGGCATAACCACGGCCTTCTGCGTGCTGAGCCTGAGCGTCGGCTACATCGTCCCGCGCTTGTTGAAGATCGCCAAGCCACAAGCGGTGGCCAGCGCGTTTGAGGTCGGCATCCACAACGCCACCCTGGCCATCGTCATCGCCCAGGGCGTGCTGGGCCGGCCCGACATGTCCCTGCCCGCCGCGATCTACGGCGTCCTGATGTTTCCGATCGCGGCCTTGTTCGGCCTGTGGGTGACCAAGCGTCGGCCCGGCTGACCGAAAAGATTGAAGAGTGAAAGCCTCATGACCCTCACCATCGGCCAGGCGCCGCTGACCCTCGCCCAGCTTCGCGCCGTCCTCGACGGTCCCGTCACCATCGCCCTTACCGACGCGGCCTGGCGGGATGTCGAGCGGGGAGCCGAGACGGTCGCCGCCATCGTCGCCGAGGGCCGCACGGTCTATGGCGTGAACACCGGCTTCGGCCTGCTGGCCAACACCTCCATCGCGCCTGACGACCTGGAGACGTTGCAGAAAAACCTTGTCCTGAGCCACGCCTGCGGCGTCGGAGAGCTCCTGTCGCCGGCGGTGACGCGCCTGTTGATGGTGCTGAAGATCGCCAGCCTGTCGCGCGGCGCCTCGGGCGTACGGCGCGGCACGCTGGAGGCGCTGATAGCCCTGGTGAACGCCGACGTTCTGCCGGTCATTCCGTCAAAGGGCTCGGTCGGCGCCTCGGGCGACCTGGCGCCGCTGGCGCACATGAGCTGCCTGTTGATCGGCGTGGGAGAGGCTCGCGCCGACGGCGAGACGCTGGACGCTGAGGCCGCCTTGGCTCGCGCCGGGCTGCAGACCGTCGTGCTTGGCCCCAAGGAAGGCTTGGCCCTGCTGAACGGGACCCAGTGCTCGACGGCCCTGGCCCTGGCCGGTCTGTTTGCGGCCGAGGCCTGTTTCGCCGCCGCAGTCGCCGCCGGCGCCCTGTCGGTCGATGCGCTGAAGGGGTCGGACGCCCCGTTCGACGCCCGCATCCACGCCCTGCGGGGCCAGCCGGGCCAGATCGACGTGGCCGCCCGCCTGCGCGCGCTCATGAGCGGCTCGGCCATTCGCGAGAGCCACCGCGACGACTGCGCCAAGGTTCAGGACCCCTACTCCCTGCGCTGCCAGCCCCAGGTCATGGGCGCGGTGCTGGACGTGCTGCGCAACGCCGCCGCCGTGCTGGCGCGCGAGGCCAACGCCGTGACCGACAATCCGCTGGTCTTCTTCGAGGACGGCGATGTCATATCAGGCGGCAACTTCCACGCCGAACCCGTTGCTTTCGCGGCCGATCAGATCGCCATGGCCCTGTGCGAGATCGGCAATATCTCCGAGCGCCGCACCTCCATCCTGGTCGATCCCAAGATGAGCGACCTGCCCGCCTTTCTGGTCAAGGAGAGCGGCCTGAACTCCGGCTTCATGATCGCCCAGGTCACCGCCGCCGCCCTAGTGGCCGAGAACCGCATGGTCGCCCACCCGTGCAGCGTCGACACCGTGCCCACCAGCGCCAATCAGGAAGACCACGTCTCCATGGCCACCCACGGCGCTCGCCGCCTGCTGGACATGGCCGAGAACACCGCCGCCGTGGTCGGCATCGAGCTTCTGGCCGCCGCCCAGGGCATTGAGTTCCACCGCCCGCTGTCCAGTTCGCCTGACCTGGAAGCCGTCTTCGCCATCGTGCGCGAAGCCGCCGCGCCCTACGCCTCGGACCACTATTTCGCGCCGGACATCGCCCGCGCCACGGACGGCGTGCGCGCCGGACGTTATCGCGCGTTCGCCGCCGACCTGCTGCCCTCGGCCTAGAGTTCGATCCGGCGATCCACGCCGACCGCGTCCAGAAAATCGGCGTCGTGGCTGACCACGACCAGGGCGCCGTCATAGCCCTTAAGCGCCGCCTCGACCGCTTCGATCGACTCCAGATCGAGGTGGTTGGTCGGTTCGTCGAGGACCAGCAGGGCCGGCGGCCGCACGCCGGTCATGACGCAGGCCAGAGCCGCGCGAAGCCTCTCACCGCCCGACAGCGTGCCCACCGTCCGGTGCGCCGCCGTGTTGCGGAACAGGAACCGCGCCAGAGCGGCGTGCGCGTCATTGGGCGATCCTTCCGGATTCAGCCGTCGCCAGGCTTCGATCAACGTCTCCTCAGGACGCAGCAGTGCGGCGTCCTGATCCAGCAGGACGGCCTGCACCGGGCGAGCGATCCGTCCGCGTGTGGGCGTCAAATCCCCGGCGATCAGCTTCAGCAGGGTTGTCTTGCCCGCCCCATTGCGCCCGGTGACGGCGATCCGCTCCGGTCCGGTTATGCGCAGCGAAAGCGGGCCGACCACGCGCCGGCCGTCCGGCGCCTGCCAGGCGGCGTCGCTCAACTCCAGCACCGCGCGGCCGGCCGTCAGCCCCGTCGACGGCATGGGGATCGACAGGGCGCGAACCCGTTCGACGCGGTCCCGCGCCTCGGCCAGCGCCGCATCGGCCTCGGCCGTCTTGCGGTCCGCCAACCTGTGCTCGCGCGCGCCTGACGTTTCTGCCCGCTCGGCCATGGCGCCGAGCAGGATGCGCGGCGCGCTTCCGCTCTGGGCGAAGGCGCGGCCCGCGCGGTCGCGGCGCGCCTTGCGCTCGACCGCCTGCTGCCGAGCGCGCGCCGCCTGATCGATGGCTCGCTCCGCCTGTTCCAGGCCGCGTGCAGCCGCCTCGCGCTCGGCGTCGCGGTGCTCGATATAGAGATCCCAACCCCCGCCATGAAGCGCCGCACCCAAGGCCGACAGCTCCACGATCCGGTCCATCCTCCGCAACAGGGCGCGGTCATGGCTTACCACCACTGCTCCGCCCGGCCACTGCTCCAGCATTCCGGCGACCGCTGCGCGGCCTTCGATGTCGAGATGATTGGTTGGCTCGTCCAGCAGCAGCAGGTCGGGCCGGTTCAGCAACAGGCCCGCCAAACGCACGCGCGTCTGCTCGCCGCCGCTGAGACTTGAGGCCAGGCGCGACAAATCCAGATTGGAGAGCCCGACGTCAGAGAGCGCGGCTTCGATGCGAAGCTCCAGCGTCCAATCCGCTTCGCCCAGATCGGCTTCGTCACCTGCGCCGGCCAAAATTCGCGCTAGACGAGCCAGACCTGCCGCCGCGCCCATCAAATCGGCGACGGTGTCGTTAGCTTGAAGATCGTGACGCTGATGTAGCCAGCCTATGCGCGTGTCACGCGTGATGGCGCCTTCGACAGGGTCGGCCTCGCCGGCGATCAGACGCAGAAGCGTGGTCTTGCCGGCGCCATTGCGGCCGACGATCCCGGTGCGTTCACGCCCAAAGGCGAGCGTCAGATTGTCGAAGAGAGACCGACCGTCAGGCGTGCGGGCCGCGACGCCGTTCAGCGTCACGAGCGCGGATGCGGACCGGCTTTGGCTTGGGTTGGGCGAGGACATAGGCGAGCACGAGCAGCGGAGCGGAAAGGGCGATGGCGATTTCCAGCGTGCTGATCATGGTCGTCTGGCCTCCGTTAGAACCTTGGCTCCAACGAGGATGGGGGCCAATGCGTTCCGGCGCAAGTGTTAACGCGATCGGCTGGCTTAGACGCTGCAGCCATGACACGGTTCGGCCGGGAGGATTCCTCATGCGCCTGTTCGCCATCGCAGTCAGTTGCGGTCTCGTCACCGCCTGCGCCCATGGGGGTGGGTCAGACGATGCGGCGATCACACCCGACTACACGCCGATCGTCAGTGACCCGGCCACGCCCAACGCGCGACTGTACGCCGACTGCTTTGTCCAGGCGACACAGAGCGGAACGTACCGTCGCGCCCATGACGGTGGGGGTGACGAACTCATCCTGTTCACATGCTCTGGCGCCCCGGCCCGCGCCTTCTACGAGGCGCTCGGTCCCTGGAGCGCGCGCATAGGGTCAGAGTTCGCTATGGACGGCCGCACCGCGCGCTCGACCGCGAAGATCCCCCGAAATCTCTATGGCGCGGACTATTGCTCGGCCCGCGACAACGCGGACCATCAATGCGTCATCAGCTTCAACGCCGGCGACTTCCTCGATCACCAGCCCTAATGTTCTCACATTGTTCTTGCTGAATCGCGCGAATTGATCCCCATATGGCAGGATCGCGCCGGAGCCGATCCGGCCCTCCCCGCGTTGCCCGGACAGCATGACCGAAAAGCATAACTTCATCCGCGTGCGCGGTGCGCGCGAACACAATCTCAAGGGCGTGGACGTCGACATCCCGCGCGAAAAGCTGGTCGTGATGACCGGCCTGTCGGGCTCGGGCAAGTCGTCCCTGGCGTTCGACACCATCTACGCCGAGGGCCAGCGTCGCTACGTCGAAAGCCTGTCGGCCTATGCGCGCCAGTTCCTGGAGCTGATGGGCAAGCCGGACGTGGACCTGATCGAAGGCCTGTCGCCGGCCATCTCGATCGAACAGAAGACCACGTCCAAGAACCCGCGCTCGACGGTCGGAACCGTCACCGAGATCCACGACTACATGCGTCTGCTGTGGGCGCGCGTGGGCGTGCCCTATTCGCCCGCCACCGGCCTTCCGATCGAGAGCCAGACGGTGTCGATGATGGTCGACCGCCTGACCGCCCTGCCCGAGGGCGAGCGCATCCTGCTGCTGGCCCCCGTCGTGCGCGGCCGGAAGGGCGAGTACAAGAAGGAGATGGCCGAATGGCAGCGTCAGGGCTTCCAGCGGCTCAAGGTCGATGGCGAGTTCTACGCCATCGAGGACGCGCCCACGCTAGACAAGAAGTTCAAGCACGACATCGACATCGTCGTGGACCGCATCGTCACCAAGCAGGGACTTGAGGGCCGCTACGCCGACAGCCTGCAGACCGCGCTGGGCCTAGCGGACGGCATTGCCGTGGCGGAATGGGCCAATGCCGACGAAGGCCAGGAGCCGCGCCGCATCACCTTCTCCGAGAAGTTCGCCTGCCCGGTCTCGGGCTTCACCATCAGCGAGATCGAGCCGCGCCTGTTCTCGTTCAACAACCCGTTCGGCGCCTGTCCGGTGTGCGACGGCCTGGGCGTCAAGCTGGCCTTTGACGCCGATCTGGTGGTGCCCGACCGCGACAAGACCCTGCACAAGGGGGCGGTCTCGCCGTGGTCGCGTGGCCCGTCGCCGCTCTACACCCAGACGCTGCAGTCGTTGGCCCGGCACTACGGCTTCTCGATGGACAAGCCCTGGCGCGAACTGCCGGAGAAGGCGCAAGCCGTGATCCTGCGCGGGTCCAAGGGCGAAAAGATCAAGTTCACCTACGACGACAACGCCCGGAAATACGAGACCTCCAAGGCGTTCGAAGGCGTCCTGCCGAACCTGGAGCGGCGCTGGCGCGAGACCGACAGCGCCTGGGTGCGCGAGGAGCTGGGCCGCTATCAGTCCGAAACGCCCTGCGAGGCCTGCGGCGGCAAGCGGCTGAAGCCCGAGGCCCTGGCGGTCAAGGTGGCCGGCGAGGACATCGCCGAGATCAGCTGGCTGTCCATCTCCAAGGCCTATCTGTGGTTCTCGACCCTGGAGGACAGCCTCACCGACAAGCAGATGGAGATCGCCCGGCGCATCCTGAAGGAGATCACCGACCGCCTGCGGTTCCTGAACAACGTCGGCCTGGATTATCTGAACCTGTCGCGCGCATCGGGCACCCTGTCGGGCGGCGAAAGCCAGCGCATCCGCCTGGCCTCGCAGATCGGGTCGGGCCTGACCGGCGTGCTCTATGTGCTGGACGAACCGTCGATCGGCCTGCACCAGCGCGACAACACTCGCCTGCTGGAAAGCCTTATGGGCCTGCGCGACCTGGGCAACTCCGTGCTGGTCGTCGAGCATGACGAGGAGGCCATCACCACGGCCGACTATGTCATCGACATGGGCCCGGCCGCCGGCGTCCATGGCGGTCAGATCTGCGCCCAGGGCACGCCCGCCGAAGTCATGGCCAATCCGAACTCCCTGACCGGCCAGTACCTGACCGGCGCGCGCGAGATCGAGCTGCCGCCCGAGGGCCGCCGTCCCGTCAACCGCAAGAAGATGCTGAAGATCAGCGGCGCGACGGGCAACAATCTGAAGACCGTGACCGGCGAAATCCCCGTCGGCCTGTTCACCTGCGTCACCGGCGTGTCGGGTGGAGGCAAGTCCACCTTCACCATCGAGACCCTGTACAAGGCCGCCGCCCGCCGCCTGCACAATGCGTCCGACGCCCCTGCTCCCTTCGACCGGATCGAGGGGCTGGAGCATTTCGACAAGGTCATCGACATCGACCAGTCGCCGATCGGCCGCACCCCGCGCTCGAACCCGGCGACCTACACCGGCGCCTTCGGCCCCATTCGCGACTGGTACGCCGGCCTGCCGGAGTCCAAGGCCCGCGGATACGGCCCCGGCCGGTTCAGCTTCAACGTCAAGGGCGGCCGCTGCGAGGCCTGCCAGGGCGATGGCCTGATCAAGATCGAGATGCACTTCCTGCCCGACGTCTACGTCACCTGCGACGTCTGCAAGGGCAAGCGCTACAACCGCGAGACACTGGAGATCGTCTTCAAGGGCAAGAGCATATCGGACGTTCTGGACATGACGGTCGAAGAGGCCGCGCGCTTCTTCAACGCCGTGCCGCCGATCCGCGACAAGATGCTGACGCTGGAGCGAGTGGGCCTGGGCTATGTCAAGGTCGGGCAGTCGGCCACGACCCTGTCGGGCGGCGAGGCCCAGCGGGTCAAGCTGTCCAAGGAGCTGTCGAAACGGGCGACCGGCAAGACGCTGTACATCCTCGACGAGCCGACGACGGGCCTGCATTTCGAGGACACGCGCAAGCTGCTCGACGTGCTTCAGGAGCTGGTCGAGGCCGGCAACACCATCGTGGTGATCGAGCACAATCTGGACGTCATCAAGGTCGCCGACTGGCTTCTGGACTTCGGTCCGGAAGGCGGCGACGGCGGCGGCGAGATCGTGGCCGTCGGCACGCCCGAGCAGGTGGCGGACAACGCCAAGAGCTGGACCGGCAAATACCTCAAGGAGGTGCTGGATCGTCACGAGGCGCGCAGAAAGACGCGCGTGGCCGCGCTTTCCACACTCGCCAAGCCCGCAGTGCGCAAGACGCGGGCCAAGGCCCGCGCCTGACGTCCGTCAGGCTGCGGGCCTCAGCTGGCGGTAGGCCTCGCTGAACGGCGCATAGACCACGGCGAGCTGCAGGGCCGAGAAGACGGCGTTCAGCACCGCCCAGCCGATCAGGACCGGCGCGGTCTGCGACAGAATCTGGAACACTGTCTGGCCGTCATAGGCGCCCAGCACCTCGATGCCGCCGCCGACCGCCAGTTGGATCGGCAGGCCGATGATCAGGCCCAGCAGGCTGACCAGAATGGCCATGATGAAGGCGATGATCGCCATGCCCAAGATCGGGAACACCCGCCCCTTGGTAAGGGCGAAGGACTCCATCAGTGCGAACTTGCGACGGTCCAGCGTCATCGGGACCGCCAGCGAAAGCCGCACCAGCAGCCAGATCATCGCCGCCGCTCCCGCCAGCACCAGCAGCACGACCAGCACCCAAAGCGCCGGAACGCCCGCGACCGAGATCAAGCCGGCCGCCACGCCGATCAGCCCGAAAGTCACCACGCTGGCGATGACCATGGCGATGCTGATGACGACGGTGACGCCCAGGACGCGGATCTCGTCCATCCCCAGACGCATATAGCCGAAGCGCGACTGTTCGGGCTGAAGCACCGAGCGCGCCACCGCTGTGTTCAATATGGCCCCGAACAGCAGGCCCAGCGGCATGGCGACGGCGAACAAGGCCAGATAGGCCATGCCCAGCGCCCGAGCCTCGGCCATCGACGGCTCGCCGGAGCGCTCCAGCGCCTCGACGCCGGCCATGACGCTGGTCAGCGGCCCGACCGCCAGGGCGAAAAAGATCGCGAAGAAGGCGACGTAGGCCAGGGCCCACCAGACCACAGTCATGGGGTGACGGCGCACGACGCGGAAACCCTCGAAGGCGGCGTCGCTGGCGGAAAAGCTCATGATGTCCTCCCGATGATTCCGGCGCGTCAGCTTAGCTCACGGATGCGTCGGGCGCGCCAGCGGCTTGCGGGGCTTGCGCGACCTGACGCCAGGCCGAGGCGAACGGCGCCAGCATGACGGTCTGAACTACGCCCATCATCGCCGACACCGGCACAAACATCAGTGCGACCACACCCCAGGTCCTTGCAACATCGATGCGCCAGGCGGACGGATCACCCGATGTGAAGAACCCTCCGATGTCGCCCAGCAGTCCCATGGCCCAGGCCAGACCCAGCAAGCCGGCCAACACGACGTAGAACAACATCTGCAGAACGACGGCGATCAGCACCAACAAGACGGTCAGGGCCGACAGCCGCCCCCACGACCGCCTCGCGCCACGCCATCCGGCCGCGAAAGCGAAATCGCCGGTTTCGATGGTCGCCGGGCCCATCAGCGCGATGTGGGCGAAGCCGATGACGATAGCGGCCGCCCCGATCAGCCCCAGAAACACCCAGGCCAGCCCCTGAACGGCCGGAGGCGCATGGGCGAAACTGACACCGATCAACGCCAGAATGAGCACGACCAACCCGGCCGCCAGCATCCAGCCGATGAAGACCACGATCGACACCACGGCCAGCCTCAACTCATCCAGGCTGGCGCGCAGATAAAAGGCCTTGGACCGCTCCGGGAACAGCACGGCGCGGAAGACGGCGGCCGAAACGAACACCAAGGCGGCGATCGCCACGACGTTGGTCAGGTTCGAAAGAGCCTGGAACTGCATCACCTGCGCCATGAACTCGCTGTTCATGGTCTCACTGTCGTCCCAGGCCGTGGGTGGGATCGACTGCAGCAGACCGATCGTCATCGGCACGATCAGCACATAGGGAAGCGTCAACAGCGCACCCCAGACCAGCACCGCAAGGGGTCGACGCCCCACCAGCTCGAAACCGTCGCCGAGCGCGCGCGTGACCGAAAAGGCCTTCATCGTCTTCCCCCTGTTCCCGGCCGCGATCTAAACACGACCGAAGACGCGGCGCCAACAACGGCTGACGCGGCCGACGGCGAAGGCTAGAAGGCGCCCCATGAGCACTTCTCCCTCTCCCGTTCACGTCATCGGCGGCGGCCTGGCCGGCTCCGAGGCCGCCTGGCAGATCGCCCAGGCCGGCGTTGCCGTCATCCTGCACGAGATGCGCGGCGTGCCGGGCGTCAAGACCGACGCCCACCATACGGATGGGCTCGCTGAGCTTGTCTGCTCCAACTCATTCCGCTCGGACGACTGGGAGTACAACGCCGTCGGCCTGCTGCACGCCGAGATGCGGGCCCTGGATTCGATCATCATGGGCTGCGGCGACGCCAATATGGTCCCCGCTGGCGGCGCCCTGGCGGTGGACCGGGACGGCTTCTCTCAGGCCGTGACGGCGAAGCTGGAAGCCCATCCGCTGGTCACCATCGTGCGCGAAGAGATCGCGGGTCTGCCGCCCGAGGCCTGGGACAACGTCATCGTCGCCACCGGTCCGCTGACCTCGCCGGCGCTGGCCGACGCCATACTGAAGACGACCGGCGAAGAAAGCCTCAGCTTCTTCGACGCCATCGCCCCCATCGTCCACGCCGATTCGATCGACTTCGACATCGCCTGGCGCCAGTCGCGCTACGACAAGGAAGGCCCCGGCGGAGACGCCGCCGCCTACGTCAACTGCCCGATGGACAAGGCCCAATACGACGCCTTCATCGACGCGCTGCTGAACGGACCCAAGGCCGAGTTCAAGGACTGGGAGAACGTCCCCTATTTCGACGGCTGCCTGCCCATCGAGGTCATGGCCGAGCGCGGCCGCGAGACTCTGCGCCACGGCCCGATGAAGCCGGTCGGTCTAACCAACCCGCGTGACCCGCAGGTAAAGCCGCACGCCATCGTCCAACTGCGCCAGGACAATGCGCTCGGCACCCTGTTCAACCTCGTCGGCTTCCAGACCAAGCTTAAGCACGGCGCGCAGGCCGAGACCTTCCGCATGATCCCCGGCCTGCAGAACGCCCAGTTCGCGCGCCTGGGCGGCCTGCATCGCAACACCTTCCTGAACAGCCCCAAGCTGCTGGACCGCCAACTGCGGCTCAAGGCCATGCCGCGCCTGAGGTTCGCCGGCCAGGTCACGGGCGTGGAAGGTTATGTCGAAAGCGCCGCCATGGGTCTGCTGACCGGCCGCCTCGCCGCCGCCCAGGCGCTGGGCCGCGACCTCGCGCCGCCGCCGCCCGAGACCGCCATCGGCGCCCTGGTGGAGCACATCACCGGCGGCCACCTGGAAGGCTCCAAGTTCCAGCCCATGAACATCAACTACGGCCTGCTGCCGCCGCTCGAGGCTCCGCGCGTCGACGCCGAGGGCAGGAAAATCCCGCCCAAGGACCGGGGCCGCGCCAAGAAGCGGCTGATGAGCGTGCGCGCGCTCGACGCCCTCAAGGCCTGGCGGGACGCGGCCTGATGGCGGACGAAACCGAGCTGGAGCGGCTGACCGCGCGGCGCGTCACCCTGATCTACCGCCTGGATCTGATCGCCAAGGGGGCCCAGATCACATACGACGACGGCTCGCCCGTCGACATGGCGTCCGAGAAGGCGCGGCTCGAGGCCGATGTCGCTCAG
The DNA here is from genome assembly GCF_004683885.1 of Brevundimonas sp. MF30-B. Lineage (NCBI taxonomy): Bacteria > Pseudomonadati > Pseudomonadota > Alphaproteobacteria > Caulobacterales > Caulobacteraceae > Brevundimonas > Brevundimonas sp. MF30-B. The sequence continues at coordinate 1,390,876 of NZ_CP038440.1, read as the reverse complement.
CTGGATCGCCGCATCGAAGCCCTGATGATGCGCAAGCTGCACTGATGCGCGCGCCCGGCGAACGCTCTCCGCTCGAGTTCGCCCGCCGCGCCGTCCGGCGACAGGTCACCGACGTCTTCAACGACATGGCCCGAGGCGAGCGGCCGGTGCTGCGGCGCGCCGACGCCCTGTTCGAGCCGGACTCGGTGGCGTGGCGGGTGCATGGCGACGTGGTCGGCATGCTGGCGGGCGGCATCGGCAGCCTGCTGCTGCAGATGCTGCATCCCAAGGTTCTGGCCGGCGTGTGGGACCATTCGGATTTCCGCGCCGACATGCATGGCCGCCTGCGCCGCACGGCCAAGTTCATCAGCATCACCACCTTCGATTCGGCGCCGCGCGCCGAGGCCCTGATCAGCCGGATCAATCAGGTGCACGCTGGGGTGAACGGCGTCCTGCCCGACGGCCGTCCCTATGACGCCCTGGATCCGCGCCTGCTGGCCTGGGTCCATGTGGCGGAGGCGATCTGCTTTCTGGATGGCTGGCGTCGCTATGGCGAGCCGTCGATGAGCCTGGCCGACCAGGACCGCTATTTCGCCGAGATGGCCCGCGTGGCTGAGCGGCTGGGCGCCGATCCCATTCCGCGCAGCCGGGCAGAGGCCGAAAACCTGATCGCCGAAATGCGTTCAGAGACGCTGGCCGACGCCCGCACCCGCGAAGTGCGCGACCTCGTGCTGCGTCAGGACCTGGGCAGTCCCCTAACCGCCCCGGCCGCCCGTGCCTTGATGCGGGCAGGCGTCGATCTGCTGCCCGACTGGGCGCGACGCCTGCACGGCCTGCCGCCCTCGCCGGCGGACGCTTTGGCGCGCGCCCAGACCCGCGCCATGGCCCGCTCGATCCGCTGGGCCTTTTCGACCTCGGCCAATGTTCGCGTCTGGCCGGCGGAGGTCCAGGCGTTTCCCTGGCGGTGAGCCCTCGCCTAGACCCGCCCGCGCAGCACCGCCCAGGTCAGGCGCAGGCGTTTGAACGCCTCGGGCGCCGCTGGATCGATCAGCGCCGCCGGGGCCACTGCTGGAAAAGCCGCGGCCGGAAGACCCCGCAGCGTCGCATTGGCCGCGATGCGTTGGCTCCGCGCCTCGTCGGCCCGGCCGGTCTGAGCCAGGCCGCGCATGCGGCCGGCCTCCGCCACATGGCCCTCATGACCCGGTCCCGCCAGAAGACAAGCAGCAGCCCGCATCGGCCCGACATAGAAGGCGTCCAGATCGTGCGGCTCGCCATGCACGCGGCCGATGTGCGCTTCGATCAGAGCGTCCAGCGGCGCGCGTTCAATCCCGCGTCGTTCGACGGCTCCGGTCAAGGCTTCCAGAACTGGGTGCCCCTTGCGCGGCTGGCCGGAGAACACACCGTCCATCTGATCGCGCCACCAGGCGTAGCGCATCTCGGCCAGCAGCGGCTGGGTCACGCGCGTCGGGATGGCCATCAGCTCCGCTTCGAAGGCGTAGAGCGCGATCAGGTCGGCCCGCGCCGCCTCGTCGGCGACAAAGCGGCTGGCCAGCCAGCGGTCGATGTCGGCCGCCCGGACCTGGGCGTCGAGGTCGAGTTCGGCCACGCCCGGATCAGGGCCGGCTGGCCATGCCCAGCTTGACCGGCGTGGCGTCCGCCTTGCCTCCGCTCGACCGATCCACACCCGTGAGCAGCATCAGCGGCGCGCCGACATAAATTGACGAGAACGTGCCGATGATGACGCCGAAGGCCAGGGTGATCGAGAAGCCACGCAGAGCTTCCCCGCCGAACACAGCCAGAACAACCAGCACCATGACCGTGGTCAGCCCGGTGATGATCGTTCGCGAAAGCGTCTCGTTGATCGACAGGTCGATCACGTCGCGCAGCGGCATGACTTTGTACTTGCGAAGGTTTTCGCGCAGGCGGTCAAACACCACAACGGTGTCGTTCATCGAATAGCCGATGACGGTCAGCAGGGCCGCGACCAGGTTCAGGCTGAACTCCAGACGCAGCAGGACGATCAGGCCGAACGTCAGGGCCACGTCGTGCAGCAGGCCGGCGACGGCGCCGATGCCGAACTGCCAGGGGAAGCGCACGGCGATGTAGACGAACATCAGCACCACGGCCGTTATCAGCGCCAAGACGCCGTTCAGCAGCAGTTCGCCCGAGACCTTAGAGCCCACGACGCTGACGCCGGAATAGGTTACATCGCCGACCGCTTCGGTGATCGAGGCTTCCACACGCTGGACGACTTCGGTCTGATTGGCGCCCTCGGGCACTTGGAACCGTACGATGGCGGTCGAGCCGTCATTGGCGTTGGTATCGCGGCGAGCGATGCCCTGCACCTGCACATCGCCAAGGCCCAGGCCGTTCACGGCGCCGCGAAGCTGGTCCAATTCCACGACTTGGCCGGCGGGCTTTGACACCTCCATCGAGGCGCCGCCCCGGAAGTCGATGCCGAGGTTCAGGCCGGGATAGAAGCAGCCGACGATCGCGGCGACCGTCAGAACCGCCGATAGGATTGCGAAGCTGCGCGCATATCGGACGAACCGGAAGTTCGTCTTGTGCGGCAGGATTCGAATAAGGGGCCATCCACGCATCGCCATCACTCCGCGATCGGCAGTTTTTTGGGCTTGGCGACCTTGAGCCAGTAGCCCAGCAGCACCTGGGCGACCAGAACCGCCGTGAGCACCGAGGTGAAGACGCCAATCGTCAGCGTCCAGGCGAAGCCGCGCACTGGGCCGGCGCCGAACATGAACATGATCATGGCCGCGACCAGGGTGGTCAGGTTGGCGTCGACGATGGTGCCCATGGCGCGATTGAAGCCGGCGTCCATGGAGGCGATCACCGAGCGGCCCTGACGGGCCTCGTCGCGCATGCGCTCGTAGATCAGCACATTGGCGTCCACGGCCACGGCGAAGGTCAGAATCAGGCCGGCGATGCCGGGCAGAGTCAGGGTCGCCTGAGTCAGGGACATGGCGGCGATGATCAGCAAGCCGTTCAGAATCAGGCCGACGACCGACACGCCGCCGAACAGGAAGCCGTACGACAGGATCATGAAGGCCACGATCACCAGGAAGCCCAGTGCGGTCGACAGGGCGCCGGCGGCGACGGCATCGGCGCCCAGCTCAGCGGTCACGACCCGGCGCTCCTCGACATTCAAGGGAGCGGGCAAGGCGCCGCCGTTCAAGAGATTCACCAGCTCAGACGCCGAAGCGATCGTGAAATTGCCCGTGATCTGGCCGCTTCCCCCGGTGATGGGACTGATGATGTTGGGGGCCGAGATCACCCGTCCGTCGAGAATGATGGCGAAGCGGCGACCGACGTTCTGGGCCGTGGCGTCGCCGAAGCGACGCGCGCCCTGTCCGTCGAAGCGGAAGTCGATGGCCGGCCGGCCAGACTGGTCCGACCCCACGCTGGCGCGCGTCAGGTTCTCTCCCGAGACCAGCACGCGGCGCTTGATCAGCAGCGGCTGGCCGAACTCGTCCGTCATCAGCACGGCGTCGGGCGGCACGGCCCCCGCGAGCGCCTCCTGCACCGAATTCTCGTGATCCACCATCTGGAAGGTCAGTTGCGCCGTCTGACCGATGACGCGCTCTAACTGGCTCGGATCGCTCTCGCCCGGCGCCTGCACGACGATGCGGTCGGCGCCCTGGCGGGTGATGGAGGGTTCGCGCGTGCCCAGGCTGTCGATCCGACGGCGCACGACCTCGATCGACTGGTCCACCGCCGTCGGCCCCATGGCGGCCATGGCGGCGTCGGTATAGGCGAAGCGGATGCGGTCGCCGCTCAGGCGCGAGACCGTACGCTCCGCCTGCCCGCTGGGGCCCGCCGCACGAACGGTATCGCGCAGCGCGCGCAGCCCTGCATCGATCTGGCCGGCGTTCGCCAGGCTGATGACGACGCCGTTGGACTCGCGCTGCAGGCCGCTGATCTGGACCTGAGCCTCATTCAGCGTGACGCGCGTGTCCTCGACCAGATTATCGATGCGCGCCCGCTGCATCTCAGGCACATCGACCTCGAGCAGCAGGTACGAACCGCCCTGCAGGTCGAGCCCGAGGTTGAGCGTGTTCTTGGGCAGCCAGCCCGGCAACGCGTCCCGCTGCTCCTGGGTCAGGAGGTTCGGAAAGGTGAACAGCAGCCCGAACAGCAGCGACGCCACCAGGACGATGATCTTCCAGCGCGACAGTTGAATCATGGGTTGGGTCTCGCGCCGCTACTGGGCGTCAGGGCCTGGTCAGGCCTTGGAATCGTTGGCGGCGACGGCGGTGCGGTTGCGCACCTCGGCGATCATGGTCTTGATGACGCGGACGTTCACGCCCTGGGCGATCTCGACCATGGCTTCCTCGTTTTCGACGCGGGTGACCTTGCCGATCATGCCATTGGACAGGACAACCGTGTCGCCGCGCTTGGTGGCCGAGACCTGCGCCTGATGGGCCTTCATCCGCTTTTGCTGCGGACGGATCATCAGGAAGTAGAACAGGATGAAGATGGCGACGATCGGCAGAATCTGCACGATCACGGCCGCCATGCCGCCGTCCGCTTGGGTCATGGTGTAGTCCCGACGTGTTGAGACGGCCTTCTGTGGCGGGCCGCCGTTGAAAATGAGGCGCGGAACCTAGGGCGCGCCCTGCTGATTTGCAACGCGGCGCGGCGTCCCGCCGCGACAACGTCTTATCGCGGCAACACTGTGATCGGATCAATCGCCACGGGATCATCGCCGCGCAGCTGCCGGGTCTCGAAATGGATCGAGGGTCGACCGTCGCCAGCAGTGAGGCCGACGGTGCCGATCTGCTGACCTGCGCGCACTTCTTCGCCGTCTCGCACGGTGGCCGAACCCAGATGACCGTAGACCGTGCGCCAGCCGTTGGTGTGAGCGATCAGAACGACGAGGCCCTGTCCGACAAGATCGTCGCCGACATAGGCGACGCGGCCGCCAGCTGCCGCGCGAACCTCGGCCCCCGCCGGCGCGCCGATGTTGACGCCGTTGTTGCGCTCGCCCATGCCCATCGGACCGAACGGCCTCACGATGTCGCCCCGAACGGGCCACTGGAAGCCGGGCGCGCCGTCAGCGATCGATCCGATCGCGGCCTGAGCCGCCGGCGTACGCGCGGGTGGCGGCAGAGCAGCGTTGCCTGACGGCGGAGGCGGGGGCGGAGGAGGAGGCGCGCCGCGCTCTGGCACATAGACCCCCACCGGCGAGGGCCCGGTGGCGTAGGGGTCGCGGCCAGTGTCGACTGCGGCTTCCGGCAGGATCAGCCGCCTTCCAGCGCTCAGCGTGCCGCGCGGCCCCAGTCCGTTCAGATCGATCAAGACCTGCACCGGCGTCTGGAACCGCCGGCCGACGCCAGACAGGGTGTCGCCCGGTTGAATCTCGTAGCTGGCGCCGGGCGCCATGGACGTCGATGGCGGCGCAGCCGGCGCGGGCGGCGAATAAGCGGGCTGCCGGTTCAAGTCCGTCGCCGTCGCTCCCGCCGGCGGCAGGGCGCCGCCCTCGATTGATCCAACAGGCGCCGTCGCGGGCGGTCCTTCAGGGATCGGCGGGGGGGTCGTGTAACCGCCCGGCTGCCCATACGGCGCTTGCCCGGCTTGGCCGTAGCCCGGCATGGGCCTCGTGGAATAGGTCGGCTCGCTCGGATAGCTGGCGCAGGCGGCCGCCGTCAGCGCTCCGCTCGCGATCATCATCGCCTTGCCCGCGCGTCCAAGCCGCATGCCGCCGTCTCCATACATGGTGAATCTTGCCCGGACCCTGCCCTGCCCGACCGGATCAGCCAAGCCGCAAAACCGCGCGAAAGTGGGGCGGAAGGGTTAACGCCGGCGCTTTCGCCCGGCGCTAGGCCTCCTTCGCCGTCCCTTCGACCAACGGCACGAACCGAACTTCAGTCAGGGTCTCGCGATGAAACGAGCCGTCTTCCTGGCCCGCGTAGCGGTGCAGCATCTGCACCGAGGTGCGGCCCACGGGCGCGACCAGCACGCCGCCGGGCTTCAGCTGCTTCAGCAATTCGGTAGGCTCGGCGGGCGAGGCGGCGGTGACCATGATGCGGTCGAACGGGGCCTGTTCAGGCCAGCCCAGGCCGCCGTCGCCGTGGCGGGTGAAGACGTTGTCGACGCCCAGCTGGCGCAGCTTGCCCTCGGCCTCGTTCAGCAGGCTTCGATAGCGTTCGACTGAGTAGACAAAGCGCGCCAGCCGGCTCAGCACCGCGCACTGATAGCCCGAGCCCGTGCCGATCTCGAGCACGCGGTGGCGTGGGCGTACGTCCAGCGCCTGGGTCATCAAGCCGACGATGTACGGCTGGCTGATCGTCTGGGCGCAGTCGATGGGCAGGGCTTGGTCCTCCCAGGCCTGATCCAGGAACTTCTCGTGCACGAAGACGGCGCGGTCGATCGACTCCATCGCCTGGAGCACGCGCTGGTCCGTCACGCCCTGTCGCCGCAGCGACAGGATCAGACGACCGGCGCGCTCGTCGTCCATTTTCATGCCGGGCCTCGCGGCGGCGCGCCGCCCAGGACCTTCTTCAGGTCATTGACGCTGCGCATGTGGGTCAGGTCGATATGCAGCGGCGTGACCGAGATGCGGCCCTCGTCCATGGCGCGCAGGTCGGTGCCCTCGGCGTGCACCTGTTCGGCGCCGCGGAAAGCCATCCAGTAGTAGTCGCGCCCGCGCAGGTCGGTGCGGCGGATGGCGTGCATCTCGCCGATGTCGCGGAAGCCCTGGGTCGTGACCTCGACCGCCTTGACCAGTTCGGGCGGCAGTTTGGGGAAGTTGACGTTCATGACCACGCCGTCCTCCCACTTCTGTTCCAGAAGGCGGGCGATGATGCCCGGCGCAAAGGCCTCGGCGGTGTCCCAGCGAGCCTGAACCTCGTCGTGGAAGCGCTCCAGGCTCTGGCTCAGGGCGATGGAGCGGATGCCGAACGCCATGCCCTGCAGCGCGCCCGCCACCGTGCCGGAATAGCTGACGTCCTCGCCGACGTTGTGTCCGCGATTCACGCCTGACAACAGCAGGTCGGGGCGATGGTCCGCCATCAGCTCATTGACCGCCAGGATGACGCAGTCCGTCGGCGTGCCCGTCACCGCGAATCGCTTGTCGCCCAGCCGATTGACGCGCAGCGGTTCGCTCAGGGTGATGCCGCGCCCCTTGGCCGACTGCTCGGTCTGAGGCGCGACGATCCACACGTCGTCGGACAGGGTGCGGGCGATCCGCTCAAGGCACGCCAGGCCCTCGGCCTCGATGCCGTCGTCGTTGGTCAGCAGAATCCGCATCAGGCGCCCACGTGCGTCAGGCCGCCCATGTACGGCTGCAGCGCCGCCGGCACGGCGATGCGGCCGTTCTCGTCCTGATAGTTCTCCATGATGGCGACAAGAGTACGACCGACCGCCAGGCCCGAGCCGTTCAGCGTGTGCACGAACTCGGTTTTCTTCTCGCCGGCGCGTTTGAAACGCGCATCCATCCGCCGCGCCTGGAAGTCTCCGCAGTTCGAGCAGGAGCTGATCTCGCGATAGGTCGCCTGGCTGGGCAGCCAGACCTCCAGATCGAAGGTCTTCCGTGCCGAAAAGCCCATGTCCCCCTTGCACAGCAGCATGCGCCGGAACGGCAGCTCCAGGCGTTTCAGCACCGCCTCGGCGCAGTTGGTCATCCGCTCGTGCTCGGCTTCGGAGTCCTCAGGCCGGGTGATGGAGACCAACTCGACCTTGGAGAACTGGTGCTGGCGGATCAGCCCGCGCGTATCGCGCCCCGCCGACCCCGCCTCGGCCCGGAAGCAGGGCGTCAGGGCGGTCAGGCGCATGGGCTGGGCGAGCTCGTCCTCGGCGAGGATCTGCTCGCGCACGAGGTTGGTCAGGGAGACCTCGGCGGTGGGGATGAGGAAATGCCGCTTGGCGACCATCCGCGGTTTTAGCGCATCGATTATGTCTTTTGCGGAGGCATTCGGTCGATTCGGGATACCGAACCGCAGCCCCCCATCGTTCGAAACGCCTATTATTAGGTCGCTGGCATCAGCGAGAAATTCCTCAGTGAGTAGGTCGAAGTTTGGCTCGCCTTTTTCAGACCAATCGCGGTGGAAGTCTCCTTCGATAAGGCTTGAGGCGAAGAAGAGGTCGTTCTCGAACTTCGGCAGCTGCCCGGTTCCGAACATTGCCTCGTCGCGCACGAGATACGGCGGGTTCACCTCCAGATAGCCGTGCTGGTCGGTCTGCATGTCCAGCATGAACTGGCCGACGGCGCGTTCCAACCGGGCCAGTTGGCCCTTCAAGACGGCGAAGCGCGCGCCCGACATTTTCGCGGCGGCTTCGAAGTCCAGCAGGCCCAGGGCCTCGCCCAGATCGGCGTGATCCTTGGCGGGGCCGGTGCGGCGAGGTTCGCCCCAGACGCCGACCTCGACATTGCCCGCCTCGTCGGCGCCGTCCGGCACGTCGTCGGCGGCCAGGTTTTTTTGCGCTTCAAGGATGTCGCGCAGCGCCTTGCCGGCCCGCGCCTCGATCTCGGCCTGGGCGGCGATGTCGGACTTCAGAGTCTCGACCTCGGCCTTCAGCCGGTCGGCCTCGGCCATGTCCTTCTTGCCCATGGCCGCGCCGATGGCCTTGGAGGCGGCGTTGCGCTTGGACAGGGCGTCCTGCCCGGCCGTCTGGGCCGCGCGCAGCTGCGCATCGAGCGCCAGCAGTTGCTCGACCACCGCGGCGGCGTCATCCACCCCGCGCGACGACCAGCCCGCGACATAGGCGTCGGGGTTTTCGCGGATGGCTTTGATGTCGTGCATGGCGGCGTCTTCGGGTGGTCAGAGAGGCCGAAGGCCTTAACGCCCCCGGCCGCCCCGATCAAACGCCGCGTCTGGAAACGCGCTTAAAGGTTGGTCAGCTTGCGGATCTTGCTGTCCGGCTGGCGGCTTTCCAGCACGGCCGCGCCGACCAGGGCCGCCAGGGTGGCGACAGCCAGAAGCGCGCCGCCTTCGCGAGCGTGATCCTTGGCGTACTGACCCGCGTCATCGGCGTATTTGCGCGCACGCTTGCCGGCGTGGTCGCGGCGACGGCGGATGTCGTCGAAATCGACGCGGCCGCGCAGCTCTTCGACCAGAGCTTCGAAGCTGGACCGCGCCTGATCGCCTGCCTTGCCGGCGCGATGACCGGCCTCTTCGGCCCCACCTCGCAGGGCGTGCGCGGCGTCGGACAGCTTGTGCTTGAGGCCGTCGACATCGACCCAGCCCCGCGGATCGATCCGCCGCTTGATCCGCTCGTAGCGGGTCGGGCCGCTGCGTTGGCTCAGCAGGACAACGGCGATGGCGGCCAGGGCGACGGCGGCGATGGCGCCGCCGGTCACGCCGGGATGTTTGCGGGCCTCGGCCAGGGCGCTGAACTGTCGAACCATGGGATAGTGAACCTCTTCATCCAGGCCGTCTTCCGTCGGGTCATAGAGCCCGTCTTCATACGGCCGATAGGCGGAACTTCTGTCCCGCATCAGGCTAGGAGCGAACTTGGCCAGAAGTGGTTCCGCCACACCCGGCACGGCGGCGTAAAGGCTGGCCACCAGCCGCCCGCCGCCGCCGACCGTGATCTCGCGGATGCCGTGGCTGGCGCAGTAAAGGATGGTGTCGGCCACCACATGGGTCGCATAAACGGGCTGCGGATTCTGCACCGCCTGACCCGTCAGGTTCAGGGCGTGGCGCGGATAGGGCGTGTCCACCGCCGCCGGCTTGACCAGGCTGACGGTCACCGGCGCCTTTTCGCGCAGCAGCTCCATCCGCAGCGCATTGGTGAAGCCCTTCATGGCATGTTTGGAGGCGGAATAGACGCCCTGCACCGGGATCGGCGCATCGCCCAGGATCGAGCCGACGTTGACGATGGCCCCGCCGCCCGGCTTGCCGCGCAGATGCTCGACCGCGACCAGCGAGCCGTTGACCACACCCCAGTAATTGGTCTCGAAAAGGCGGCGCTGATCGTCCAGCCCCGTCTCGCGGATCGGGCCGTAGATCGAGACGCCGGCGTTGTTCACCCATGTGTCGAAGCCGCCGAACAGGCGCACACACTTGTCGGCCGCCTCCTTCAGCGCTTCGAAGTCCGCCACGTCGGCCACAGCCCAGGCGCAGCGCGCGCCCTCGGCCTGCAGTTCTTCGCACAAGGCGCGCAGATCGGTCTCGCCGCGCGCGATCAGAAACACCCTGGCGCCTTGCCGTGCGGCGCGTCGGGCGGTCGACAGTCCGATGCCCGATGTCGCGCCGGTCACGACGATCGCCTGCTGGTTCAACGGCTTGAGCTTGGCTTTGGACATGACGCACCTCCGAACGGACCGGGCAAACGGGCGCGCGGGCGTCCCCGTTCCAGGCCGGCGGCGCAGCCTAGCACAGGCCCCTTATCAAGCGGGAAGCGGGCGCCTATCTTTCCGCCTCTTCCGAAACGCCATTTCCCGGAGCCGCCGTGACCGATCACGCGCCCCTGTCGCCCGTTCCCGTAGACGACCTCGCCGCCGCCTTCCAAATCGAGGGCTGGCCCGTGCGCGGCCGCCTCGTTCGCCTGGGCGACGCCATCGACGCCGTCCTGTCGGCGCACGACTATCCCGAACCGGTCGCGGCCCTGCTGGGCGAGACCTGCGCTCTGGCGGCCCTGGTCGGCTCCAGCCTCAAGTTCGAGGGCCGGCTGATCGTCCAGGCCCAGGGCGATGGACCGGTACGCTATGTGGTGGCCGACTACGACAGCCAGGGCCACATACGCGGCTACTGCCGCTTCGACGCCGAGGAAGTGGCCGCAGCCTCGACGGGCTTCTCGCGTCCCGGCGCCCAGACCCTTCTGGGCAAGGGCGTGTTCGTGATGACCCTGGACCAGGGGCCGGACTTCGAGCGCCACCAGGGCATCACCCCCATCGAGGGCGAAAGCCTGTCCTTGGCCGCCGAACACTATTTCCGCCAGTCCGAGCAGGTGCCCACCAAGGTTCGCTTGGCGGTGGGGGCGGTCGATCAGGGCGCCGGGCCGAGGTGGCGCGCTGGCGGCGCGATGATCCAGATGGTCGCGGGCGACGCCGCGCGTGGATCGACCGAAGAGGTCTGGGAACGCTCCGAGGCCCTGTTCCAGACCTTGGCCGACGACGAGCTGCTGGACCCTCAGATCACGCCGGAGACCCTGCTGTTCCGCCTGTTCCACGAGGACGGCGTTCGGCTGGAGCAGGCGCGCCCGCTGGCGGCTGTCTGCCGCTGCTCGGCCGACCGTATCACCTCGGTCCTGACCTCGTTCGGCGAGGACGAGCGGCGCGAAATGATCGAGGACGACGGCAAAATCCGCGTCACCTGCGAATACTGTTCGACCGTCTACGAGATCGAGCCGGCGGCGGCAGGCGTCGGAAGCCTATAGCCGCCCCGCCTCGGCCAGTTTGTCCAGCATCCATACGCGGGCGGGCGGCAGGGGCTTGTTCAGCGGGTGGAACACGAACTGCTCCAGGAAGTGGCCGGTCAGGTCCAGCCCCGCCTTGACGTCGCCCTCGGCCACGCCCGCCTGTGCGCCCAGCATAAAGGGCGGCAGGGCCAGCAGCTTGTCGGCATAGGGCGCGCCCGCCTCGCGGCTGACGGCGCGGCCCGTGCGCGGGCTGACCCAGACGAGATCGTCGGTCGACCCGCTGGCCGCGCAGCGCGACAGGTCCAGACCGAAGCCGAGCTCTTCCAGCAGACCCGCTTCGAACCGGGCGAAGACGGCCGGCCAGACCTCGGGCCAGGCCAGGGCGCCCATCAGGGCCTCGAAGGCGAAGAAGGCCCCCGGATGGGCCTCGCGCTCGGGCAGCGCCCCCTCCGCCACGGCGGCGGCGGCGTTGAGGCCGACCAGGGCCAAAGGATCGTCGAACAGGGCGGCCGGGCCCTCCCCGATCGGCTCGAGCCGGGCCGAGCCCAGTTGATCGGCGGTGCGCGACCTCAGCGCCGCCGTCACCCGCGCGCCGGCCTGTAAAAAGGGCCTCATGCGCCGCGACGCCCCGCCGGCCACATAGGCCATTCGCCGCCCGTGCTGCTCGGTCAGCAGGCCGACCACGGCGCCTGTGTCGCCATGCGACCGCGCCGACAGCACGAAGGCCTCGTCTTCGATCTCCATCAGTCGGAAGCGCCGCCCCGGATCAGGTCGACGACGGCGGACGCCTTGTCGTTGGGCACGGCGAAGCTCAGCACATACTGCTCGATCTTCCAGCCGTCGTCGGTCCGGCGGAGCACGCCCGACCCGCGCGTCTCGCCATAGCTGGCGTTGGTAAGCTTCTCTTCGAACCAGGCGATGCAGCGGCAGTCGATCGGCGCGATGGTGATCGTTCGCTCGGTCGCCGGATAGGACCATCCCCGACCGCGAGCGAAGACCGGCCCGGCGTAAGCGCGGAACTGTTCCAGCGTCCAGTGCTCGGTTGCGTCCGTGCCGACGAAGCGAGCGTCCGGCGTGAACAGGGCGAAGTAGGCCTCGCCGTCCGCAGCGGTCGAGGCCGCGTTAAGTTGATCCAGCACCGCGGCGATCTCGGCCTCGGGGCTGGGCGCCGCCTGGATCGTCAGGGCGGCCAGGGCCGCGAGGGTCAGGGACATGGCCGTCTCCGCTATGAGGGGATCAGCCTAGTCCTCCTCGCCGCTTTCGGGAACGGGATAGACGCTGGGCTTCATGATCTTGGCCAGCGCGACCAGATTGCGCGCGGCGTTTCTGCCGACGCGGTCGGAATAGTCGTGGCCCTCGTCGGTTTCGACGTAGTCGGGCCCAGGCCCCGGCCCCAGGTGCCAATAGGTCCAGCTCTGGCCCGGAATGGTGAAGCCCATGTCGATCAGGCCCTGGCAGACGGTGGCGACGATGTTGTGGGCGCCATCCTCATTGCCGGTGATGACCACGCCCCCGACCTTGCCGAAGGCGACCGGGCGGCCGTCGTCGTCGGTCTCTGCGAACCAGGCGTCCATCCGCTCCAGCGCGCGCAGGCAGACGCTGGACATCTGGCCCAGCCAGGTCGGCGTGGCGAAGACGACGATGTCGGCGGCCTTCAGCTTTTCATCCACCTGGGGCCACTGGTCGCCGTCCCCCTCGTCGGCGGAGACGCCGGGCTTGATGTCCAGATCGACCAGACGGATCAGCTCGACCTCGGCGCCGCCCTTTTCCAGTTCGGCGATGACGACGCGGGCCAGGGCCTCGGTGGACGAGGTCTTGGGCGACGGCTTCAGGGTGCAGTTGAGAACGACGGCCTTCATGGGATCTCCTCGCAGGTCACGAGGCCAACCCGCCGAAGGGCGCTGCGTTCCCTAGTTGGCCAGACGCGTCGGGACCGGCTTGCCCAAGGCTTCGGCCAATGCCTGCTGAGTGATAAGCATGACCTGGTCACGACGGTGATAGTTGTTGGACAGGACCACCACCGTCACGTCGTGCTCGGGCTCGTGGACCACCAGGTTGCGGAAGCCCGCCCAGCTGCCGGTGTGATAGATTTGCGCATCGGCGAAGGGCGCGTCGGTGCGCATCCCCAGGCTGTTGACGTAGAGGCCGTAGCCATAGGCCCGGCGCTGGCGGCCGCGTTCGCGCGGCGTGTCCTCCGGCGCGTGGTCGGCGATCATCTGGGCGTAGGAGAAGGGCGTCAGAACCGCGCCGCCATGCAATGCGCGGTTCCAGATCATCAGGTCGTCCAGGCTGGAATACAGAGCCCCGGAGGCAAAAACGATGCTGACATTGGCCAAGGGCTGAGGCGTCAGGCCGCCGGGAAAATCGCCATAGCCCATGACCAGCCCCTGGGTCTGATCATCGGCGTCGGAACCTGTGTGATCCAGGCCCAGCGGGTCGAACAGCGCCTGTTTCAGATAGGCTTCGTACGAGACGCCGCTGGCCTTTTCCACCACCACGCCCAGAAGGTTGAAGCCGGCGTTGCTGTATCGGACCTTGGTCCCCGGCTCGAACTGCAGGCGATAGCGGGCGGTGGCTTCGGTCAGCTCCTGCGGTGTGCGCGGCGTTGCGCGGATTCGGCCCCACTCCGCCTGAGCCATCAGGTCCGGCACGCCCGAGGTGTGCGACATCAGATGATGCAGACGGATCGGCGCCCAGGCCTCGGGGCACGGCTGGATCCATTTGCACAGCGGATCGGCGACGCTGAGCTTGCCCTCGTCCTGTAGCTTCAGGATCGCGGCGGTGGTGAACTGCTTGGAGACCGAGGCCAGGCGAAAGCGGCTGTCCAGCGCCAAGGGCTCGCCGCGCTCGCGATTGGCGATGCCGTAGACCTGGCGGAACAGCACCTGATCGCCGCGCGACACAAGCACGCCGCCCATGAAATCGCCCCGATCCAGCCGCGCCTTCAGGATCGGCAGGTCCTCGACCACCTTCAGAGGCGCGCGCTCGGGCGGCGCCGACGCGGTCGGCACGGGCGGTCGCGGCGCGGCGACGGTCTTCACCGCCGCCCAGGCCGAGGCCCCGACCACGATGGCGGCGGTGACCCCCAGGATCAGCCGGGGATGGCCCCCGGCGGTACGCGGCACATGAAACACGGGCTCTCGCTCAGACGTCGAAGTCCAGGCCGAACTGGGCGTAAAGGGCGCGGCTGTCCTGCCACTTCGGATCCACCTTGACGGTCAGGAACAGGTGGACGGGCCGCTCCAGCAACTCCGTCAACTCCTCGCGCGCCTTCTGGCCGATCCATTTGACGGTCTGACCGCCCTTGCCCAGCACGATCGGACGTTGGCTGTCGCGCTCTACATAGATGGTCTGTTCGATGCGCACCGAACCGTCGGGCTTCTCGTCGAAGGCCGTGGTTTCGACCGCAGCCGAATAGGGCAGTTCCTCATGGACGCGCAGATAGACCTTCTCGCGCGTGATCTCGGCCGCCAGCACGCGCATCGGCACGTCGGCGGACTGGTCTTCCGGATAGAGCCAGTGGCCCTGCGGCATGGCCAGGGCCAGGCGGGTCTTCAGATCGTCCACCCCGTCCCCGCTGAGGGCCGAGATCATATAGACCTCGGAATAGACGCCGGTTTCGAACAGGCGCTGCGACAGGGCTAGCAGGGTGTCGCGGCGCATGCCGTCGATCTTGTTCAGCGCCAGGATGACCTTGGCGCCCGTCGCCTTCAGATTGGCGATGATGGTCTCGGTGTCCTCGGCCGAGCGGCGATCGGCGGCCGTGCCCTCACGCCCTTCGGAATCGATGTGCGACTGGGCGTCGATCAGGTGCACGACCACATCGGCGTCCTCGGCCCCGCCCCAGGCGGAGGCGACCATGGCGCGGTCCAGGCGGCGACGCGGCGTGAAGATGCCGGGCGTGTCCACCAGCACGATCTGGGCGTCGCCTTGGATGGCGATGCCGCGCACCGGGAAGCGCGTGGTCTGAACCTTCTGGGTGACGATCGAGACCTTGGAGCCCGTCAGCCGGTTGACCAGGGTGGACTTGCCGGCGTTGGGCGCGCCGATGATGGCGGCGAAGCCCGCGCGGGTCTGGTCGTTGGTTTCGGAGATATCGGTCAAATCACGCCTTCACGTTCAAGCAGGCCGACAGCGGCCGCCTTCTCCGCCTCCTGACGCGAACGGCCCTGGGCGGTCAAGGGTTCGACGCCTTCGACCGAGACCTGGACCGTGAAGGTCGGCGCGTGGTCGGAGCCGGTGCGCTCGACCACGGCATAGGCGGGCAAGGGCCTGCCCTGTCCCTGCGCCCACTCCTGAAGCGCGGACTTCGGATTGGTCAGACCCGGTTTGGACGGCGTCTTCAGCTCCTGGGCCCAGGCGCGATCGAAAACACCGCGCGCCGCCTCCAGACCGCCGTCCAGATAGACGGCCGCGAGGATCGCCTCCACCGCATCGGCGATGACACCGGCCTTCTTGCGTCCGCCGGTCTTGGTCTCGCCCGCCGACAGCCTCAGCGCCGGACCGACATCCAGCGCCTCGCCCACGCGCGCGCAGGCGGCCTTGTCGACCAGGGCGTGCAGGCGCGCCGACAGCAGACCCTCGTCGGCCTCGGGGAAGTCGGCCGACAGACGCTCGGCCACCAGCAGGCCCAGCACTCGGTCGCCCAGGAACTCCAGACGTTCGTTGTCGCGGATCTTGCGGCTTTCGACCGGCGTCCCCTGCCCCACGCTGGCGTGGGTCAGGGCGCGGTCCAGCAGGGTCTTGTCGGCGAAGGCGTGCCCCAGCCGCTGGGCCAGGGCGGCCACGGCCTCGGCGCGCGCATTGGCCATCAGTCCAGGATCTGGAAGAACCGGCTCGGCCGCACATTGGCGAACCAGCTGACCGGGTTGAACAGGGACGCGCCCGGCGACCAGGAGAACAGGATGATCTCGGCCTTGCCGACCAGATTCTCCTCCGGGACCATGCCCACCCCGCCGGCGACGCCGACGCGGCTGTCGATGGAGTTGTCGCGGTTGTCGCCCATGAAGAAGTAGTGGCCGGCCGGAACCTCGAACACCGGCGTGTCGTCCAGGTCGCCGCCGGGGCCGTAGTCCTGGATGGTGAAGGTCCGGCCGCCCGGCAGGGTTTCTCGCTTGCGCATCACCTGGCGGGGTCCGAACACATCCTCGAACTCGCTTTGGGAGACCACGGCGTCGGGCACGGCCTGATCGTTGATGTAGAGGACGTTGTCTCGCATCTGCACGCGATCGCCCGGCAGGCCGATCAGGCGCTTGATGTAGTCGGTCCGGTTGTCGCGCGGCAGCTTGAACACCACGATGTCGCCGCGCGCCGGCGCCTTGCCCAGGATGCGGCCGTCGAACAGCGGCGGGCTGAACGGGATCGAGTGTCTGGAGTAGCCGTAGGTCCACTTGGACACGACGATGTAGTCGCCCTCATAAAGATTGGGCTCCATCGACGCCGATGGTATGGTGAAGGGCTGGAAGAACAGCACCCGCAGCACCAGTGCGATAAGCAGGGCGAAGACGACGGTCTTGATGATTTCCATCGTCTCGCTGCCCGCGGACTTGGCGGGCTTTTCACGGCCGCGGCGCGCGCCGGGGGCGTAGACGGCGCCGTCGCCCTGGTTCGTCGCGCGCACCTCTTCGTCGCGCTTACGGTCGTCGCTCATCTGGCCTTGATTCCCCTGCCGCTTTCGCGCGGCCATTCCTGCCACGGGGTATAGGCTGATTACGCCATCGGCAAGGCTTCGATCACTACGAAGGCGAGGGCGTAGGGATGCTCGTCCGACAGCGTCAGGTGAATGCGAGGCTCGTGACCCTGCGGCGTCAGGCGCGCCAGATGCTCGGCCGCATGGCCGGTCAGAGCCAAGGTAGGCTGGCCCGAGGGCAGGTTCACCACCCCCATGTCGCGCCAATAGACGTCGGAGCGCATGCCCGTGCCCAGAGCCTTGGCGCAGGCCTCCTTGGCCGCGAACCGCTTGGCGTAGCTCCAGGCCGGATCAGGCTTGCGGTCGGAGCGACGCCGCTCCAGTTCGGTGAAGCAGCGGGCCTTGAAGCGGTCGCCGAACCGGTCCAGCGAGGCCTGGATGCGGCGGATATCCGACAGGTCCGCGCCGACGCCGACAATCATGCCATCGCGCCCGCTACGGCCTCGTCCATCGCCGCGCGCATGCGGCGAATGGCCCCGTCCAGGCCGGTGAAGACGGCTTCGCCGATCAGGAAATGGCCGATGTTCAGCTCGACGATCTCGGGGATGGCCAGCACCTCGCCGGCCGTGCCGAAGTCCAGGCCGTGCCCGGCGTGAACTTCCAGCCCCAGGCCCTGCGCCTGGGCGGCGGCGGCGGCCAGGCGGCCGAGCTCGGCGGGCCGCTGGTCGGGCGAGAGATGGCAGTATCGGCCGGTGTGGAATTCCACCACCTGGGCGCCGACGGCGGCGGCGGCCTCGACCTGGGCCGGCGAGGGCTCAATAAACAGGCTGACACGCATGCCCGCCTCTGCGAGCGCCTGGACGACCGGCGCGATGCGCGCCTCGCAGCCAGCGACGGCCAGGCCGCCCTCGGTGGTGACCTCCTCGCGCCGCTCGGGCACCAGGCACGCGGCGTGCGGGCGGTGGCGCAGCGCAATGGCCAGCATCTCGTCGGTGACCGCCATCTCCAGGTTCAGCGGCTTGCCCGCGCGCCGGCAAAGGGCCGTCAGCACGTCGATGTCGGCGTCGGTGATGTGACGGCGATCCTCGCGCAGGTGGGCGGTGACGCCGTCGGCCCCTGCCGCCAGAGCCGTCTCGGCGGCGCGTGCGGGGTCGGGGTGGTTTCCCCCGCGCGCGTTCCGCACGGTCGCGACGTGGTCGATGTTGACGCCGAGGCGGACGCGTCGGCTCATCCTATTTCACCAGCCGTCGACTGCCGGGATCCTCGACCGGCAGAGCGGCCAGTTCGGGCGGCAGGGCGTCGGCCGGATAGGCCGGCACGTCCAGAGTGGCCAGCGCGATCAGCGGCACGCCCACGTCGGCGCGCCCGCCCGAGCGATCCACGATGCAGGCGGCCGCGACGACCGTGCCGCCCGCCTCCTGAATGGCGGCGATGCATTCGCGCGACGACAGGCCGGTGGTGACGATGTCTTCAACCATCACGACCTTCTCGCCCTGCTCGACATGAAAGCCCCGCCGCAACTTGAAGGCGCCGTCCACGCGCTCGACGTACATGGACCGCACGTTCAGATGCCTGGCGGTCTCATAGCCGGGGATGATCCCACCGACCGCCGGCGAGATCGCCGCATCCACCGGACCGACCGTCGCCGTGATCTTCTCGGCCAGCGCCTTGCACAGCCGCTCGCAGCGTCTGCCGTCCATGAAGACCAGGTTCTTCTGCAGGAAGACCGGGCTGTGCAGGCCGGACGACAGCACGAAATGCCCTTCGCGAAGAGCGCCGGCGTCACGGAATTCGGAGAGAACGTCGTCGGAGGTCATGGGTGCTCATACCGCCCGCACCTAACAAACGAAAGGCACGTCCAAGAAGCCCGTCTCCCCGGTGAAAGCCGGGGCCCAGAGCCTTACGACCGCCGAGAGCCTGCTTTCCTGGATCCCGGCCTTCGCCGGGAAGACGGAGTGGGTCTACTCGATATCCGCGCCCGGCTTCAGCCCGCCTTCCAGCAGCTTGGTCCAGACGGTTTCCGCGTCGTCGGCGAAGGCGAACAGGTCCATGTCCGAGGCCTTGACCATCCCGTGCTCGATCAGGGCGTCGAAGTTGACGACCGAACGCCAGTAGGCCTCGTCGAACAGGACGATCGGGATCGGCGGCGCCTTGCCGGTCTGGCGCAGGGTCAGGATCTCGAACAGCTCGTCCAGCGTGCCGAAGCCGCCGGGGAAGACCACAAGCGCATTGGCCCGCATGGCCAGGTGCATCTTGCGCATGGCGAAATAGTGGAACTGAAACGTCAGCTCGGGTGTCGACCACGGGTTCGGAAACTGCTCGTGCGGCAAGGTGACGTTGAAGCCGATCGATGGAGCGCCAGCTTCGTGCGCGCCCTGATTGGCCGCCTGCATGATGCCCGGCCCGCCGCCCGTGGCGATGACGTTGTCGCGCGGTTCGCCCGGCGAGCCCCTGAAGGCTCCGCCCCGCTCGGACGCGATGCGGCCGAACCGGCGCGCCTGCTCGTACCAGTAGGAATGCCGCCCCTCGCCGTCCGCGCCGACGCGCGCCGAGCCGAACACCACCAGGGTCGAACGCACGCCCCAGGCGCGCAGGGCCTCTTCGGCCTTGGCGTACTCCATCAGGAAGCGCACGCCGCGCATGGAATCGCCCAGGATGAAGTCGGAATCCTTGGCGGCGAGGCGATAGGAGGGCGAGGCGACCTGCGCCTGATTGGCGAGGGCTTGTTCTTCGGGCGTCATGAAATCTCTTGGGGTCTGTAAAGTTCAGCCGCGGGCGCGTTCGACGGTGTCGACCGACGGATTGGCGCGGAGCGCGGCGATGATGGTGGTGGCGTGCCGGGCGTCCTCGACCTCGACATCGATCTCGACGTCGAAAAAGTCCTGCTGCCGGTGCGCCATCACCAGGTTCAGAATGTTGCCGCCGGCCTCGCCGATCAGTGTCGAAACCTGACCCAGAACGCCCGGCGCATTCTTCATGGTGGCGCGGATGCGAGCCGACGCGACGGCCTCGTGCTCGGCCTGCGGCGTCCACTGCAGATCCTGCCAGACCGAATCGTCATCGGCGAATTCGGCCAACTGCTGACAGTCGATGGTGTGGACCGTCAGCCCCTTGTCCGGCTCCAGAATGCCGACGATGCGGTCGCCTGGCACCGGCGTGCAGCAGGCGCCGAAATGCACCGAAACGCCCGGCGTCAGACCGCCGCCGCGCACGAACAGACGCGCCTGAGCGTCGTCGATCCGCCTCTTCTCAGGCCCAGCCTTGAGCCGGCCCTTGAGGCCGGGGAACAGAACCTCGGCCACGCGGGACGGGCTAAGTCGGCCGCGCCCGATGGACTCGAACAGCTCAGCCTCGTCGGCGACGGCCAAGGTCTCAAGCCCGGGGGTCAGGGTGACTTCGGACAACGCCTTCTCAGCCCGCTCCAGCGTCTGTTCCAACGCAGCGCGGCCCAGCTTGATGAACTCCTCGCGCTCGGAGCTGCGGATGTGCCGGCGGATGGCCGAGCGCGCGCGGCCGGTCACAGTCAGGCTGCGCCAGTCGGCAGGGATGTCGCGCTTGGCGCCGCGAATTATCTCGACCACGTCGCCGTTCTGGAGCTGAGTGCGCATCGGCTTCAGCTCGCCGTTGATCTTCACGCCCACGGCCGTGTCGCCCACCTCGGTGTGGACAGCGTAGGCGAAGTCCAGAGCCATGCCCCCGCGCGGCAGAGTGATCAGAGCGCCCTTCGGGGTGAAGACGAAGACCTGATCCAGATACATCTCCAGCTTGGCGTGCTCGACCCAGTCCTCGCCGCCCTCGCCATGCTCGATCACCTGAACCAGGTGTCGGAGGTTCTGCAGCGGGTCGCGCCCGCCGTCCGCCTCCATGGCCTGACGGTCGAAGCCATAGGCCTGGTTCTTGTAGCGCCAGTGCGCCGCAACCCCGTCTTCGGCCACGCGGTCCATGGCCTCGGTGCGGATCTGCATCTCGATTCGCAGACCCGACGGGCCGACCACCGTGGTGTGCAGGCTGCGGTAGTTGTTGGACTTGGGCGTCGAGATGAAGTCCTTGAACCGCTCGGGCACCATGGGCCAGGCGCGGTGGATCACACCCAGCGCGCGGTAGCAGTCGTCCTCGCTATCGACGATGACACGGAAGCCGTAGATGTCCGACAGGCTGGAGAAGCCCACCGACTTCCTCTGCAGCTTGCGCCAGATCGAATAGGGCGTCTTCTGCCGGCCCGGCACGCGGGCGGAGATGCCCGCCTCCTCCAGGACTCGCGTCACCTCGCTCGACACGCCCTCGATGGCGTGGCCGTGCTCCAGCTTCAGCGCCTCCAGCCGCCGCTCGATCGCGGTCTTGGCCGTGGGATTCAGGTGGGTGAAGGCCAGCTCTTCCAGCTCGGAGGCGATGGAGTGGATGCCGATCGATCGACCCAGCGGGGCGTAGACTTCCAGCGTCTCGCGGCTGATGCGCTCGCGCTTCTCGGGCTTCACATACTGAAGCGTGCGCATGTTGTGCAGACGGTCCGCCAGCTTGACCAGCAGCACCCGAACGTCTCGCGAAATCGCCAGGATGAACTTGCGCAGGTTCTCGGCCTGGCGCGTGTGCTCGGCCTGCAACTCGAGCCGGGACAGCTTGGTCACGCCTTCGACCAGGACGGCGACCTCCTCGCCGAACATCTGGGCGATGTCGTCGCGGGTGGCGGAGGTGTCCTCGACCACGTCGTGCAGCAGGGCCGTGACGATGGTGGCGGTGTCCAGCCGATAGTCGGTCAGAATGCCCGCGACCTGGATCGGGTGGGCGAAGTAGGGATCGCCCGAGGCCCGCAGCTGCGAGCCGTGCATCTTCATCGCATAGACATAGGCCCGGTTCAGCAGGGCCTCGTCGGCCGTCGGGTCATAGGACTTGACGGCCTCGATCAGTTCGAATTGGCGCAGGACAGGCATGCGCTTGGCCGCCGGGGCCGCATCAGGCTCCGGCGTCGGGGGTGAATTCAGGTTTGCAGCTTCTGGAGCCGGCGCAGCCTTTGCGGTCCGCGCCGGCAGAATAGTGACGCCTCTGGCGGGCTCGGCCGTCAGTAGCGCTCCTCCTGACCGCCGTCGCGGTCGCTTTGCAGCGCGCGGATCAGTTCCGCCTCCGCCATGTTCATGTGCTGCGGCTCGGCCAGCAGCTTGACCGTTTCGGCCTCGTCTTCTGCCTCGGTCCGCTCATCAACTCGCTGCAGGGTGGTGATGATGTTCTCGCGCAGTTCATCCGGCACGACCTTGTCCTCGGCCAGCTCGCGCAGGGCCACGACAGGGTTCTTGTCGTTGTCGCGATCAAGCAGCAGGGCCGCGCCATTGGCGATCGCGCGCGCGCGGTGACCCGCCAGCAGGACCAGGCCGAACCGGTTCGGAACCTTCTCGATGCAGTCTTCGACGGTGACGCGGGCCATGAAATTCCTCAGACGCGGGGGAGAACCCTGCTAAATACAGGTTTGAAGCGCATTGTGCAACGCGGCGAGGGCCGCAATGCGGCGATCGATCAGCGCAAGGGGCAGGCGTCCAACCCTATCAAGCCTGTCTCCGCCAGCTGCCCCGCAGTCATATCCAGCACTGGATGACGCCACCTCGGCGCGATCTCGGCCAGCGGGCCCATGACGAACCGGCGATCCGCCGCCCGCGGATGAGGCAGGATCAGGCCGGTGCAATCACCCTGCTCGCGCCCAAAGGCCACGAGGTCTAGGTCCAGGGTTCGGGGCGCATTGGGCCGCGAGCGCTGGCGGCCAAAGGCGTCCTCGATTCGGCCGAGCGCGGCCATGACGGCATGAGGATCGTATTCGGTGCGCACAATCACCACCCCGTTTAGAAACGGCGGGTCGTTCGGGTCGGGCCAGGCCTGGGATCTCCACCAGGACGAGCGCGCCACGACGTCCAGGCCCTCGGGCCGGAATCGCGCCAGCGCAGCTTCCAGCGCCTCGCGGCAATCGCGCCACGGCCCCTTGTCATTGCAGCCCAGGGCGACGATGACCGCCTGATCGAGGTCTCCCGCATATTCGCACGGATATTCGCCCATGGTCATTCACCCGTCCGACCGACTTGCGGTCTTCATCGACGGCGCCAACCTGTACTCCGCCGCACGATCGCTTCAGCTGGAGCTGGACTTCAAGCGGATGAACGACTGGTTCGCCGCCCGCGCCCGGCTGGTGCGGACCTATTATTACACGGCCATCATCGAGGGCGAAGAGTTCTCGCCGGTGCGGCCCCTGGTGGACTGGCTGGGCTATAACGGCTTCTCGGTCGTGACCAAGCCGGTCAAGCGGTTCACCGATTCCGAGGGCCGCAGCCGCACCAAGGGCAATATGGACATCGAGATTGCGGTCGATGTGCTGTCGCTGTCCGACAGGCTGGAGCATGTGGTGCTGTTTTCCGGCGACGGCGACTTCCGCCGTCTGGTTGAGGCGGTGCAGGCCAAGGGGGTGCGGGTGACCGTAATCTCGACGACCAAGAGCCAGCCGCCCCACATCGCCGACGAACTGCGCCGCCAGGCCGACAGCTTCCTGGATCTGGCCGACCTGGCGCCCGAGTTCGCGCGCCCGCGGCGCGACGCCTGATGCTGAATCCCGAACCGCCCCGCGACTGTCCGCTGTGTCCGCGCCTGGTCGCCTACCGGCGCGAGAACCAGGCTCAGAACCCGGATTGGTGGAACGGTCCCGCCCCCTCCTTCGGCGATCCGAGCGCGAGGCTTCTGGTGGCGGGCCTCGCCCCCGGCCGGACGGGCGCTAACCGCACAGGGCGACCCTTCACCGGCGATCACGCCGGCTGGCTGCTGTACGAGACGCTGAAGAAGACCGGCTTCGCGCGCGGGACTTACGAGGCGCGGCCCGACGACACGATCCAGCTGATCGACTGCATGATCACCAATGCGGTCCGCTGCGCCCCGCCGCAGAACAAGCCCCTGCCGATCGAAGAGGCGACCTGCCGGCCCTTCCTGATCGACCGGCTGGCCGCCCTGCCCCGGCTGAAGGTGATCGTGACCCTGGGCGACGTGTCGCGCCGGTCGCTGCTGAAGTCGCTGGGCCTGCCCGGCACGGCCATCCCCGCCGGCCACGGGGTCGAGGGCGAGGCGGCCGGCTATCGCATCCTGAACAGCTATCACTGCTCGCGGCTGAACACGAACACTGGCCGGCTGACGCCCGAGATGTTTGAGGACATCTTCCGCCGCGCGCGCCAGATGCTGGACGACTGAGCTCCGACTAGGCCTTCGCCGCCTGAATTTTGGTCAGGAAGGCGCTGGTCTTCTTCAGCACCCGGTCGGCCGGCAGATCCATCATGTGCTGGATCGACTGGTTCAGGCGTGGATCCAGGGCGCGGAACTCGTCGATCGAGCGCGCGCCGCGCACGGCGATCCCGCCCCACGGGCCGGTGCGCCGCTCGTCCGAAGGGCCATAGACGCCGACGCAAGGCGCGCCGGCCGCGACGGCCAGCTGGGTCCAGACGGAGTCCGGGCCGATGTAGAGGCTGGCATGCTTCAGCGCGGCCACCGTCTGCAGTCGGGTAAGACGGCCCTGCAGTTCGATCACCCGATGCCGCTGGACGGCCAGGCGGATGGTGTGCGCCGCATCGCGATCCGCCTCTTCGCCGACGATCATCAGCCGGCCGCCCGCCAGCGGCCCGTCGTCGGCCAACAGAGGACCCGCCACTTTGGCGAAACGCTCGGCAGGCCAGCGCTTGCCCATCCAGTCCACGCCCGGCCCGACGGCCAGGATCGGCCGCCCGTCCGGTCGCACCAGGGCGTCGACATCGGCCTGGGTCCGATCCGAGATGAACAGGCGCGGCGCCACCGGTTCGTCCAGTTGCATGACCGCGGCGGCGGCCTCGACCGCATGCAGCGCCGGGTCGTCCTTGCCGCGCACGGCCCGCCTGTGCCGCTTCAGCTTGCCCGACAGCGTCGAGCCCCGCAGATCGACCACTAGGCCCCACCGTGTCTCGCGCACCTTGTTCCACAGGGCGATCCAGTCGAACCGGCTTTCGCGCTCCAGCACGATCAGCTGTTCCAGCCCCGGCGTCTCGGCAAACAGGGGCGCGGACGCCGCCGAACCGACGATGGTGAAGCGTGCGTTCGGCACTTCCTCGACAAGGTGCGCCAGCAGGCCCGAAGACAGCACGGCCTCCTCGGCGTCCGCCTCGGCGATATAGAGGATGGGGAAGGTCCCGCGCATTTTGGGAGGCTACAGGGATTCTCGCCCAGGTTCAGCCGTCGCGCGCCCTCGCCATCGCCTTACGGCGCCCCTATCTGGGGACCATGTCCGCCCGCATCGCCCGCCTAGACAGCCGCGCCCTGGTCCGCGTCTCCGGTCCCGACGCCCGCCCGTTTCTGCACAATCTGCTGACGCAGGATGTCGAGACCCTGGCCGAGGGCGAACGGCGCTTCGGCGCTCTGCTCTCGCCGCCTGGCCGACTGTTGTTCGACCTGTTCCTGACCGCCGAGGGCGACGCCGTGGTGCTGGACGTGGACGCCCCGCGCCGCGACGCCTTCGTCCAGCGCCTGTCGATGTATCGCCTGCGGGCCAAGGTCGAGGTCGAGACGGACGACCGCCCCGTCCATGTCGCCTGGGACGGCGACGTCCCCGGCTTTTCGCCCGACCCTCGGGTGGCCGCGCTGGGCGGACGGGCGCACGGCGATTTTCAGGCCACCGCCAGCGAGGATGACTGGCAGGCGCATCGCCTGGCGCTGGGCGTGCCTGACGCGGCCGCAGACTGCCCTGACGACAAGACCTATCCGATCGAGGCCAACTTCGACCTTTTGAACGGCATCGACTTCCACAAGGGTTGCTTCGTCGGCCAGGAAACGACCTCGCGCATGAAGCGGCGCGGATCGATCCGCACCCGGATGCGCCCCATCGCCTTCGACGGGCCCCCGCCCGCATTCGGAACCGAGTTGCTGAACGGCGAATTGCGCGCCGGCGAGGTGCTGAGCGGCCGAGACGGCCTGGCCATGGCGTCGCTGCGCGTGGATCGGCTGGAAGGTCAGCTGACCGCAGACGGCCGGCCGATCAGCCTGCCGCCCGTCGACTGGCTGGACTGACTATTCGATTTCAAAGACGACGGTCAGGCGCGCGTCGATGCGTGCAGGGGGAGGCGCCACGTTCAGCGGAACAGACGCTTGAATGCGCGATCCCGTGACCACAATGTCCTGAACTGACTCTATTCCAGCGACGCCGAATGGACGCGCTCCCGGATCCTGAACGCGAAGCACCCGCACGATGCGCTGGCCGGAAGCCTGGGCCAGGGCGTCGGCCTGACGCCGCGCGTCCGCGAACGCGGCGGCGTTGGCCTCGGCCTGCAGTGCGCGGTCGTCCGCAAGGGTAGTGGAATCCAGCCTTGCGTTGCGGCCTCCGCGCTCCGCCGCCAGCGAGACCGCGTCTCCTGCCCGCTCCACCGGCGCGCCTTCCAGCGTCAGGTTCATCGCGGCCCGGTAGCCGGTGATCGGGCAGTTTTCGGTGTCGCCGTAGCGTTCGCGCCCGCAGTCCGGATCATGGGTCGGCTGCACCTGCGGCGAGCCGGTCGTCACTCGCGCACGTTCCAGCCCGGCCAAACGCTCAAGCCCCTCGCCCACTCGCTCGCGTGCTTCGGACAAAGCTCGGACGGCCTCGACCTGGCTCGCCCCACGCCCTTCGACGTCAGCCGTCACACGGAAGGTGTCGGGCGCCCGCTCTGCGCTTCCCTCTCCGACCACGACGATGGAGGGTCGCGACGTGATTTCCTGCTGAGCCAGCGCAGGCGTCGCCGTCAGTGCGGCGGCGCAGGCCGCGAGATACAACGTCTTCACCATCGCCATCCTTGTGTGCAGTCTGCACTGCAACCGGATAGAGACGGGGCGTCAAGCCGCGCGTTTGATCTCGTTGCAGTCGTCCAGCAGCACCACCGTCGGCGACCACTGGCGTGCTTCTTCCTGCGGCAGCTGGCCGTAGGTGACGATGATGACCTTGTCGTTTTTTTGCACCAGACGCGCGGCGGCGCCGTTGACGCCGATCACGCGGCTGCCGCGCGGGGCCTCGATGGCGTAGGTGGTGAAGCGCGCGCCGTTGGTGATGTTGAGCACGTCCACCTGCTCGTGCGGCAGGATGCCCGACGCGTCCAGCAGGTCGCCGTCGATGGCGATCGAGCCCTCGTACTCCAGGTCGGCCTGGGTCACGGTGGCGCGGTGCAGCTTGGCTTTCATAAGGGTGACCAGCACTAGCGGTCTCCAGCGACAGACGCGGGGCCAACGCCCCCGCACGCGAACGCCATATAGGGTTTCGGTGTCGGATAATCAATGATCAGGTTGCGGCGCAGCACGTCGTTTCGCGTTGGGGCGCAGGCGTGGCAACTGCACGCTTGGAGCCGACTTCGCGTCCCTCTATGATCCGAGCGGCCGACTGCCGGCCCACGGATTGCGCCCACCTTATGAAACAGTTCTTCCTGACCATGCTCGGCGTATTCGCTGGGCTGTTCATGTTCATGATCGTGCTGCCGGTCGTACTAATCATGGTTGCAGTCGCCAGCGCCGGCTCCAAGCCCGCCACGCCCGCACAGACGGTTGTCCAACTGGACCTTCGCGGCGGCCTGTCAGATCAGCCGTCAACCAACCCCTTCGCCGGCTTTGGAGGGTCGAACCTCTCGGTTGTCGAGGTGGTGGACGGCCTTGCTCAGGCCGAGCGGGACAGGAACGTCAAGGCCTTGGTGGTGCGCCTGCCCGAGGCTGGAATGACGCCCGCCGCCGCGGACGAGGTCCGTCAGGCCATCCACCGCTTCCGCGCCGCCGGCAAGCGCGTGATCGCCCACAGCCAAGGTTTCATGCCGGTCGGGGCGGTCGTGTCCAGCTATATGGTCGGCGCCTCGGCGGACGAGCTGTGGATGCAGCCTGTCGCCAGCTTCCAGGCCTCGGGCTTTTCGACCGACGAAATCTTCCTTGGACGCGCCTTTGAACGGTACGGCGTCAACGCACAGTTCGAACAGCGTTACGAATACAAGAACGCCGTCAACCAATTCAGCCAAAACGATTTCACCCCTGCCCACCGCGAATCGATGTTGGCGTGGATGACCTCCATCTACGACAACGCCCTGGCCAACGCCGCGCGCGACCGCGAGATCGATCCGGCCGTGATGAAACGGGTCATCGAGGCCGGGCCGTATACGGCTGAGCAGGCTCTCGAGGTGCGGCTGATCGACAAGGTGGGTCAGGTCGAGGCGGCGCTGGGCGAGGCCAAACGGCTCGCCGGCTCCAACGCGGAGATCCTGGATTTTCGCCGCTATGCTTCGTCCAAAGGCCTGCGGACCGGCTCGGGGACGGACGCCATCGCCATCGTTTCGGCTGAAGGCGCCATCGTGACGGGGGCCAGTTCCGGGTCCGATCCCTTCGGTTCGGGCTCGACCATCCGGTCTGACGACACGGCCAAGGCCATCTATGACGCCATCGAGGACGACGCGGTGAAGGCCATCGTCTTCCGTGTCTCTTCGCCGGGAGGCTCGCCCGAGGCGTCGGAGCAGATTCTGGCTGCGGTCCGCGCCGCCAAGGCGGCCGGAAAACCGGTGGTGGTGTCTATGGGCGCCTATGCTGCATCCGGCGGCTACTGGATCAGCTCGGAAGCCTCCTCGATTGTGGCCCAGCCCTCGACCCTGACCGGCTCCATCGGGGTGTATGGGGGCAAGTTCGTCCTGGCTGACGCCCTTGGCCGGTTTGGCGTCGACATGCGCGGACTGAGCATCGGCGGCGACTATGCCGATGCGCTGTCGCCGTCCCAGCCGTTCGACCAAGGCCAGCGCGCAGCCTTCGCCGCCTCGATGGACCACATCTACGACGCCTTCTTGGTCCGCGTCGCGCAAGGCCGCAGACTTGAGCCCGCCCAGGTGCAGGAGATCGCCCGCGGCCGGGTCTGGACCGGCGCCCAGGCCCGGGAACTGGGCCTCGTCGATGAACTCGGCGGCCTCACAGAAGCCATCGCCGTAGCCCGCCGCCTCGCCGAAATCCCCGAGGACGCCTCGGTTCGCTTCAAGCGCTTCCCGGCCGCCAAGTCGCCATGGGAGGCTTTGTCGGACGCATTCGGCGTTCAAGCTGAAGCAGCCCAAGCCCTTGTGCGGATCGGGGCCGTGGTCGGCTCGCCCGAAGCCCAGTCTGTCATCCAGCGGGTCCAAACTGAACGGCTGCGAGGTCAAGGCGGCTTGGTTCTGGCGGACCAGCCCCTGCGGTGAGGGCGATCCGCGCGTGATGTCGCACGGCATTGACCGCACCTGCCTATGGACCGACATTGCTCATCGGGCGTTCATCGATCGCCCCTTAGGATTTGAGCCATGTTCCAGACTCAGCGCTTCGCCCAGATCGGTCAGTCTCCGCGTCGTCGCGGCGGCGGCTTTTTCGCCCCCGTGCTTTGGCTCTTCGGCTTCGTCGCCACCGCTATCGCCATGGCGGTGGGGGCGGTCCTGGCCGTGCTGACCGCTGCGGCTGTGGCGCTGATCGCCGTGGTCGCGGGCGCCTTGGTCTTTTTCACCGGTCTTGCCCTGCGCGCCCGTCGCAAGGCCGCACCCGTCAGCGCCATGGACGGTGACGTGATCGAAGCGCGCAAGGTCGACGGCGCCTGGGTCGCCTATGGCTGGGAGCGCGAGGGACGCTAAACTGTCCTCATGATCGAGGCGCCCTCTCCCAATTTCGACACCAGGCGCGCGCCACCCGACGCGCTCGTGCTGCACTACACGGGCATGCAGACCGGTCAGGCGGCGCTGGAGCGACTTCGCGATCCCCAGTCCCGCGTCTCAGCGCACTATCTCATCGAAGAGGACGGCCGCGTGTTTCGTCTGGTGGACGAGGCGCGCCGCGCCTGGCACGCCGGCCGCGGCGTCTGGCAGGGCGAGGACGACCTGAACACCGCTTCGATCGGCGTGGAGATCGTCAATCCAGGGCACGAGTTTGGCTATCGCACCTTTCCCGGCATTCAGATCGAAGCCCTGATCGCCCTCGTTGGCGACATACGTTCGCGCTGGACCATCCCGGGCGCCCGCATCATAGCCCATTCCGACCTGGCGCCCGACCGCAAGCAGGACCCAGGCGAGCTGTTTCCCTGGAAGCGCCTGGCCGAGGCCGGCCACGGGCTGTGGTTTGAACCCGCACCCGACCGAATTGCCGCGCTCGGCGCCGTTCTGGGGCCTGGCGACGTGGGTCTGGGCGTCACTGTCCTGCGCGCCGGCCTGCATAGGCTGGGCTACGGCCTGCCTCCCGGTCCGAACTATGACGAAGCCACCGTTTCGACGGTCACGGCCTTCCAGCGCCACTGGCGGCCCGAACGGGTCGACGGGGTAGCGGACGGCGAGACGCGCGCCCGCCTGGTCGGCCTACTGCAACTGGCCTCGGCGGAAAGCGTGACCGGCGTGCTCTGACTTCTCCGCCGCCGTGGACCCTGACCTTCGCCGGGAAAATGGAAAAGGGCCAAGCCTCAGGCCGACCGCTGCTTGATCGGCGCCGTGCCGTCGACGAGCGACTCGTTCAGATAGACTTCGGCTTCCGTGGCAGGCAGAGCCGGCGCATAGCCGAAGCCCTGGCCGTAGTGGCACTGGGCGTCCAGCAGGAGCCGCGCCAGATGCGCGTTCTCCACCCCCTCGGCCACCACCTCCAGCGACAGATCTCGACCTAGGTTGACCACCGACTTGACGATCTTGGCCGAGCCTTCGTCCTTGTCCATGGTCAGGACGAAGTAACGGTCGATCTTGAGCGTGTCGAACGGCAGCCGGGCCAAGTAGGACAGCGACGAAAAGCCGGTTCCGAAGTCGTCGAGAGCCAGCGACGCCCCCGCTGTCTTCAGGCGGGTCAGGACCTCGGCTGCGCTGGTGGTGTCGCGCATGATGTCACCCTCGGTGACCTCGAGCTTCAGCGCGCCGCGCGGCAGGCCGGTCTCCTTGATAATCTCGGCGACGTCCTCGACCAGGTTCGGACGCTCGATCTCGCCGACCGAAAGATTGACGCTGCAGAACAGCCGCCCTGCGGTGGGATGGCGCGCGATCCATTCCGCCAGCTGACGCGCCGCCTGCCGCATCATCAGCAGGCCCAGGTCGTTCATCAGCCCCATCTCCTGGGTCAGACCCAGGAACTCGTCGGGCGGCACCAGGCCGCGCCGGGGATGACGCCACCGTGCAAGCGCCTCGAATCCCGCCACCGCGCCCGTGTCGAGGTTCACGATCGGCTGATAGAAGGGCTCGATCTCGGCGCGCACGAAGGCGTTGCGAAGATCCGCCTCAAGCGCCAGGCGCGACAGGCTGTCGCTTTCCAGCGCGCGGCCGTATGCGGCCACGCCGCCGCGTCCGGCGCGCTTGGCGGATTCCACGGCCAGTTCCACCCTGCGCAGGATTTCCGCCGGATCGGGCGCTTCCGGGCCGCCCTCGCAGGGCGCGGCGCCGATGGACACGGTCGGATAGATGTCGAAGCCCGCGACGCGCAGCGGCTGCTCCAGCGCCTGCCGCATCCTGTCCGCGCCTTGCCCCTTCGGCAGGAAGATGGCGAACTCGTCCTCTCCAACCCGCGCGGGAATGGCGTGGGCCGGAAAGGCCGCCGACAGTCGCGATCCGAGGGCCGACAGCACCAGGTCCGCGCGCTCATGCCCCAGCGCCTCGTTCAGCCGCTTCAGCCGATCGACGTCGGCGGCCACCATTTCGTAGTCGCCGGGGCGCGTCAGGGCCTCTCCGACGCGGGACAGGAAGGCGCGGCGATCCAGCAGCCCTGTGAGGGCGTCGGCCTCGCCGCCCGAGAATTTCATTTCCGGGGCGACTACGCCGGCCGCGCGCAACCCATCTTCCAACCAGACCCCGCGCCAGACGCCGATCTCGCCGCCGCGCATCCGAATGCGATGAGCGATCTCGAAGCCTTCAGCCTGAGGCTTCAGCAGCGTATCCGCCAGGCCCCGATCCTGCGGCAGCGCCAGGGCGATCAGCGCTGCGCTGGTGCATTCGGGCGCCAGCGGCCCCAGGCCCAGTCCATGTGTGGCGCCGGTGAAGCGCAGGCTGTCCTCGGAGGGCGTCCAGACCCACAGGGCCGTGTCCGCAGCCGCCAGGGCCTCAATGGCCGTGGCGGCGTCCCAGGCCGGGGCTCGCGGTCGTGTGCTCAAGGCGCCTTGTGCCCCCTCAGGCCGGCGGCGGTTCGCCGCTCCCGACATCGTCCGCGACGACGCCGAAGAGCCAATGATCTGCCCAGTCGCCGTTAATTTTGAGATAAGCCCGCGCCTCGCCTTCCTTGCGGAAGCCCGACTTTTCCAGGACGCGGCGCGAAGCAATGTTGCTGGGAAGGCAGGCCGCTTCGACGCGGTGCAAACGCAGCGGGCCGAAGGCATGCGCCACAACGGCTCGCACCCCAGCCGTCGCATAGCCGCGCCCAGCGAAGCGCTGGCCGATCCAATAGCCTAGCGTGCCTGTCTCGGCCACGCCGCGCCGGATATTTGACAACGTCGCAGCGCCGACGAGAGCCTGGTCTTGGCGGTCGAAGATGAAGAAGGGCCAGGCTGTCCCGTTCTCCATCTCTCGCGCGTAAAGCTGAAGCCGCCGCTTGAATGCGGTTCGGCTAAGGTCGTCTTCAGGCCAACGCGGCTCCCAAGGCTGCAGATACTCGCGGGATCTTTCGCGAAGCGTCGCCCACTGAACATGGTCCGACGGACGCGGCGGCCGCAGTACCACGCCGTGGCCTTCGAGCAACGGCCCGGTCGTCTCGCTCATCCAGTCCAGCAGCGCCATCGGCGTCGACTATTTCACCGCCTGAGTTCGCCTGCAATGAAACAGGCCCCCCAGTCGTCTAGAGGCGGACCTTGACCGCCTTGGCTACGGCTTCCGCGGTGATGCCGAACTTCTCGTAGAGCACTTCCGCCGGGGCCGAGGCGCCGAAGCCGGTCATGCCGACGAAAGCGCCGTCCTCGCCGATGAAGCGCTCCCAGCCCTGTTTGATTGCCGCTTCGACCGCCACGCGCACCGTGCCGCGGCCGATGACCGAGGCCTGATAGGCGGCGTCCTGCTGCTCGAACAGTTCGAAGCAGGGAACCGAAACCACGCGGGTCGGCACGCCGGCCGTCTCCAGCGCCTCGGCCGCCTTCAGCGCGATGGCGACCTCGGTGCCCGTGGCGAACAGGGTGGCGCGCGCCTCGCGCGACGCCGCCTTCAGCTCATAGGCGCCCTTCCTGGACAGGTTCTCGCCCGAGGCGGTTAGACGCACGGCCGGCGTCTTCTGACGCGACAGGGCCAGGGCCGACGGCGTGGTCTTGGTCTCCAGCGCGATCTGCCAGCACTCCAGCGCCTCGACAGTGTCGGCCGGGCGATAGACGTTCAGGTTCGGGATGGCGCGCAGCGCGGCCAGATGCTCGACCGGCTGGTGGGTGGGCCCATCCTCGCCCAGGCCGATCGAATCGTGGGTCAGCACATGGATTACCCGCACGCCCATCAGGGCGGCCAGGCGGATCGACGGGCGGCTGTAGTCCGAAAACACCATGAAGGTGCCGGCGTAGGGGATGACCCCGCCGTGCAGGGCCATGCCGTTCATCGCGGCGGCCATGCCGTGCTCGCGGATGCCCCAGTTGATGTAGCGGCCCTCATAGGTCGGGGCGTCGAAGATCGGGGTGTTCTTGACGAAAGTGTTGTTGGATCCCGTCAGGTCCGCCGAACCGCCGATCATTTCCGGGATGGCGTTGAACAGCGTGTCCAGCGCCGCGCCCGACGACTGGCGCGTGGCCTGGGCCGGCCGGCTGTCGACCAGAGCCTTCAGCTCGGCCTCCAGGGCGTCGAAGGCGTTCGCCGGCAGGTCGCCGTTCATGGCGCGGGTGAAGTCGGCGGCTTGGTCCGACGCCTCGAGACGCGCCTCCCAGGCCTTGCGGGCCTTGGCGCCGCGGCGGCCGACCTTGCGCCAGGCCTGTTCGATGCTCTCGGGCAGTTCGA
The DNA here is from genome assembly GCF_004683885.1 of Brevundimonas sp. MF30-B. NCBI lineage: Bacteria > Pseudomonadati > Pseudomonadota > Alphaproteobacteria > Caulobacterales > Caulobacteraceae > Brevundimonas > Brevundimonas sp. MF30-B. The sequence continues at coordinate 1,357,054 of NZ_CP038440.1, read as the reverse complement.
AGGGATCGTGGGTCCAAGACAGGCCCAGCCGCGTGGCGGCGATTTCGGCGGCGCCCAGGGCCGCGCCGTGGGTCTTGTGGCTGCCTTCCATGGTGGCGGCGCCGCGGCCGATCTTGGTCTTGCAGGCGATCAGGGTCGGCTTGTCCTGGCGAGTCGCCCACTTCAGGGCGGCGCGGACGGCGTGGACGTCATGGCCGTCGACCGCCTTCACGGCCCAGCCCGCGGCCTTGAAGCGGGCCTTCTGGTCCGTGCAGTCCGACAGGGACACCTTGCCGTCGATGGTGATGTCGTTGTCGTCCCACAGCACCGTCAGCTTGTTCAGGCGATAGCGGCCAGCCAGGGCGATGGCCTCCTGCGACACGCCTTCCATCAGGCAGCCGTCGCCGGCGATGACCCAGGTGCGGTGATCGACCAGATCCTCGCCATAGCGCGCCGCCAGATGGCGCTCGGCCATGGCGAAGCCCACGCCGTTGGCCAGGCCCTGGCCCAGCGGACCGGTGGTCGTCTCGACGCCCGGCATATGGCCGTACTCGGGGTGGCCGGCGGTCTTGGCCCCCCACTGGCGGAAGTTGGACAGTTCTTCCTTGGTCGCGTCCTTGTAGCCGGTCAGGTGCAGCAGGGCGTAGATCAGCATCGAGCCGTGGCCGGCCGACAGGATGAAGCGGTCGCGGTCGTGCCAGTCGGGGCGCGAGGCGTCGAACTTAAGAAACTTGGAGAACAGCACCGTGGCCACGTCGGCCATGCCCATCGGCATGCCGGGGTGGCCGGACTTCGCCTGCTCCACGCCGTCCATGGCGAGCACGCGAATGGCATCGGCCATCTGCTTGACGGTGGGCTTGGCTTGCGCGGAAACGACTTCGGTCACGGGTGAGACCTCTCGGACGGCGTTGAAAAGGGGGCGGCGCCGCTTTACCCCGTGGCGCGGGCGGGTTCTATACGAAATCTGGAGGATGCGACCGATGGCCGACGCCACCACCGCCGCCAAGGCTCGGATCGACCGCGCCCTCGGCGCGCTAGAGCGCAAGATCAACGCCCTGAAGGCGCGCCCAGTCCCCGGCGCGGCGGTCAGCGACGACGACCTGTTTGCGCCCAAGGATGTGACCGACGCGGTCGCCGCCCATCGCATCGCCGAGCTGGAGGCCGCCGGACGCCAGGCCGCCGACGCCCTGGCCCGCGCCGCCGAGGCCGTGCGCGACGTGCTCGAGGAAGACGATCAGGAGGCGCGCGCCTGATGGCCACCGTCACCATCGACATCAACGGCCGCCCCTATCAGGTGGGCTGCGCCGACGGTCAGGAAGAGCGCGTGCGCATCCTGGCGCGCCAGTTCGACGCCCATGTGCGCTCGGTCGCGGGCGACGTCGGCCAGGTCGGCGACCTGCGCCTGTTCCTGATGGCCGCGCTGATGCTGGCCGACGAACTGCACGAGGCGCGCGGCAAGGCCCAGAACAGCCCGTCTCCCGCCGCCCCCGCCTCAGCCTCCTCCGACGGCGTCGCCGAGGCCCTCAACGCCGTCGCGGCCCGCATCGAGAAGATCGTTCAGGACATCTGACGGCGCGACGGCGGAACGCCATCGAGCCGGCAGGTGCGAGGGGTTTCGAAATCCTAACGGCCTTGAGCAGCCGGATTGAACGGCGCTGTGGATCGACAGCGGACTTTGACTACGTCGCCGTAAACTGTCGCTCGAACCGACCCAGCGCCGCCGGGTGCAGCCGAACGGTGACTCGCGTCCGCCCGGCCTCGTCGGTTTCGCGACCCGTGACCCGGCCGTTCTCATAGAGCCAGGCCAGGGCCTCGCCCTGATGCGGCTCAAGCACCAGTTCGCTCTCGGGCTCGTCGTCGATCAGGCCCGCGATGGTGTCGCGCAGGGCCTCGATCCCCTCCCCCGTCCAGGCCGAGACGGCGACCGCCTCCCCGTCGCGGGCGCGGCGCTCGGCCTGGCCCAGGACGACCTCGCGGGCCTCGTCGTCCAGCAGGTCGATCTTGTTCCAGACCTCCAGCACGCGGCGCGGGCGATCCTCGGGGATTTCGATCTGTTTGAGCACGGCTTCGACATCGGCCGCCTGGGCGGCGCTGTCGGGCGAAGCGATGTCGCGCACGTGCAGGATCAGATCGGCCTCGCCCACCTCTTCCAGCGTGGCGCGGAAGCTTTCGACCAGTTCGTGCGGCAGGTCGGAAATGAAGCCGACGGTGTCGGCGATGATGGCCGGACGTCCCTGCGGCAGGCGGATCGTGCGCTGGGTCGTGTCCAGCGTGGCGAACAGCAGATCCTTGGCCATCACTTCCGACCCCGTCAGCCGGTTGAACAGAGTCGACTTCCCGGCGTTGGTGTAGCCGACCAGGGCGACGGTCGGGAACGGAACCTTCTTCCTGGCCTTGCGGTGCAGGCCGCGCGTGCGGCGCACCTCCTCCAGTTCGGCCTTCAGCCGCACGATGCGGTCGGCGATCAGGCGTCGGTCGATCTCGATCTGGGTTTCACCGGGACCGCCGGTCGCGCCGGTGCCGCCGCGTTGACGCTCGAGGTGGGTCCAGGTCCGCACCAGACGCGAGCGCTCATAGTCCAACCGCGCCAGCTCGACCTGCAGCCGGCCTTCCTTGGTGCGCGCCCGGCGACCGAAGATTTCGAGGATCAGGCCTGTGCGGTCGATGACCTTGCAGTCCCAGGCCTTCTCCAGATTGCGTTGCTGCACCGGCGTCAGCTGGTCGTCGACGACCACGGCCTCGGCCTCGGCGGCTCGGATCAGGGCGGCCAGTTCCTCCACCTTGCCCGTGCCGAACAAGGTGGCGGGCGTGGTCTTGCGCAGGCGCACGATCTCTTCGGCGCGCACGTCCAGATCCAGCGCACGGGCCAGGCCCGACGCCTCCTCCAGCCGCTCGGACGCCAGACGCGGGCTGTCGCTGCGTCCGTCGGGGTGGATGACGACCGCCCGGATCAGCGGAACGGCGTGGTCGATGAGTTTTGTCAAAGAGTCTCTGTCAATGAAAGCCGCCAGCCGACTCGGACCCGGACCTGGGCCCTCGGGTCAGGCCCGAGGGTTGACGCTGGCGCGTCAATCTTCTTCGGCGTCGGGCTCGTACAGCTGCACGGGCGCGGACGGCATGATGGTGGAGATGGCGTGCTTGTAGACCAGCTGCGACTGGCCATCACGGCGAAGCAGCACGCAGAAGTTGTCGAACCAGGTTACGATGCCCTGAAGCTTGACCCCATTGACGAGGAAGATGGTCAGCGGCGTCTTGGTCTTGCGGACCGAATTCAGGAAGGTGTCCTGCAGGTTCTGGCGTTTGTCTTGCGACATGGCAGGTTTGTCCTGTTCTTGTTTCTGGCGGCGGGAGGCCGGTCTCGACCTTAAACGCCGTCCTGCGACAGTCGCAACACGCGCGTCAGCCGCATCGACACTTTCCTGGCGTCAAAGTCGGACCTCCAGTCGAAGGTTGTCGACGCCGACCTGAACATTGGCCGGCAGCCGTCCAGATAGGCGTTCGTAGTCCATATCCAAGTGCAGATTGGTCAGGACCGCTCGGCGAACGCCGCAACGAGCAATCCAGTCCAGTGTCAGGTCTAGATGAGCGTGCGTGGGGTGAGGCGTCATCCGGAGCGCATCCACGATCCACAGATCGGCGCCCTGCACGGCTTCCAGCGCCGCCGCGTCTAGATCTGACACGTCGCTGGAATAGACGACCGGCCCCAGGCGATAGCCGACCGATCGGATCGGTCCGTGAGCCTGATCGAACGTGCGCACCGGGATGGCGCCCCCTGGGCCCGTGATCGACCAGTCTGCCCCGTGCGGCGGCAAATCCATCGCCTCGACGATGGCTGGATAGCCGAGCTTGGGCTCGAAAACATAATCGAAGCGATGGGTCAGGGCTTCACGCGTGGCCCGGTCCATCCAAGCCGGAATCCGGCTGCGCGACCGAAGGGCGAAGACCCGCAGATCGTCGATGCCGTGGGTCTGGTCCGCATGGTCGTGCGTGTAGAGCACAGCGTCCAGGCGGGTGATCCCAGCTGCAAGAGCCTGTTCGCGAAGGTCCGGAGAGGTGTCGATCAGGACATTGGTCTCGCCATGCGCACCCCTTCGTCGCGCCAGCATGGAGCAACGCGTACGCCGATTGCGCGGATCGGTCGGATCGCAGGCGCCCCAGTCGCCGTCGCCCCGCGGCACCCCGCCGGAGGAGCCGCAGCCTAGAATCACCACTTCGAGCGCCTCAGCCACGCTGGACGTCCGGACGGGGGACGCGGTCGAACAGGGCGAAGAAGGCGTCGGTGGTCCGCGCTTCGGCCTCAGCCCGGTCCCAGCCTCGGATTTCGGCCAGCTTGTTCAGGACGTGTCCGACATAGGCGGGCTCGTTGCGCCGACCCCGATGGGGAACCGGCGCCAGATACGGACAGTCGGTCTCGACGATGATCCGGTCCGCCGGCATTGCGGCAATCACCTGACGCACGTCCTCCGCCGCCTTGAAGGTGGCGATGCCTGAGACTGAGAACCATGCACCTAACTGCGCAGCAGTTTCCGCCAGCTCTGCACCACTGGTGTAGCAGTGCATCAGGAATCGAAACGGGCCGTCAGCCTGCTCTTCGCGCAGAACGCCCGCCATCACATCGTCAGCTTCACGCGTGTGCACGACCAGGGGCAGCCCCATGTTTCGGGCCGCCGCTATATGCTGGCGAAAGACGCGCTCCTGCACATTGCGCGGGCTCAGATCATAATGGAAATCCAGACCGCATTCCCCGATCCCGATCACGCGCGGCCGTGCGGCGAGGTCGATCAGGACAGACGGCGTCAGGTCCTCGTAATGGCGCGCCTCGTGAGGATGGACGCCGACGGTGCACCAGATGTCGTCGTGCGCCATGGCCAAGCCATGCGTCGCCTCGAACGTCGACAGCCGGTCGGAAATTTCGACCATTAAGGCCACGCCGGCCTCTCGAGCCCGGGCGATAACGGCGTCGCGGTCCTCGTCGAACTGGGGCGTGTGCAGGTTCACATGGCTGTCGATCAGCATCCCGCCGCCTTCCGTGTCCGCTCGAGGTCCGAAAGCGCTCCGGCCAGGGCGTCGCCTCGGTCCAGGTTCAGGCCGGCGACACGGTCCGGCAGTTCGGAGAGCCGGCTCCACAGCTCCGCCCATCGGGCGCCCTGCCTCGCGTCGTCGCGCGCGCGCTGGCCCACGACGGCGATCAGCCGCTCCATCAGGCGCTCGAACCGCGCCTGTCCCTCGGCGCCCCGGAAGCCGTCGGCCAGCGCCAGGGTTTCGGCGCGATTGGTCAGGCCTTCGTCCACCCAGGCCCGCGCCAGTCGGTCAGCCTCGAGGCTTTCCGCCGAGGCCAGGGCCAGGGCCTGTCCGGGCGATCCCCCGGCCATGGCGGCGGCGGCTTGGGCGACGTCGGCGCCTTCCCCCGTGCGGCGGCTCACCAGCGCCTCCAGTTCCGCCTCGGGCCAGGGCGCGAAGCTCAACCGCCGACAGCGCGAGCGAATGGTCGGCAGCAGCCGACCAGGCGAATGGCTGATCAGAAACAGCACGCCGTCCGCAGGCGGCTCCTCAAGAATCTTGAGCAAGGCGTTGGCGGCGTTGACATTCAGATCATCAGCCGCATCCACGATGGCCACCCGGCGATGCGCTTGGGACGGGCTCTTGGAGAAGAAGTCCGGCAGGTCGCGCGCCTGATCCACCGAAATCGACTTCTTCTGCTTGCCGCCCTCCACCAGCCGCTCCAGCACCAGCAGGTCCGGATGCGACTGCGCAGAAATCAAACGATTGACCGGATCGAACGGGTCGGAGCCTAGCGGCCCCCGCGCCGGGTCGGCCTGGGCCCCCAGCAGTCGGCGCGCGGCGCGATAGGCGAAGCTGGCCTTGCCGCGCCCCTCCGGGCCCGCCAGCAGCCAGGCGTGATGCAGGCGGCCACGACTTAGCGCGTCCAGAAAGGCCGCTTCGGCGCCGGCGTCGGACACCAGGTCGTAGCGGTCGCGCGGATGGTCGCTCACAGCAGCCGCGCCTCGACCACGGCCCACAACCGCTCGGCCACCTCGTCGGGGGTGCCCACCGCATCGATGACCACGCAACGATCCGAGTGCCGCTCGGCGATGCTCAGAAAGCCATCGCGCAGGCGTTGATGAAACTCGACGCCCTTGGACTCAAACCGCGTCTCGAACAGGCCACGGCCAAAGGCGCGCTCGAGGCCGATCTCGACCGGCAGGTCAAAGATCACGGTCAGGTCGGGCTGATCTCCACCCACGATGGCGGCGTCCAGCGCCTCAATGAAGGCCTCTGGCGCACCACCGCCGGCGCCCTGATAGGCTCGGCTCGAATCGGCGAAGCGGTCGCATACGACCCAGCGCCCCTCTGTCAGGGCCGGCAGGATGGTCTTTTCCAGATGGTCCGAACGGGCCGCGTACATCAACAAGGTCTCGGTGCGCGGCGACCAGGCCTCGGCCTCGCCTTCGACCACGAGCTTGCGGATCGCCTCGGCGCCGCGCGAGCCGCCGGGCTCGCGCGTGCGGACGGTCTCAACGCCCCGCGCGTTCAGCCGCTCGACGAGACGGGCGACCTGGGTGGACTTGCCGGCCCCCTCCCCGCCTTCGATGGTGATGAATCTGCCGCGTGTCACCGGCGCACAATGGCGACCCTCACGCGGCAGGCAAGCCCGAAGGCGGCCTATTGCGTGGATATCGTCCGCGCCTGACCGTATCCGCGCGACACCAACTCCTGGCGCGCCAGTTCCGCCGCGATCGGGTCGGTCCACGGCCCCGTCATGACGCGCCAGCCGCCGCTGATGCCCGCATCGGCCCGGGCCCGCTCGCCCAGGCTGTAGGCCAGCCCCTCGGCCGCGCCGCGGTCGTTCAAGGTCGCCACCTCGATCCAGACGCCCGTGGGTGTGGCCGAAATCGCCGCCTTTGGCGCATCAGCCCGCGCCGCCGCGACCACCGGACGCACGCCTGGCTCGGACAGATAGGGCCGAGCGGTCGGGGGCGAGGTCGGACGCTGCGGCGTCAGCGCCGCCTGCTGCAGGGGCGCGCCGCCGCCCAGGCGCGGCGCCTGGCCCAGATAGCGGACCCGCACCTCGCCGACGCCGCGGTTCAGCAGGCCAAGCTCCTCGGCCGCCGCGCGCGACAGGTCGATGATCCGCCCATCAACAAACGGGCCGCGGTCGTTCAGCCGCAGCACGGCGCGTCGCCCGTTGGCCAGATTGGTCACTTCGACGAGACCCGGCAGCGGCAGGGTCTTGTGGGCCGCGCTCAGCGCATGCATGTCGAACCGCTCACCCGTCGCGGTGGGTAGGCCGTGGAAGGCATCTCCGTACCACGACGCTTGGCCGACCTCGTCATAGTCGGGCTGCACTGCGGGCCGATACCACTGTCCTCGGATTTGGTAGGGCCGCATGGTCCCCGACACGATCGGCGCCGGATCGGTGACCACCGGCGCCGCCGCCAGGGGCGCAGCGCCGCCGCCCTTTGTTCCCGCGCTGGCGCAGGCCGCCAGCAGGGCCGTCAGACAGCACGCCGCGCCTATCCGGCCCGCACGCCGCATCCAACCGTCATTAGTCGCCATCATGGCGCGCAGAATGACCGGCAGAATTTCCTCTTTGGTTAACGCGACCTTGCCTGCTAAGCGGGCGCCCGAGGACAGGTGGCCGAGTGGTTTAAGGCAGCGGTCTTGAAAACCGCCGTAGGTGGAAGCCTACCGTGGGTTCGAATCCCACCCTGTCCGCCACCCGAGCTTCATTCGCCCGGGGAAGGCCTGTTGCGCTCGCCGCATTGCTCCGGTCTGATGCCTCCATTCGGGGAGGTCTGCTCATGTTCAAACACTGCGCCGTTGCGACGCTCGCTCTGGTTCTCTTGGCCTCGCCAGCCGCTGCTCAGTCGTCGGCCGGGGCCTTCGCCAACCTTCTCGCCGAGCACGAGCGGATCGAGCGACGTTTCGATCCGGTGACGTCCGGCGCAAACGGCGACGAGGCGGCCCTGTCGCGGCTGCCCGACGGATCCCCGGCGTCGGTTGAGGCGCGCAGATCGGCGCTGGCAGAACTCAGGGCGCGCCTGAGCGACGTCGCCGTGTCCGAACTGGGAGAGACTGATCGACTCAGCCACGCCCTGCTTGTCCGCAGCATTGACGACGATCTGGAAAGCATCGCCTTTGACCGCGCCCGTCTGAGCAGCGGCGGAGGCGGCTTTGACGGCCTGGGACGGAACACGCCCTTGCGGTCCCGAGCGGACGCTGAGGCTTGGCTAGCGCGCATGCAGGCGATGTCTGGATCGATCCGCCAGGGAATCGAGAATGGGCGCAGGGGGGTTCAATCCGGCTGGACCCAGCCGCGCCAGATCATCGAGCGTTCGCTGAGCGTCGCGCGGGCAACGGCCGAACGGCCGGCCGAGAACAGTCCCCTGCTCCTGCCCTTCGAGACCCTCCCTCAGTCGATCAACGCTGAAGAGCGAGCCGCCTACCGCGAGCGCGCGCTGCAGATCATCCGTGAGGAGATCGTTCCGGCTCAGCAGGAAAGCCTGGCTTTCGTCGAAACCGAGCTGCTGCCCGCCGCCCGCGCGGGTTTGGGCGTTCGCACCCTGCCGAACGGCGAGGCCTATTACCGCTATCTGGTTCGGTCGAACACCACGACCGACATGACCCCAGACGAGGTTCACGCACTGGGCCAGTCCGAGGTGCGCCGCATCCGCGCCGAAATGGACGGCGTCATCGCCAGAACGGGGTTCGAGGGGGACTTCCAGGCCTTCCTTCAATATCTGCGCACCGATCCCCAATTCTACGCCAAGACGCCCGAAGAGCTCGTGCGGATCGTGGCCGAGATCAGCCGGCGCGCCGACGCCGCCCTGCCGCGCATCTTCGGGACCCTGCCGCGGCTGACCTATGGCATTCAGGAAACGCCGGCGGAGACGGCGCCGACCTCGGCAACGGCCGGCTACACCCCCGGCAGCATGGCGCTGGGCCAGGCCGGGACCTATGTGCTGAACACCTACCGACTGGACCAGCGGCCGCTGTACGAGATGCCGGCCCTGACCCTGCACGAGGCGACGCCGGGCCACCACCTTCAGGTGGCGTTGATGCAGGAGCAACCCGAAGCGCCGTACTTCCGTCGGACGTCTTGGTTCACTTCCTATGTCGAGGGCTGGGGCCTGTACGCCGAGACACTCGGCTACGACATGGGCATGTACACGACGCCTTACGAGGAATTCGGCCGCCTCTCCTACGAAATGTGGCGAGCCTGCCGTCTGGTGGTGGACACGGGCCTGCACTGGCTGGGATGGACCGTGGCTCAGGCCCGCGAATGCTTCGAGCAGAACACCGCCCTTTCGCCGCAGAACATCACCGCCGAGGTCAATCGCTACATCGGCAATCCCGGCCAGGCTCTGGCCTATAAAATCGGTGAACTCACCTTCCGTCGGCTGCGGGCCGAGGCAGAGACGACCTTAGGCGATCGGTTCGATTTGCGTGCATTCCACGACCACCTGCTCAGCGCCGGCGCACTGCCCATGGATCTGGTGGAAAGTCGCATGCGGGCCTGGGTTCAGGAGCAGCAGGGCGCCCGCTGAGACGCGTGATCAGGCCGGCAGGATCAGCCGTACGATCCAGAGGCCGCCCGCAAGGATCGCGGCGGCCAGTCCGAGCGTCACCGTCACGCGGAAATGCCGGTGAAGGAAGTACAGAAACTCGCCTGCCATGGAGCCCTCCCGGCGAACGTCTGAGCCATAATGGCACAGGTCGCCGAGTCTCACGCAACAAACGTGCGTGAACGGTAGCGGACAGAGCTAGACCAGCCGGCTCTGCTCCAGCGCGGCGCCGATGAAGCTGGCGAACAGCGGGTGTGGGGCGAACGGACGGCTCTTGAGTTCGGGGTGATACTGGACGCCGATGAACCAGGGGTGGTCCGGCCGCTCGACCGTCTCGGGCAGCACGCCGTCCGGCGACAAGCCCGAAAAGACCATGCCGGCTCCCTCGATCGCCTCGCGGTAGTTGATGTTGACCTCGTAGCGATGGCGATGACGCTCGCTGATGGCGGTCGCGCCATAGATGTCGGCGATCCGGGTTCCGGCCTTCAGCGTTGAATCATAGGCCCCCAGGCGCATAGTGCCGCCCAGATCGCCGCCCTGTTGGCGCAGAACGCGCTGATTGCCCTGTGTCCATTCGGTCATCAGGCCGACGACAGGTTCGGCGGCGGGCCCGAACTCCGTCGATGAGGCCTTGCTCAGGCCCGCCAGGTTCCGCGCGGTTTCGATCACCGCCATCTGCATCCCGAAACAGATGCCGAAATACGGAATGTGTCGCTCGCGGGCAAAACGCGCCGCCTCGATCTTGCCTTCAGCTCCGCGCTCGCCGAAGCCGCCGGGCACCAGAATGGCGTGGGCGTTCTGCAGTCGCTCGGCGCAGGCCTCGGGGTCGCCCTCGAAGGTGTCGGCTTCGACCCAATCGATGTGAACCTTGACGTTGTTGGCCACGCCGCCGTGATGCAGCGCCTCGATCAGCGACTTGTAGGCGTCCTTCAGCACCGTATACTTGCCGACGACGGCGACGGTGACCTCGCCGTCCGGGTTGGTGCGGCGGCGCACGATCTCTTCCCAGCCTGACAGGTCCGGCTCGGGCGCGTCGGTGACGCCGAAGTGGGCCAGGACTTCTCGGTCCAGCCCCTCGCGGTGATAGTCCAGCGGCACGGCGTAGATGTCGGCCGAATCCATCGCCTGGATCACGCCGCTTTCGCGCACATTGCAGAACAGGCCGATCTTGCGCTTCTCGTCGGCCGGAATCGGCTGTTCGCAGCGGCACAGCAGAATGTCGGGTTGGATGCCGATGGAGCGCAGCTCCTTGACCGAGTGCTGCGTCGGCTTGGTCTTCATCTCACCGGCGGTCTTGATGAAGGGCAGCAGCGTCAGGTGCATGAAGCACGACTGGCCGCGCGGCAGATCCTGGCCCAGCTGGCGGATGGCTTCGAAGAACGGCAGGCCCTCAATGTCGCCCACCGTGCCACCGATCTCGACCAGCACGAAGTCCACATCCTCGCCGTCATCGGTCAGGGCCTTGGTCAGGCAGAAGGATTTGATCTGGTCGGTGACGTGCGGGATCACCTGAACCGTGGCGCCCAGATAGTCGCCGCGCCGCTCTTTCTCGAGGATGGTCGAATAGATGCGGCCGGTCGTGATGTTGTCGGACTTGGCCGCCGACACGCCGGTGAACCGCTCGTAGTGGCCCAGGTCCAGGTCGGTCTCGGCGCCGTCGTCGGTGACGAAGACCTCGCCGTGCTGATACGGGCTCATCGTGCCCGGATCGACGTTTAGGTAGGGGTCGAGCTTGCGCAGGCGGACCTTGTAGCCGCGCGCCTGAAGAAGCGCTCCGAGAGCGGCGGAGGCGAGGCCTTTTCCAAGCGAGGAAACCACGCCGCCGGTGATGAACACATAGCGAGCCATGGGCGGACACCCTACTGCATGATTCGCCCGGCGCGAGAGTGCGCCATGCGGACGAACTGTTGATCAAAAGAAGAAAGCGCGCCGGTCGGGCGCGCTTTCGGGGTCGTTTTCAGTCCGGTCGCCCTACTGGGCGGGAGCCGGCGCCGGAGCCGAGGCCGCCGGAAGGCTGGCTTCCAGGTCGTCCAGCGACGGTGCGGTCCGCGTCGGCGCGGCCGGTTCGGCGGGTTGAGCGCCCGCTGCGGCCGGCGCCTGGTCGCCAATGGCGATGGAGCCGACGGCTTCGGCGTCAATCACCGAGCGCGAGCCGCGCTCCATGTTTCCGGCGATGGTCAGGCCGATGGCGCATGCGAAGAACAGCACCGCCAGGATCGAAGTCGTGCGCGTCAGCAGGTTGGCTGCGCCGCGCGCGGTCATGAAGCCGCCGCCGCCGCCGCCGCCACCGCCCATGCCGAGCGCGCCGCCCTCGGACTTCTGCAGCAGGATCACCCCGGACAGGGCGACCGAGATGATGATCATGGCGACGAGGAGAATGGTCTGGAGCATGGCGGCCGACATGTGGGCGCGGAACTGCGCCGATCAAGCGGCGGCCTCTAACACCGAAGCCGCTCGCGAGCAATGAAGTCGAGGTTCAGGCGGCCCGGATGATGCCCAGGAAGTCGTCGGCCTTCAGCGAGGCGCCGCCGACCAGAGCGCCGCCGACCTCGTCCACCGCCAGGATTTCGGCGGCGTTGCCGGGCTTCACCGACCCTCCGTACAGGATGGGCGCGGCGCGGCCGCCCTCTCCCAGCCTGTCGACCAAGGCGGCGCGCACGGCGGCGTGCACCTCGGCGATCTGCTCCAGCGTCGGCGTCAACCCCGTACCGATGGCCCAGACGGGCTCATAGGCGACGGCGAAGGCGTGATCCGCCAGGCTCTGGGGCAGCGAACCGGAAATCTGGCTCCTGACCACATCAATGGCGGAGCCGGCCTCGCGCTCCTGCAGCGTCTCGCCGATGCAGATGACAGGCTCCAGGCCCGCGCGCAGGGCGGCCTCGACCTTGGCGCAGACGTCGGCGTCTGTCTCGCCATGGCCCTGTCTGCGTTCGGAGTGCCCCAAGATCACCAATTCGGCGCCGGCCTCCGCCAGCAGTTCGGCCGAAATGTCGCCCGTGAAGGCGCCTTCCGCCTCGGCCCGACAGTCTTGGCCCCCGACCTCGACGACAGAACCCGCCACGAGCTGCGCCAGCCGCGAGACGAGGGTCGCAGGCGGCATGACGGCCAAGCGGCAGGACCCCGGCTCGGCGCGGAGGGTCTCGACCAGGCGGCGAGCCTGCGCCAGCCCGTCCCGCTGACCGTTCATCTTCCAGTTGCCGGCGATAAGCTTCACGGATTGTTTCATGCGGTCTCTTTAGGCGCCGCTCTCGCTCAAGCCAAGCCGCGACCGCAGTTCGCTTGCGGGTTGGGGACTAGGGGCCCTATACGGCCAGGGCACGCGTCCCAACTCAGCCGCTCATCCAGGTCCGACCCATGATCTCCAACTTCCGCAACTTCGCTCGGTCCAAGTGGGCGGTCGGGTTGCTCGCCGTCATGGCGCTGAGCCTGCTGGTCACGGGGGGCACCCAGATGGACGTGTTTGCCAACCTGGGCCCGCGCCACGTCATCAGCGCGGGAGATCGCAGTCAGGATCAGGCCGAATTCAGAGCGGCGTTCGAGCGGGTCCGCGCCAATGTGCAGGAGCAGGCTGGTCGGCCCGTAAGCTTCCAAGACATGGTCAACGAAGGCCTGCACCTCCGGTACCTTGAATCCCAAACTGAGAGATTTGGCTTTCTTGAGTGGGCCTGGAAGGCGGGCGTACGCCCGGGCAAGGAGCTGGTCCTGAAGCAGATTCGATCGCTGCCTGCCTTCTTCAATCAGGTGACAGGGCAGTTCGACGCGGATCGATACAATCAGCTCCTGGCCGAGCAGAATGTGACCTCGGTGGAGGTCGAACAGGACTTCCGGGATCAGGCGTTGATTGAGCACTTCGGCTCCGGTCTGTTTGCGGGCGCGCGCGTGCCTCGCATCTATGGAGCTCTCGTCGCGGGCCAGGCTCTGGAGAGCCGGGACGGCCGCTGGTTCACAGTGACCCAGGCCATGGCCGGGACCACGCCCGCCCCTACCGAAGCGCAGCTTACGGCGTTCCTGAACGAAAACGCGGCCCAGCTTCGCCGGCCCGAGTTCCGCATGGCTTCGCTCGTGCTGTTCACGCCTGACGCGGCGTCGGTGCGCGCCCTGCCCATCACCGAGGCGCAGATCACCGAGCGGTTCGAGTTCCAGAGAGACGCCCTGTCCGAACCCGAACGCCGCACCTTCACCGCCCTCACGGCGCCGGATCGAGCGGTGGCTCAGCGGATTCAGGCGGCTCTCCAGGCTGGTCAGGATCCCGCTGAAGTCGGTCGGGCCAACAATGTTCGGCCGGCCGTCTATGACAGTCAGCCGCAGAGCGCCATCGGCGACCGAGCGGTCGCCCAGGCGGCCTTCACCATGAGCCCGGGCCAGATTTCCGAACCCGTGCAGGGCGGCGTCGGCTTTACGGTGGTCAAGTTGAACGCCGTCACGCCCGGACGCGCGGTGACGCTGGACGAGGCGAGGCCGCAGATCCTGGAGGAGCTCCGCACGCAGGCGGCGCGCGCTCAGACCTTCGAGCGCGTCGAGGCCTACGAACGGGCGCGCAGCGAGGGCAAGACCCTGGCGGCCGCCGCTCAAGAAGTCGGAGCCCGGATCATTCAACTCCCGCCCGTCACCGCCGAGGGCCAGCTGCCTGACGGCCAGCCCATCAACGCGCCTCCGCAAGTGCTCTCCAGCATCGCCAGCCTGTCCAAAGGGGCGGAGAGCGACGTCATCGATGCGGGCCAGGGCCAGTATTTCGCCGTTCGCCTGGACGACATCACCCCGGCCGCCCTGCCGAACCTGGACGAGGTGCGCGAACCGCTGGCTCAGCAATGGGTGTTGCGCGAGAACGCCAAGCGCCTGGCCGCAAAGGCCGAGGAACTGGCCGGTCGCGTCCGCGGCGGCGAGGACATCGCCGCCGTGGCCGCCTCGGCGGGCGCGCCCCTGGTCGTTCGCGAGGGCCTGCAGCGCAATCAGCAGGCGGTGACCGACGTTGGTCAAGGCGTGCTTCAGGGCTTGTTTGGCCAGGCCCGCGGCCAGGTCTTCAGCCAGCCCAGCAGCAATGCGACCTTCGTTGTAGGCCGGGTCGATCAGGTCCGCGCCGCCACGGTCGCCCTCGCCGCGCCCTTGGCCGAGCAAGCCCGGCCGCGGGTGACGCAGGACATGTTTGACGGCCTGATCCAGACTGGCTTCACCGCCGCCGCCGCGAAGGTCAAGGCCAGGAACGACCCCGCCCGGGCGCTGGAGGCGATCGGCGTCGAAGCCGCCGCCAATCCGGCCGGTGCAACGCCGGCCGCTCCGCCGGCGCAATGAGCCGAGCGGCTGACGCGCCGACCGAGGCGCGCTTCAGCGAGGACTTGGCCGGCGGCCGGCCCGCGGTCCTGGTTCGGCGCCTGGTGGACGACATCGAGACGCCCGTCTCGGCCTTCCTGAAGGTCGGCCGAGGTCGTCCTTGGACGTGCCTGCTGGAGTCGGTGGAGGGCGGCGCGGTCAACGGCCGCTATTCCATCCTGACGCTGGATCCCGACGTGGTCTGGCGCTGTCGCGGCGATCTGGCCGAGACGTCGCGCGGAGAGGCGGTGGCCGCAGGGCGGTTCGAACCGGAGGCCCTGCCTGCGCTGGAATCCCTGCGCGCCTTGATGGCGGCCTCGAGGTTCGACCTTCCCGACGACCTGCCGCCCATGGCGG
Organism: Brevundimonas sp. MF30-B; assembly: GCF_004683885.1. Classification (NCBI taxonomy): domain Bacteria; kingdom Pseudomonadati; phylum Pseudomonadota; class Alphaproteobacteria; order Caulobacterales; family Caulobacteraceae; genus Brevundimonas; species Brevundimonas sp. MF30-B. The sequence continues at coordinate 1,341,845 of NZ_CP038440.1, read as the reverse complement.
CCGGCCTGTTCGGCGTGTTCGGCTACGACATGGTGCGGCTTCTGGAGCCCTTGGGTCCGGCCAACCCGGATCCGCTGGATCTGCCCGACGCGGTGCTGACCCGGCCGTCGCTGGTGGCCATCTTCGATTCGGTCGCGCACGAGATCGTCCTGGTCGCGGCCGCCTATCCCGACGTCGGCGCCGATCCTGAAGAGGCCCTGGGGGCCGCGCAGGCGCGTCTGGATCGGTTCGAGGCCGAGCTCGCCGCCGCCGCACCGCGTCCCGGCGGAACCGAAACCGCCGCCCCGGCTTTCGCCTCTCCGGTCGATGAGGCCGGCTTCGGCGCCCTGGTGGCGCGGGCCAAGGACTACATCGGCGCCGGCGACATCTTCCAGGTGGTGCTGAGCCACCGCTTCAGCGCGCCCTTCGATGGCGATCCCTTCGCCGTCTACCGCACCCTGCGCCGCCAGAACCCCTCGCCCTACCTCTTCTATCTGGACATGGCCGAGTTCCAGTTGGCCGGCTCCAGTCCCGAGATCCTGGTCCGGCTCAAGGACGGCGAGGTCACCATCCGCCCCCTGGCCGGCACCCGCCCGCGCGGCGAGACGCCCGAGGCCGATCGCGCCCTGGAGGCCGAGCTCCTGGCCGATCCAAAAGAGCGCGCCGAACACCTGATGCTGCTCGACCTGGGCCGCAATGACGTCGGCCGCGTGTCGCAGCCCGGCTCGGTGCGGGTGGCCGAAAGCTTCAAGATCGAGCGCTACAGCCAGGTCATGCACATCGTGTCGGACGTGCGCGGCCGGGCCGACCCGAAACTTGACGCCGTTGACGCTCTTCTGGCCGCCCTGCCCGCCGGCACCCTGTCCGGCGCGCCCAAGGTGCGGGCCATGGAGGTCATCGACGAGCTTGAGACCACCAAGCGCGGCGTCGGTTATGGCGGCGGGGTTGGCTACATCTCGGCCGACGGCCAGGCCGATATCTGCATCGTCTTGCGCACCGCCCTGTTCGCGCGCGACCAGGTCTTCGTCCAGGCCGGCGCCGGCGTCGTCGCTGACAGCGATCCGGCCGCCGAGTACGCCGAAACCCTGGCCAAGGCCCGCGCGCCGATGAAGGCCGCCGGCGACGCTTGGCGCTTCAAAGGCTGAGCCGCAGTCGGCGGTTCGATTCACACTGGCGGCTCAAAAAAACACCGTCCGAATAGTGTGAATGGTGTGAAATCTCGCTGAGGCGTCGCTATGGGCTTCGAGGGCGACGGCTTGGCGTCATGGCTTCGATCCCCGTTTCGACCTGTGGGCTCGATCATAGCACCGCGCCGCACCGTGCCAGGAAAATCGCTTCCGGAGCGCGACTTCCCGTTGTTTTATAATGCAAATCGACAAGCGGGGATGTGCAACGCGCACGGGGAGCGGTAATCGATAAGAGCTTTGAGCGTCGAACGCCGACTTTGCCTTGCGCGCCGCCTTCGAACATGACTGGACAGCAAACCGCATCCGTCGCGACCTCTCTGCTGTTGTCAAACGATGTCGGAACTCGGAAACGGTCTTCGCTCACACCCAGCTTGAAGGCTTCGTTTTGCGCATCGGCACTCCTCTTTCCGACACCGCCGTGCGGGTCATGCTTCTGGGCTCGGGCGAGTTGGGCAAGGAGGTCGCCATCGAGCTTCAGCGCCTGGGCGTCGAGGTCGTGGCGGTGGACCGCTATCCGAACGCGCCGGCCATGCAGGTGGCCCATCGCAGCCACGTCATCCCCATGACCGATCCGCAGGTGCTGAACGGCCTGATCATGGCCGAGGCGCCGCATCTGATCGTGCCCGAGATCGAGGCCATCGCCACCGACGTGCTGGCCGCCATCGAGGCGGCGGGCATGGCGACTGTGGTCCCGACCGCGCGCGCCGTGCAGCTGACGATGAACCGCGAGGGCATCCGCCGTCTGGCCGCCGAAGAGCTGGGTCTGGCGACCAGTCCCTACGCCTTCGCCGGTTCGGCCGAGGAGCTGGCGGCGGGCGCCGAGGCCGTCGGCTATCCCTGCTTCGTCAAGCCGGTCATGTCCTCGTCGGGCAAGGGCCAGTCGTTCGTCGAATCCGCCGAAGAGATCGCCGACGCCTGGACCCACGCCCAGGACGCCGGGCGCGTCGCGGGCGGCCGGGTCATCGTCGAGGGCCGCATCGATTTCGATTTCGAGATCACCCTGCTGACCGTCCGCTCGCTGCGCGACGGCGCGGTCGTCACCGACTTCTGCGCCCCCATCGGCCATCGCCAGGTCAAGGGCGACTACGTCGAGAGCTGGCAGCCCCAGGCGATGAGCCCCACAGCCCTGGCCGCGGCTCAGGACATCGCGGCGCGCGTGACGGAGTCTCTGGGCGGCCTGGGTCTGTTCGGTGTCGAGCTGTTCGTGAAGGGCGATCAGGTCTGGTTCTCGGAAGTATCGCCGCGCCCGCACGACACCGGTCTTGTCACCCTGGCCAGCCAGCCACAGAGCGAGTTCGCCCTGCACGCCCGCGCCATCCTGGGCCTGCCGGTGGACGTGTCCCAGCGCGAGCCCGCCGCCAGCGCGGTCATCTATGGCGGCCTGGAAGCCCAGGGCGTGGTCTTCGAAGGCGTGGCCGAGGCGCTGTCGGTTCCGACCGCCGACCTGCGCCTGTTCGGCAAGCCCGAGGCCTATGAGCGCCGCCGCATGGGCGTGGCCACCGCACGCGGCGAGACGGTCGACCAAGCGCGGGAGCGCGCACGCGAGGCGGCGTCTCGCGTGCGCGTCCGGGCGCAGTAGGATCCGAGCCTATTCGTAGCCGTGGGCCGCCTCGTTGATGACGAGCGGCGCCATTTCCGAGAAGTCGACCGCGACCGGCTGCACGGTCTTTGCTTGGAAGGTCTTGAGCACGTGGGTCAGGCGGCGGCGCACTTCGCGTTCGGCCTCGGTCCCGGCGTCCAGCGCCAGGGGGGCGAGGCAGAAGTCCAGGATGGCGTCGGTCTGGCTTATCGGTTCCATGGTCGATCCTTTCGAGCGTCTGGTCTTTCGACTGGCCGTTCAGGCCGCGTGGGTGAACTGGGCGGTTTCGGTTGAGTCCTTCAGGGCGGTGGTCGAGGAGCGGCCCGACGAAATGACCGTGGCCACGTCGTCGAAGTAGCCCGTGCCGACCTCGCGCTGGTGCCGGGTGGCGGTGTAGCCGGCGGCTTCGTTGTCGAACTCGCGCTGCTGCAGCTCGGAATAGGCCGCCATGCCGCGATCGCGGTAGCCGCTGGCCAGTTCGAACATGCCGTTATTTAGGCTGTGGAAGCCGGCCAGGGTCACGAACTGGAACTTGTAGCCCATGGCCCCCAGCTCGCGCTGGAACTTGGCGATGGTGGCGTCGTCGAGCTTGGCCTTCCAGTTGAAGGACGGCGAGCAGTTGTAGGCCATCAGCTTGCCGGGGTGCTCCTTCTGGATCGCCTCGGCGAAGCGGCGCGCGTCGTCCAGATCGGGGTGCGAGGTCTCCCACCACAGCAGGTCGGCGTACTTTGCGTAGGCCAGGCCGCGCGCGATGCAGTGGTCCAGGCCGGTGCCGGCCTTCAGGCGGAAGAAGCCTTCCGGCGTGCGGTCCTCGCGGTCGATGAAGGGGTGGTCGCGCTCGTCCACGTCCGACGTGATCAGCTGGGCCGATTCCGCATCGGTGCGCGCCACCGTCAGCGTCGGCGTACCGCAGACGTCGGCGGCGAGACGCGCGGCGATCAGGTTGCGCTCGTGCGCCTGGGTCGGGATCAGCACCTTGCCGCCCAGGTGGCCGCACTTCTTTTCACTGGCCAGTTGGTCCTCGAAGTGGACGCCCGCGGCGCCCGCCTCGATGAAGGCCTTCATGATCTCGAAGCTGTTCAGCGGCCCGCCGAAGCCGGCCTCGGCGTCAGCGACGATCGGGGCGAACCAGTCACGCTTGGCGCCGCCCTCGGCGTGCTCGATCTGGTCGGCGCGCTGCAGGGTGCGGTTAATGCGGCGGCACAGTTCCGGTGCGGCGTTGGCCGGGTACAGCGACTGATCGGGATACATGGCGCCGGCGGTGTTGGCGTCGGCGGCGACCTGCCAACCCGACAGATAGATGGCCTTCAGGCCCGCGCGGACCATCTGCATGGCCTGATTGCCGGTCACGGCGCCCAGCGCATTGATGTAGGGCTCGGAATGCAGCAGCTCCCACAGGCGATTGGCGCCCCGCTCCGCGAGGGTGTGGGTGACCGGCACCGAGCCGCGCAGGCGTAGGACGTCTTCGGGCGAATAAGGCCGCTCGACGCCGTCGAAACGGCCGGCGGGGGAAGGGACGAGATCGGCGAAGCTGGTCATGGTCGGGTCCTGGGGTCGGGAAACGGCCGAAGCCGGGTTTCGATCAGCAGAACACGCGACGGTCACAACCGATACAGTTCGAGCGGCGCCCATAAAGTCATCTTGTCGCGATATGACTCTTGCGTTCTTGTCATGTTGTGACACGATGAGGCATGGCCAAGGGGGCGGATCGCAAGCTGTTTCTAGGCGGCCGACTGAAGCGGCTGCGGCGCGAGCGCGCGCTCAGCCAGACCGCCATGGCCGCCGATCTCGGCGTTTCCCCCAGCTATCTGAACCACATCGAACGCAATCAGCGGCCGGTGTCGGCCCAGCTGCTGCTGCGCCTGGCCGAAACCTATGACGTGGACCTGCGGGCGTTCGGCTCGGGGTCGGGCCCGTCCGAGGCCGAACTGGCGGAGGTGTTCGCCGACCCGCTGCTGTCGGGCGTCGGCGCGCCCCGTCACGAGATTCTGCAACTCGCCGACGACCAGCCCGCCGTGGCCGACGCTCTGCTGCGGCTGTATCGCGCCGTGCGGGATCAGCGCGAGCGGCTGAACGCCGTCGCCGAACAGCCCGGCGCGGCCGCGACCGAGGATACGCCCGCCGAGTGGGTCCGCGCCTTCGTTCAGGCCCGGCGGAACGCCTTTCCCGAGCTGGACGCCGCCGGCGAGGCCCTCGCCGCCCTGCTGGCGGACGGCCTGCCCGACGACGGGTTCGAGGCTCGCGCCCGCGCCCGCCTGATCTCGCCGCACGGATTGGCGGTGAAGACCCTGCCGGCCGATGTCATGGTCGAATGGACGCGCCGTCTGGACCCGCACCGGCGGCGGCTGCTGCTGTCCGACAGCCTGTCGCCCTCGTCGCGCGCCTTCGCCCTGGCCTATCAGCTCGGCCTGTCCGAGCACGGGGCGCTGCTGACCGATCTGGTCGAGGCGGCCGCACCGCCGGATCCGCAGACGCGCGCCCTGCTGCGCGTGTCGCTGGCCAACACCCTGGCGGCGGCGATCCTGATGCCCTACGCGGCCTTTCATCAGGCCGCCGAGGAGACGGGCTATGATCTCGCCAGGCTTCAGGCGCGCTTCGGCGTCTCGTTCGAACAGGCGGCGCATCGGCTGACGACCCTGTCGCGGCCCGGCGCGCGTGGCGTGCCCTTCTTCCTCATGCGGGTCGACCAGGCCGGCAATGTGTCAAAACGCTATGCATCCGCCGCCTTTCCCTTCGCCCGCTACGGCGGGGCGTGCCCGCGCTGGCGGCTGCACTCGGCCTTCCGCACGCCGGGCCGCATCGTCACCCAGATCGTCGAGACGCCCGAGCAGGACGGGCGACCGGGCGCGCGCTGGTTCACCCTGGCTCGCACCGTGGATCGTCAGGGCCACGACGCCTGGTCCGAAGGCCACGACCTGGCCATCGGCCTGGGCTGCGAATTGGAGCACGCCTCGCGGCTGGTCTACGCGCGGGGTCTGGATCTGGCGGCGCCCGAGGTGACGCCCATCGGCCCGTCCTGCCGACTGTGCCACCGCCACCCGTGCGCCGAACGCGCCGCGCCGCCGGTCGACCGGCCCCTGGCGGTGGACGACTGGACCAAGTCCGTCAGCCCCTACCCTTTCGCGCCCGCCTAGAGCAGCACCACCCGTCCGTTCTCGACCCGATGCGCCACGCCTGTCCGCTGGAACAGGCGGGCGATGACGGCGGCGGGATCGGGCGCGCCCTGATCCAGCAGACGCTCCACGTCCAGGCGCAGCGACGGGTCACGGGAAGCCCGCGTCAGCGCCGTCAGCCATTCATCCCGTGTCAGCACGCCGTCCTCGCGGTTGGTGTCGATCAGCGGGCGCAAGAAGTCGAAGAAATCGCCGCCGCCGCGCTGGGCCTGCGCCCCCTCGGCCGCCATGGCGAAGACGGCCCCGCAGGCGTAATAGGCGCGGTGCTCGCCGCGGTCGCCGGCCTCGGCCACTGAACGCACGGCCAACCGGGCGCAGTCGTTGACCTCGTTCTGCAGTTCAGCGCGAGCGTCGTAGGTCGGATCCAGCGCCTTCAGCCCCCGAACCGCCATCAGGTCGGCCCCGCCCTCGGTTATCCAGGCGTCACGGGCGAATTCGTAGCGCACGGCCTGTCCGAGCCAGAAGTGCGCCGCCTCGTGGCCGATGAACCAGCGCGACCGCACGATGGCCGACGGGTCCACGCGGGTCAGCCCGGCCCCCTCGAAGGTCATGACGATCAGCCCGCTCATGACGCTGCCGCCCAGGCTGTTGCGGCCGCTAGAGGGCCCGCGCCAACTGACCATCACGGTCGGCGTCGCGCCAGGCTTGGGTCCCAGGCGCTGGGCGTAAAAGTCCAGAATGCGCGGCGTGAAGGCTTCCAGCTCGTCGCCGATCCATGCGGGCAAGCCCGGATCGACGATGGCGGCCACGCCTTGGCTTGTGCTTGCCTCGCCTGCGCCGAACAGGACGTAGGTGTTGGCGTTTCGGCCGACCGCCTCGGCGACCCGCTCGCCGCGAAACAGAACCGGGCCGCGTGCATCCCGAAAGCGCGTCTCTACGGGGCCGGAGCCGGGCGTGGAGACCTGGTTCATATCGCTCGGCAAGGCCTCGACCTCGGCCAGGCGGCCATAGGGGATGACATCGAAATGGTCGGTGTAAAGCGCCATGTCGCCGCTCGAGAACATCAGCGCCGGATCGTAGTCCGCCTCCACGTCGGCCGAGACCGGCGTCAGCGCCACCCGCACCTGGCGCGGCACGGGACCGCCGCCCTCCGCGGTCAGCACGTCGTAGAAGCCGACCCGGCTGAGCGTCACGCCCGGCGTGGTCACTCGCCATTGGTCAAGCCGCCACGGCCGCCGGCCCTCGCGCGACAGGGCGGATCGGCGGAAGGCCCAGACAGGCGCATCGCGGTCCAGCTCATAGACCGCCTCGAACCGGCCCTGACTGTCCCGGCTGATTCTCACCACCGTCGGCCGAGCCTCCAGGCCGGCAAGCCCTGGCAGCCGGACGTCGGAGACCGATCCCGCCGGCGCACATCCCGTCAGGGCGGTCAGGGCGGCGGCCAGGGCCAGGGCGGAAACAGCGAACGACCGGATCTTCATGCGAGCTTCTCCACGAGCGACGTCCCGGTCCTAAGGTCGGCGCACGGGCTGGTCACCTTAAGCCTTCGTCATGCGTCGGCGGCGTCCAAAGCGCGTGTGGCGGCCGCCAGTTCCGCCGCCATGACCGCCTTGAGCCGGTCGGGCGCGACGATGGCCGCCTGGTCGCCCCAGCTGAACAGATGCCAGGCCAGTTCGCGCATGCCGGACGCACGAAAGCGCACGATCACAGAACCGTCGGCCTGATCTTCGACGGTCTGGGTCGGATGCCAGCGCCAGGCCCGCGCTTCGGCGGCGCCCTCGGGCGTGATGCGCAGCACCACGTCCTCGACCTGGTCCTGATAGATGCCGAAAGACTGGCTGGCGAAGACGCCCAAGTCGAAATCGGCGGGCGGAACGGCCATGCCCTCGCCTGCCTCGACGCCGCTCATCCGGTCCAGGCGGAAGGTCTGGATGCGGCCGCTGTCGCTGTCGGCGGCGACCAGATAGTTGGCCCGCCCGAACATCACCCCGCAGGGCGTCACGGTGCGCCGCCTGGGCTCCGCCCCCGGCCGCGAATAGACGAATCCGAGCGGCCGTTGCGCCAGCAGGGCCCCGCGGATTTCGGCCAGCATGGCTTCGTCCGCCGAAGGGCGAGGGCCGGCCTGAACGGCGATTGTCTCGGCCCGCACCAGGGCCTCCAGATCGGGCGCCATGCGATTCAGCGTCGTGGAGCGCATGGCCGCCCTGACCTTGCGTTCCAACGCCTCGAGCGCCGCCGCCCGCGCGGGTTCGCCCGACGCGCGCAAGGATTGAGCCGCACGGGCCAGCTCGACCATCTCGACCGCCGTCGGCGCCTGTTCGAAGGCGGACAGGCCGCCCCGGATGCGCCAGCGCTTGGTCGGCGGGTCCGACATCTCCTCCGTTTGCGGAAACAGGGCCAGGACGGCGTCGCGCATCCGCTCGGCCGTCCGCCGGCCCACGCCCATGGCGCGCGCCATTTCGTCGAGCGTCAGCCCCTCGGCGCTGCCGGCCAGGGCCCGCGCCAGTTCGATCACCATGGCCGCCTTGTCGTGCCGCACGACTTCTCCACCTGGCTACGTCCGAAACTGGCGTAATGCTGTCGCATCCTGTCTTCATCGACAAGAGGCAACCGCTTCAGGAGTTCAGACCATGGCCCGCGCCGCCCTCTCCGACCGCTACCTGATCGTCCCCTGCGACCCCTCGGGCGCTAGCGACCTGGCCGTCATCTGGGACCGTCAGGAAGAGCAGGTGATCGACGTCATCTCCTCGTCCGCCAGCGCGCGCTATGCGGACGAGGACGCGATGTGGGACGAGTTCCACGCGCCCGCCCCGGTCCAGCCCGAATGGCGCATTGCCGCCTGAGGTCAGCCCGCGTTCTGGTCGGCCCAGTCGACGATCTGGGCGTTGATGTCCGCCGTCGCGGCCTCGAACGCCTGGACGATGGCCGACACGCGGTTCTCGCTCGCCGGGCGCGAGACCGAGAAGGTCCGCTCGGCGACCACCGACCGATCCTCGCGGCTCAGGATCTGAGCGCGCGCGGTGATGACGGCCGACGGCGCCGCGCCGGGCGCGTCGTAGCGAGCCTCGAAGGCGCGCATGTCGACATCCAGGCTGCGCTCGGCCGTGGTCAGTTCGCGAGGCCCCACCAGACGAACGCGCTGCGCCCGAGCGGCGAAGGCGTTCTCCAGCGCCTCGGTGTAGAGGTCGTCCGCCGGAGAGACCCAACGCGCGCCCTTGATGTAGGCGACCTCGGAGCCCGTCACGCCGACGATGCGGTCCGTGCGAGAGGCTTGAGGCATCTCGATGCGGCGCAGCCCCATGGGAACGGGCTGAGCGATCGGCGCCCGCGCCTCGGCCGGCGCCTGGCCGCCGAAGTGATACATCTGCACCGGATCCGGCGAGGACAGCAGGGCGCAGCCGGACAGGATCGGCAAGGCGGCGGCGGCCGCAATCAGAAGCGAACGGTTCACGGCTGCACCTCGATTTCCTTGGCCGGCGCGCGGCTGATGAAGTCACGGGGGCTGGAGCGGACCTCGTCGACGAGGCCCTCCAGCGAACGGGTGGCGCTTTCCAGGCCCTGGATGGCCTGCATCAGCTGCGGCAGGCCTTGAGAGCCGAGATCGCCCAGCGGGCCTTCAAGATTGGTGGCCGTACGATTGATCGAGGCGATCGCCTGCTGGGCCTGTTCGGTCGCCTGCTCGATATTGGCCACCGCGCGGCGGCCATCGTTTTCGACCAGTTCACGCGCGCTGACGCCCAGGCGCTCGTACTCGGCCACGGCGCTGTTGGCGCGGGTCAGAGCCTGCTCCAGCTGCTGGAACATCCCCTTGCGGGCTTCAAGCTCATTGGACAGGGCCTCGACGTTCTTCAGGCTGGTCGAGAAGGAGCGGATGTTGTCGTCCGACAGGATGCGGTTGACCCGGTTCAGGGCGTCGACCGTCTGAGCCAGGACGGTGCCAGAGCCGCTCAGCAGTTCGGCGATGGGGGAAGGCTGACTTTGAATCACCGGCACGACGTTCTCGGGGTACTGAGCTTTCAATAGAGGGCTTTCGGCCGAGCCTGCGGTGATCTGAATGTAGTTCAGGCCTGTGATGCCTTGCGGCTCCAGTTGAGCGCGCGAGGTCACCCGCACCGGCGTGGTGCCGTTCAGCCGGACGCGGGCGATGACCTGATCGCCCTTGTTGGGATCGAGATTCAGATTGGTCACCTCGCCGACGCGAATGCCGTTGAAGTGGACCTCGCCGCCCTCCGACAAACCGCGCACGGGGCCATAGAAGACGATGTCATAGACATCGTACTCGCTGTTGAACTGCAGCCTGGCCAGCCAGATGCTGAACACCGCAAGGGCGAGCAGCAGGGCGACGGTGGCGATGCCGACGGCGGCGTAGTGGGCGTCTCTTTCCATGTCCCGCTCTCCTCAAGCGGCTGTCTTGGTGGCGGCGCGACCGCGCGGCCCCAGGAAGTATTCCTTGATCCACGGATGGTCGGAACGTTCCAACTCCTGAACCGTGGCCTTTTCCACGACATGCTTGTCGGCCAGCACAGCCACCTGGTCACAGATGGCGTACAGGCTGTCGAGGTCGTGGGTGATCATGAAGACCGTCAGGTCCAGATCGTCCGACAGATTGCGGATCAGCTCGTCGAAGGCGGCGGCGCCGATCGGATCCAGCCCGGCCGTTGGCTCGTCCAGGAACAGCAGTTCCGGGTCCAGGGCCAGGGCCCGGGCCAGACCCACGCGCTTGCGCATGCCACCCGACAGTTCCGCAGGCTTGAGATGCGCAGCCTCGGGCTTGAGGCCGACCATGGCGATTTTCATCTCGGCCAGTTCTCGAATGGCGGACTTTGACAGATTGGTGTGCTCGACCAGGGGCGAGGCCACATTGTCCAGCACGCTCAGCGACGAGAACAGGGCGCCTTGCTGGAACAGCACGCCGGTGCGCCGCTCGATCTCGGCGGCCTGCTCCTTGGTCATGTCGGCGGTGTCGTAGCCGAACAGGCGGATGGTTCCGCCCTCGGGCTGCTTCAGTCCGATGATCGTGTTCAGCAGCACGGTCTTGCCGGTGCCCGACCCGCCGACCACGCCCAGCACCTGACCGCGCTCGACCGTCAGGTCCAGGTTCTCGTGGATGGTGCGGTCGCCGAACTGGCTGAGCAGGCCCTCGACCTGGATAAGGGGCTCGCCGTCGCGGCTCGGCTTGTCATGCGGCGCCGTCACAGGTTCAGCTCCAGGAAGATCAGGGCGAAGACGGCGTCCAGGAAGATGATCGCGAAGATGGCCTGCACCACCGCAGCCGTGACGCGTCGGCCCAGGCTCTCGACATCGCCGGCCACGGCCATGCCCTGGCGGCAGCCGATCGCGGCGACAACGATGGCGAAGACCGGCGCCTTGACCATGCCGACCATCAGGTGCGTGCCCATCATGGGATCTTCGGCGATCCGCTGAATGAAGAAGGCCGGGCCGTATGACAGCTGGCTCCAGGTGACCAGCGCACCGCCGAACAGACCCGCCAGAATGCCGACGAAGGTCAGCAGGGGCAGCATGACGAGCATGGCGGCCAGGCGTGGGATGACCAGGGCCTGGAACGGGTTGACGCCCATCACCTGCATGGCGTCGACCTCCTGGTTCATCCGCATGGAGCCGATCTCGGCTGCGAAGGACGAGGCCGAACGGCCGGCCAGCAGGACCGAGGTGATGACCACGGCGAATTCGCGCAGCACCGAAACGGCGACCAGCTGAACCGTGAAGACGGCAGCGCCGAACTGGCTCAGCAGATTGGCGCCCAGGAAGGCGATGACCGCGCCGATGAAGAAGTTGGTCACGGCGATGATCGGTATGGCGTCCAGGCCCGCCCGCTCGGCCTGGCTGAACCAGGCAGGCCAACGGATGCGACGCGGGTTCCTGGCGGCCGACCCGACGGCCGTGATCAGCCGACCCAGGAAGGCCAGCGACAACAGCAGCTCCTGGCCGAAGTCGTAAACGCCCCGGCCGATCTTGGCGAAGGTGCGCACAAAGGCGTTGGGTGCGCGGGGCGGCGTAATCGCATCGCGGTCCAGCTTCTCGACCATGGCGTAGATGCGACCAGCCTCCGGGCGCTCCCGAAAGGCGTCCGCGGGCATGCGGTCCCGCGCGGCCTTGACCAACGCGAGAGCGCCTGCGGTGTCGAACCGTTCAAGTTCGGCAAGCTCGAGGCTCGAGAAGTCACGGCCGTCCGCCTCGCGCTCCAGACGAGCAGGAATTCGGCCCAGGCCGGTGGTGGTCCAGTCGCCGATCAGGACCAGGCGCGCGCCCGATCCGCCGTCCTCCTCGATCCGATAATCCGCCGTGGCCATTCGCCCCCCGAAGGCATTCCGAGCCGTTGAACGCAGCTGAGCCGTAATCGTTCACGATCGCGGCGTAAATCCGCCCGTCAAAGCAGGGCTTTGGCCCGCGTTAGATCGCGTACGAACAAGGCGCGCTCGCGCGCTTCGGCCTCGGCGTCAGGCAGCCGCAGCAGATACGAGGGGTGGACCGTCAGAAGCGCCGTCGCGCCGCCCTCCAGCGCGATCGGTTCGCCCCGCTCCTTCGTCACCGCCGGCTTGCGGCCCAGCACGCCCAGCCCAGCCGTGGCGCCCAGCGCCAAGACCACGCGCGGCTTCACCAGCCCGCGCTCCTGATCCAGCCACCAGCGGCAGGCCGTGACCTCGCCCGCGTTGGGCGTCTTGTGCAGCCGGCGCTTGCCGCGCGGCTCGTGCTTGAAGTGTTTGACGGCGTTGGTGACATAGATGTCGGCACGGTCGATGCCCGCCTCCTCCAACGCCGCATTGAACACCTGGCCCGCCGGTCCGACGAAGGGTCGGCCGGCCAGATCCTCCTGATCGCCCGGCTGTTCGCCGACCACCATAAGCGCCGCCTGGCGCGGACCTTCGCCGCACACGCCCTGGGTCGCGTCGCGCCACAGCGGACAGCGGCGGCAACCCTGCACGCCCTTTTCGAGCTCGGCGAGGCTTGAGGCGACCAGGCCGTCGGCGGGGCCGCGCTCGTGGATCGGCGCGGTCGCCTTCGCCAGGCGGGCGTTGGGTTCGGCAGCGGGGGCGGACACCATGGCCTCGGTCCGAACCGCCGACAGCGCCGCCAGTTCCGGGATGAGGGCGGCCTCGGGCAGGTTCTTCCAATAGCGCTTGGCCATCTCGCCCTGCATCGTCTTCATCTTCAGCCGGGCGGGATTGAAGGTGGAGGCATAATAGGTCTTCCAGAACTCCTCGATCTCGTCCTCGGCCGGCGCCATGTCACGCGTCGCGGGCGGGCCATAGGTCAGCGCCTCGCCGTCCCAAAAGGCGCAGCCGTCGGGCGTCAGGATCGACCACCGAAGGTTCGTATAGCGCCGCTGAAAGAAGGGCGCGGTCTTCTCGACCACGCGATGCGCCGGTTCGAACCAGGCGACCCAGGCCTCGCCGGCCTCGTCCTCCATCCGGCGAAAGCGCACGAAGGCCTTCATCTTGTGGCTGGCGCGGCTGACGTTTTTGGCGCGCTCCAGCGCCTCGCAAACGTCGACGTCGGAGGCGACCTTCATCAGATCCGGCTCGTCGCCCAGGCGCCACAGCAGGCGATAGAGCAGGTCGAACCGATCCTGCGAGCGATGCAGGATCACCTCGCGCGCGAGATCGACGAAATCCTTAGGCACGCGCAGCTCCCCCATTTGCGGCGCTTCGACAGGCGGGGCGGTCGGCGTATCGAACAGACTCCCCTGCCCTGCTGCGCCCCGCACGGCGAACCGCGCCTCGGCCGGCGTCACGCCCTCCAGCCGAAAGCGGCGCGCGGCCTGGCGCCAGCTGTCGAAATCCGTCTCGCCGTCCAGCCAGGCGGTCGCCATCAGAACAGGCTCAGCTGCACCGGCTTGGCCGCAGGCGTCAGTTTCAGCTTCAGGTCGACCGCATCGGTCAGGCCGCCGGGCGTCCAGTCCAGCGCCGTGATGAAGGGCCGGATTTTCTCCACGGACCGCGTCAGCCGGCCCACGTCCTCGAGCCGCAGGGTGCGCCAGCGCCGCACCGACACGATCCGGTTGACCGACTTCACCCCCAGACCCGGCACCCGCAACAGCATCTCGCGCGGCGCGCGGTTCACATCGACCGGAAACTGGGCTCGCTCGTTCAGCGCCCAGGCCAGCTTGGGATCAATCGCCAGATCCAGCATGCCGTCCGTCGTCGCCGCTCCGATCTCGGGCGCTGAGAAGCCGTAGAAGCGCATCAGCCAGTCCGCCTGATACAGCCGGTGCTCGCGCATCAACGGCGGTTTGGACAGCGGCAGCGCCGCGCTGGAATCCGGTATCGGGCTGAAGGCGGAATAGTAGACCCGGCGCAGACCATAGCCGCCGTAAAGCGCCGACGAGCGATCCAGAATCTCGGTGTCCGGAGCGCCGTCCGCGCCGACGATCAGCTGGGTCGATTGACCCGCCGGGGCGAACTTGGGCGGCTTGGCGCGATCCGCCTTCGCCGGCCGGGCCGCCTCGACGCCCAGCCGGACCTGCCCCATGGCCTTGCGGATGACGCCCGGATCCTTCTGGGGGGCCAGCCGGCCCAGCGCCTCGTCGCGCGGCAGTTCGATGTTGGCCGACAGACGGTCGGCGTACAGTCCCGCCAGATCGATCAGTCGCTGATCCGCCTCGGGGATCAGCTTCAAGTGGATGTAGCCGCGGAAGTCGTGATCCTCGCGCAGCCGTCGCGCCACCTCGACCATCTGCTCCATCGTGTAGTCGCCCGAGCGGATGATGCCTGACGAAAGGAACAGGCCCTCGATATAGTTGCGCTTGTAGAAGTTGAGCGTCAGCTCCACGACCTCGTCGATCGAGAAGCGCGCCCGCTCGACGTTCGAAGACGATCGATTGATGCAATAAGCGCAATCGTAGATGCAGAAGTTGGTCAGCAGTATCTTCAGCAGGCTGACGCACCGCCCGTCCGGCGTATAGGCGTGGCAGATGCCCATGCCCTCGGTCGAGCCGACGCCCTTGCCGCCGACCGAATTGCGCTTGCTGGTGCCGGATGAGGCGCAGGATGCGTCGTATTTGGCGGCGTCCGCGAGGATGGAGAGCTTTCGCCGGAGTTCGATCTGGGCCATTTGTTCTCACTATGTTCCAGTGAGACCGGCTCGTCCAGCGTAGCCTTATTCTTTTCAGCCGCTTAGCGCAGATAGTCGAGCAGAGAGGTCTGTCGCAGCTGGCTGATGACCTGAGCTGAGGCCTGGATCGCCACCTGGGCCATCTGAAGGTCGGTGATCGCCTTGGCCATGTCGGCGTCGGTCTTGGATCCCACCAACTCCTCCAGGGCGATGCGCTGATTGTCCTGGGCGGCGATCGATCGCTCCACCTGGTTCTGCATCCCGCCGTTGATGGCGGTCTGATCGGTGATTTCGGCGAAGGCGCGGTCCAGTTCGGCCATGGCCGCCTTCAGGAAGGCCTCGACTTCGGCGCTGGGCTTGCCGGCGATCGTGTCGGCGCTGGCGGGCGTGAAGGTCTGGCCATCGATGACGGCGGGCAGGCCCTGCTGATATCGTTGAATCTGCGCCATGACATTCAGGCCACGTCCGCCCAGGTCGCTAGCCAGAAAGCCGGTCTGAATGGTGGTGCTCTCATCAATGCGCGAGGTCTGGCGTATCTGATCGTTGCCGAAAGGCGTGGCTGCCGCCGCCAGCTCCGTCAGATTGGCGGCCTGTAAGGGGGCCTGATCCACGCGTCCGCCGGCGAACAGATAAAGGCCCTGATGCTTGCCGTTCAGGCCTTCGCGCGCTGATTGATATTGTGTCTCCAGCGCCGACATCAGGGTCTCGACCCGCCCGGCGCCCAAGGCGTTGGCGATCTCTTGCCGGGCCCCCTGAACGCCCTCGGCCAGCCGCCCCATGAACAGGTCCTGGGCGTCCAGCCGGGCCAAGACGGCCTGGCCTACGTCCATGAATCCCTGGATGCGCGCCTGCGACGACTTCAGCGCCGTCAACGTCTCGGATTGGCGGCCGAAGCCGACCAGGTCGGTGGCGTTCTTCTGTGTGGACACGCGGCGATTGGCTTCCTCGCCGCGCGCCTGGGCGCTCATGAGGTCGAGCAGCGCGGTCTGATATGAGCCGTAGGTGGAGACACGCATCAGCGAACGATCCCGATCAGAACATCATACATTTCCTTGGCCGCCTGGATCAGGCGGGCCGAGGCGTTGAAGGCCTGCTGATATGTGGTCATCAGCACCAGTTCTTCATCCAGATTCACGCCCTCCTGGGCCACCTGACGGGCCGAGGCCTCGCCGGCCAGGGCAATGGCGTTGTCGCGGCGGCTCTTCGCCGCCGAAGCCCGGCCGCCGATGTCGCCGGACAGTTCGGCGGCGTAGCGGCTGACCGACATCGACCCGCCCGATGACCCGCCAGCCGCGCCGAACAGGGCGTTGACCGTTCCGGCGTCGGCCAGGGCGCGGCCGCCTCGTCCATCACCGGCCGACAAGGCCGATGCGCCGACCGCAGCGTTCAGATCCAGTTGCGCCAGGGCCAGCTTGGCCGGGCTGGACGAAATGTCCCCGCGCACCGTGAAGCCGTCGGCCCGCGAGGCGCGCACCCCGCCGCCGATGCCGAACAGCTCGGTCAGCGACACGCCGGACGGAACCTGGGTGGTCCGGTCCTCAAGCACGCTCATGGTCGGCGGGGGGCTGCCATAGGCGTTGAAGCGCACGCCGCCGGTGGCCGGGTCCAGGGTGAAGCTTCCCATCTGGCCGACGCCCGAGGCCGGACTGTTCAGCGCGTTCAGAAGGTCGCCGACCGTGCCTCCGGGCGGGATCGCAACGCTGATGTCGCGCAGCTTGGCCCCCGTCTCGGCGGTGAAGCGGAAGGTAAGGGTCTCGCCGGCCGTGAAGCCGTGCGGCGAGGCCGTGGTCAGACCCAGGTCGTACAGCGCGGGTCGATCCGTGCTGACCAGATCGTTCAGACCAAAGTAGTGCGAGAAGCCGCGCCCGGCCTTGTTGGACGCCGGCTGGCCGTCGGCGACGGCCACGCCGTTCGATCCGGCCGCCGTGATCGACAGCTTGCCGCCGACGAAACTGGCGGTCGCCGCTCCGCCCAGTTGGCCGTTCAGCACAGTCAGGAAATCAGCGGGCGTCGCGGCCGCGCCGTTCACCGTCATGGTCCCGCCCGAGAAGACGATGTCGGCGCGGGCCTGGATCACCCCTTGGGCGTTGACCACGGCGATGGTGGTTTCGCCCGAGAAGTCGGCGATGGCGCTTTCCAGACTCTGGCCGACATTGCGGCCGGTCAGGGTCTGGGGCGCGGGCACGGCGGAGCTGGCGTTGTGCGCGCGGTTCAGCTCGTCGGCCAGGCGCGTCATCAGCTCGCCCAGCCGCTCGGCCGCCTGAGGCGCATCGACGTCGCGCAGCTCCAGCAGGCCCTTGATCTCGCCCGAGGTGACCGTGTCCATCAGCTGGCGCTTCAGCCCGCCAGGCTCGTTGAGCCAGATTTCGTTGAAGGCCGTCTCGGTGTTGACCGCGCCGGCGCGCTTGTAGTCCAGCGTCGCATGGCCGTCGCCGGCCAGCAGGGCGCCGCCGGCCGTGCGCACCGTGACCCCGCCCACCGAGCGGACCTGGGTGCGGATGTCCATGATCTGCGACAGCTCGGTCAGCAGGCGGCCCTGCGCCGACTCCGCGCCGGTGGCGTCGCCGCCAGACACCGTCGCGCGTGCGATCTCCTTGTTCAGGGCCTCGATCTGCTCCAGCAGGCCGTTTGCGCGCTCGACCGCACTCTGGATGCGGCCATCGGCGTCCTCGCGCACCGACTGGATCTGGGTGGCGATGCGGCGCGCCTCGTCGAACGCCGCCTGGGTGGCGAATATGGCGCTCTGACGCTGGGAAGGCGAACCGGCGTTCTCGGCTGCGGCGGCGAAGGTCGAGAACAGGTTGTCGATCTGCGAGAAGAAGCCGCTGTCGCCGCCGGGGTCGCCGAACAGCGACTGGATCCGGTCATAGAGCTCATAGCGCACACCCTGGCGGCCGGCCTCGGCGCCCGCATTCATCGCCGCCGCCTGCAGGAAGCGGTCGGTGGCCAGACGGATGCGCGCCACCTCGACGCCCGAGCCCACGCCCATGGTCGTCAGGGTGTTCTGGTCCGCGATTTTGCGGACATAGCCGGGCGTGTTGACGTTGGAGACGTTGTCCGAGACCACGCGCAGCTGGGTCTGGGCCGTCTGCATCCCCGAGGTGGCGATGTTCAGGATGGCGTTCAGCGACATGCGCGGGCCTCCGTTAACGCTGCGCCCGGCAGACCTTGCCGCCCGACGCGCGCTTTTTGCCCGGCGCGCCCGATCCAGGGCTGCGCCAGCGTGTTGTTTTCAAAGGACATCGCTATTCGCGCTCGTTCCATGAGCGATCAGGCGCGCAAGAGCCGGACCACTCCTTCAGACCGCCTGAGAGGGGCGCGTCCGGCTGGGCAAAAAGCGGTCGAAGCGCGGCAAGTTTGACCACAGAGCCGACCTCGCACGGCCGCTGCCTTCGAACGTTAGTCATACAAATCATAAGCTTGGGCCCTCCGTCGATCTTGGCCCGGCGCTTGCGACGAGGACGCCGAACCCTTGGGCGCAGCAGGCGCCGCCGCGCCCACCACGAAGATCGCCTGCCGCATGTCCGCCGCCGCCATCCTGTCCGCCCTCGCGCCGCCCGTCGGCGTCTCCGCCCCTCAAGGCGAAGAGGACGGGGCTGCGTCCGGCCTCTTTTCCTCGCTGATGAGTCAGGCGAACGCGCAGCCTGACCAGCCCCCGGAGGCCGGCGCTCGCCTTGGCGTGACGGGCGCCCCGTCTTCCCGCCAGGGGCTCGCGTTCGGCCTGGACACACAGGCGCAGCAGGTCCGGCCTCCGTTTCCTGCATCTGACCTAGTGGTCGCCCCTCCGTCGCCCTTGACCGATCTGGACGCGTCCGACGCTTCTCTCGCAGCCGCAGACATCGCAAATGCGGAGACCGGGACCGATCCGGCCTGGCCGGGCGATCTGGAAGCGCCTGAGGCCGTTGCGGCCGCGCCTGTCCCCGCGACCGAGGCGAAGGCTGAGCCGACCGTCCTGGCCGGCCTGGCGGTGTGGACCCCGCCACCATCGCCAGCGGCCGCGCCTGCGCGCCTCGCCGTCATGACCGCCCCACCCGCAGCCCCGGTCGATCCGACATCAGGCTCGCCTGATGACGCTCAGGGGGATGGCGACAGCGCCGAAGCTCCGACTCAGGCCCTTTCCCGCGAAAAGGCGCCGCCGCCTTTGAACGGAAGCGCGCCTGCGACACAGCACGCCCGCAACCTCTCAGCCGCCGTCGCGCCTTCGCAAAGCGGCCCTTCGGGCTCCGCTCAAGCGACAGAGGTCGCTTCCGGCGACACGCCTTCTGTAGCCAAACCAGGCGACAGTGCGACGCCCCCGGCACCTTCCGCCAGCCCCAAGCCAATCCTGCAGACGGCTCTCACGGAGGCCAAGCCGCCTGCCCCTGCCCCGCTTGCGCCGGACGCTCCGCCCGCCTCGTCATCCGGGGCGACAGCCGAGACATCGGCCACCAGCCAGGCCCGCGATCTCGGCCTGTCGCAGATGTCACGCGTGGCCGTCGAGACCACCGCCCAGATCGCCGCCCAGATCGTGCGCCGGCTTGAGGGCCGCTCGACCCGCTTCGACATGGTGCTGACGCCCGAGCATCTGGGTCGCGTCGATGTGAAGCTGGACATCGATTCCGAAGGCCGTCTGGCCGCCCGCCTGGCGTTCGACAACCCGGCGGCCGCCACCGACCTGCGCGGCCGCGCCGACGAACTGCGCCGCCAGCTTCAGGACGCCGGCTTCCAGCTGGCCCACGATGCACTGGACTTCTCGGAGCGCGAGGCCGGCTCGGGCCAGATGTTCGATCAGCGCCGCGAGCGCGCCTCCGCCTTCTCAGCCCGCGCTCGACTGGGCGCCGAGGATGACCCGATCCAGGCCCCGGCCTGGACGCCCCTTTCTCTGACGCCGCGCGGCGTCGATCTGAAGGTCTGACCCATGGTCGACTCCATCTCCACCAACACCGCCACGAACCGGATCAACGCCGGCTCACAGATGATGGCCTCGAACTTCGAGACCTTCCTGACGCTGCTGACCGCCCAGCTGAAGAATCAGGACCCGCTGTCGCCGGTGGACTCCAATCAGTTCACCGCCCAGCTGACGCAGATGGCCGGGGTCGAACAGCAGCTGCTGACCAATGACCTGCTCAAGGGGCTGCTGGCGGCCCAGCAGGGCAGCGGCCTGGCGGGCGCGGCCAACTACATCGGCAAGGACGCCACCGCCGTCTGGGGCGCGACCAAGCTGGAGAACGGCCAGGCCAGCTGGAGCTACGAGCTCGGCGGCAACGCGGCCACGGCGACGCTTCAGGTGCTCGACAGCGCGGGCAAGGTCGTGTGGTCCGGCGACGCGCCGTCCAAAACCACAGGCGTCCACGACTTCACCTGGGACGGAAAGACAGCCGCCGGCGGCGACGCGCCCGACGGCGTCTACACCCTGAAGGTCACGGCCAAGACCGGCGCCGACCAGGCTGTCGACGCCCAGGTGCTGATCCGGGGCCGCATCACCGGCGTCGAACTCTACGACGGCCAGCCCTACGCCACGATCGGCAAGTCGATCCTGCCGCTGTCCAGCCTGATCGCGCTGGACGAGGCGCGCCAGGCCTCGACCCCCACCACGCCCACCGAAGACGATCCAAGCCTGATGAGCTCGATCGCTTCGGCCCTCAACCCCCTCAAACTGCTGTCCTAAGGAGCTTATCGCCATGAGCATCAACAGCGCCATGATGGCCGGCGTTTCCGGCCTGACCGCCAACTCCGCCGCCCTCGCCGCGATCTCGCAGAACATCGCGAACGTGAACACCATCGGCTACAAGCGCTCGGCCGCCGAATTCCAGACGGTGGTCAACAGTCAAACCAGCGGCACCGGCTATTCCGCCGGCGGCGTCCTGGCCAGCGCGCGCCACTACACCAGCCAGAACGGCCAGTTGCAGCGCGGCTCGACCAGCACTGATCTGGGCATCTCGGGCAACGGCTTCTTCGTCGTGACCGACAAGGCCGAGAACGTCGGCGTCACCGACACGCGCCTGTTCACTCGCGCCGGCGCCTTCCGCGTCGACAACATGGGCTATCTCAAGAACACAGCCGGTCTGTACCTTCAGGGATGGCCGGTGGACTCCAACGGCGACATCGCAACCGATCCTTCCGACCTGTCGCGTCTGCGCACGATCAACGTCGGTTCTGTCGGCGGCACGGCCGAAGCGACCACGCGGGTGCAGTTGAACGCCAATCTGCGCTCCAGTCAGCCGCTGTCCGCCGCCGCGACGGCCGCCGCAGCCACGCCTCCGGGAACCGGCGCCTACGACCCGGCGACCAATTCGATGGCCATGTGGAACGCCGAGACCGGAACCGGCGTCAAGCCGGACTTCGAACTGACCGTGCCTGTTTCGGACTCGAAGGGCGGCCAGAGAAACCTGGCCATCTCCTTTCTGAAGAGCGACATTCCGAACCAGTGGTACGCTGAAATCCGCGCCATCCCGGCAACGGATGTCGAAAGCGGCGGCGCCCTGGCCAATGGCCAGATCAAGACGGGCATGGTGGCCTTCACTCAGGACGGCCGGCTGGACACCGCCGCCATGGCGACCATGGCCAACGCCCTGTTCACCGACCCCTCGGCCGCCGTCCTGACGTTCGGGGGCTCGAACTCCGCTGCACCCGGGGCGGGCGAGTTCAAATGGGCCGAGGGCCTGGGCATCGCCGAGCAGACGCTGAACTTCGACCTGACGGCGGCCGCCGGCGGCCTGACCCAGTACGACAGCGCCTCGGTGGTGCAGGCGACGCTGACCAACGGCACCGCCTTCGGCAATCTGACCGACGTCAAGATCGACGAGCGCGGCTTCGTCACCGCCATCTTCGACAACGGCGTGATGCGCCGCATCGCGCAGGTCGCCCTGGCCACCTTCCCCAGCCCCGACAATCTGATCGAGACCACCGGCAACGCCTTCCGCGTCAGCCAGGCGTCCGGCACCTTCAACCTGAAGGCGGCAGGCACGGGCGGCGCCGGTCTGATCGGAGCCAATCAGCTCGAGGCCTCGACCGTCGACCTGTCGACCGAGTTCACCGGTCTGATCACCACCCAGCGCGCTTATTCGGCCTCGTCCAAGATCATTACGACGGCGGACGAAATGCTGGCCGAGCTGATCAGCATCAAACGCTGATCGCCCAGTCCGTAAGTAGCCGTTGAATCGAATGAATCGTCGCTCAAGCAACATCAACCGGGGGTCGTGCGTGACGGAAGTGATTCAGTTTTCCTTCACCACGACGCTTAAACGGCCTTTAGAAGGGCCGGTCGTAGCTTCTGTCTCAAGAGTGGTGGTGAGAGAGGCTTAAGCCCATGCTGCAAGAGCGACGCCTTAACAGCAAAGGCGAACAGTACGTGGTTGGACCGACGGGGACTCCCCTGACGCTCGGCGACCTGCCTCCGGCGAACACCGACCGGTGGGTCATCCGCCGCAAGGCCGAGGTCGTGGCCGCCGTGCGCGGCGGCCTGATCAGCCTGGACGACGCCCTGGCCCGCTATCGCCTGACGGCCGAGGAATTCCTCGCCTGGCAGAAGGCGATCGACAAATGGGGCATGCAGGGCCTGCGCACGACGCGCATCCAGACCTACAGGTCTTAAGGGGCTATCGCCCTTCGGGCTGCTTGAGCCCCGGACAGATTGAGGCCGCTCCCGAGAGGGGGCGGCCTTCTTCGTTTTCGGGCGCACCTCGAAATCGTACGCAGACACGACTATATGGCGGCGCATGACCCTGGCCGAGGACCTTTGCCCGATCCCCGACATCGCCCCCATGACGTCTCAGGACGACATGGACGCGGCGATCGCCTCTGCGCGCGCGGCGGTCGGCCTGCCGGTCGGATCGCGCGTGGTGGCGGCCATGTCGGGAGGGGTGGACTCCACCGTCGTCGCCGCCCTGCTGGCCAAGGCGGGCTATGACGTCGTCGGCGTGACGCTTCAGCTCTACGACCACGGCGCGGCGCTCAAGAAGAAGGGCGCCTGCTGCGCGGGCCAGGACATCCACGACGCGCGCCTGGCGGCCGAGACACTCGGCATTCCCCACTACGTCCTCGACTACGAAAGCCGCTTCCGCGACGCCGTGATCGACCAGTTCGCCGACAGCTATCTGCGTGGCCAGACGCCGGTGCCCTGCATCCGCTGCAATCAGACGGTCAAGTTCCGCGACCTGCTGGACGTCGCACGCGACCTGGGCGCCGAAGCCATGGCGACCGGCCACTATGTACGCCGCGCGATCGGCCCGGACGGCCGCGCCCAGATGCGCAAGGCGATCGACCATTCGCGCGACCAATCCTACTTCCTGTTCGCCACCACGCGCGACCAGCTGGACTATCTGCGCTTCCCCCTGGCCGATCTCGAGAAGCCCCAGGTGCGCGGCGTGGCCGCCTCGCTGGGCCTGCGCATCGCCGCCAAGCCCGACAGCCAGGACATCTGTTTCGTGCCGTCCGGCGACTACCGCACCCTGATCGACCGCCTGCGGCCCCAGGGGCGCGAGGCCGGCGAGATCGTGCACATGGACGGGCGCGTCCTGGGCGCCCACGCGGGCATCACCGACTACACCATCGGCCAGCGCCGGGGTCTGAACGTCGCCGTGGGCGAGCCCCTGTTCGTCACCAGGCTCGAGCCCGAAACCCGTCGCGTCGTCGTCGGCCCGCGCGAAGCCCTGCTGACCGCCTCCCTGGTGCTGGAAGAGCTGAACTGGCTGGGCGACCACGCCACCATCCAGGACGCGGCCCGCGACGCGGCGCCCGTGCTGGCCCGCGTCCGCTCGACCCGTCAGCCCTCCCCAGCTCGTCTGGGGATGGACGGCGAGGCCGTGCGGGTCGTCTTCGACCAGGGCGAGGAAGGCGTGGCGCCCGGCCAGGCGTGCGCCCTGTACGATCCCGCCGATCCCGATCGCCTGCTGGGCGGCGGCTTCATCGCCGCGACCACCGCCGTTGTCTGACCCCTGGACCCTGGCGGCGCGGCAGGGTCTGCCGCCCGAACTGTCCGCGCTGTGTCAGTCCCTGCCCCGCGCCCGGGCGACGGACGCCCAGCTCTCGGATCTCGCCCGCTTCTGGCTGCAGATGCACGACGGCTTCCGCCGCGAGACCGCGATGATGGCGGCGGCTGCGTCCGACCTGCGGGCCGGCCGCGCCGATGCGCGCGGCTTCCATGACCGCGCCCTGCCCGTTCTCGCCGGCTTTCTCCAGCATCTCGACGGCCATCACCGGATCGAGACGGGCCACTACTTCCCGCAGTTCCGCCGCCTCGACACCCGCCTTCAGCCCGCGCTCGACCTGCTGGATCGCGACCATGACGCCATCCACGCCCACCTCGAGGCGCTGGCCGCGACCGGTAATGCGCTGCACCAGGCTGTCCGCTCTGGCAGTCCGGCCGCCGACGCCGCCCTGCGCCTGGCCGACACGCTGGACGCCGCCCAGACGCCCCTTGCCCGCCACCTCGACGACGAGGAGGACATCGTGGTGCCCGTTCTGCAAAGGGCCGGCGTAGGCTGATACACGGGCGCCCGAGACATTTTTCGGGACAGATCGCATCCGAAGTGGTTCCATCCCCCCTCTAGCTGTCAGGATCATGACAAGGGGGTTTTCGATGCGTCACCGTTCCGCTCGCCTGGCGGCCGCCGCCGTTCTCGCACTGGCCGCGCCGCTGGCGGCCCAGCCCGTCCACGCCCATTCGGCGCACACGCAGTCGACGCAGACGACCCCGCGCACCTACTCCGCGGCCCAGTTTTTCGAGACCACCAGCTATTCCATGGCCAGCGACGCCGGCCATGCGTTCTCGCCGGACGGTAAGTCCGTGCTGATCTCATCGGACGCTACGGGCGTGTTCAACACCTACGCCCTGCCGCTGGACGGCGCGCAGCCTCGCGCATTGACCCGTTCCGACGGCGTAGCCCACTTCGCCGCCAGCTATTTCCCCAACGACGACCGCCTGCTCTACACCGCCGATGCGGGCGGCGGCGGCAGCGAGCTCAGCCATGTCTATGTGCGCGAGCGCGACGGGTCCGTCCGCGACCTGACCCCCGGCGACGCCGTCAAGGCAGGCTTCGTCGGTTGGAGCGCGAACGGCGACACAATCTACCTCACTTCGAATGCGCGCGACCCTCAGGCCTTCGACGTCATCGGCGTGGACGCCCAGACCTACGAAAGCCGCGTCGTGTTTCGCAACGACGGCGGCTTTCAGCCCTCCGCCCTTTCGCGGGACGGCCGCTGGCTGGCGCTGGACAAGCCTATCACGAGCGCCAACTCGGACATCTATCTGGCCGACCTGAACTCGGGCGGCGCGCCCAGACTTGTCACGGAGCATCAAGGCGACATCGCCTTCTCGGCCTACGACTTCACGCCCGACAGCAAGGCCCTGATCTACGCCTCGAACGAGAGCGGGGAGTTCAACCAAGCCTGGCGTTACGACCTCGCCACCGCTGAAAAGGCGCCCTACCTTCAGGCGGACTGGGACGTGATGTTCGTCAGCTTCTCGCCATCGGGCCGCTACCGCGTCTCGGCGGTCAACGCCGACGCCTCGACCAAGCTGACGCTGCTGGATACGCGCACAGATCAATCTGTCGCCCTGACCGGAGTGCCGGACGGCGACATCGGCGGCGTCCGGTTCAGCCCCGACGAGGACCGCATCGCCTTCACCGTGGCGTCCGACACCTCGCCGGCCGACGTCTTCGTTGCTGATCTGGCGACGGGCCAGGCGCGCCGGCTGACCACCGCGCTGAACCCCGCCATCGCTGAAAGCGATCTGGTCGAGGCCAGCATCGTCCGCTACCGCTCCTTTGACGGCGTCGAAATCCCGGCTGTGCTCTACAAGCCGCGCAACGCGTCGGCTCAGAATCCCGCCCCGGCCATTGTGCTGGTGCATGGCGGCCCCGGAGGCCAGACTCGTCGCGGCTATTCCGCCATGGTCCAGCACCTGGTGAACCACGGCTATGCGGTGCTGGGCGCCAACAATCGGGGATCGTCAGGCTACGGCAAGACCTTCTTCCACATGGACGACCGCCGTCATGGCGAGGAAGACCTGCGCGACATCGTCGAGGGCGGGAACTGGCTGCGGGCGCAGGACTGGGTCGCCGATGATCAGGTCGCCGTCATGGGCGGCTCATACGGCGGCTATATCACCGCCGCCGCCTTGGCCTTCCACCCCGAGGCGTTCGAGGCAGGCGTGAACATCTTCGGCGTGACCAACTGGGTGCGCACCCTGGAGTCGATCCCGCCGTGGTGGGGCGCTCAGCGCGCCGCGCTCTACGACGAAATGGGCGACCCGGCGACCGACGCCGAGCGCCATCGCCGCATCTCGCCCCTGTTCCACGCCTCGAACATCCGCCGGCCCATGCTGGTGGTTCAGGGGGCCAACGATCCCCGCGTGCTGCAGGTCGAAAGCGATGAGTTGGTCGCGGCCGTGCGCGCCAACAACGTGCCGGTGGAATACGTCCTCTTCCCCGACGAGGGTCACGGTTTCCTGCGCCGCGAGAACCGCATCACCGCCCAGGAAGCCTATCTCAAATTCCTGGATGCTTACGTTCGCAAGTAGGCCCGGCAGCGCAGGCGGCCCGGTCGCGCCAGGCCGCCTCGCGAGGCAGGACATCACACCAGATTAGGCGCCGCCGCGCGGCGCCTCGCCGACACGCTGACGTCCGGGCGAGCCTGAGCCGGCGGGTCGAGCGCCAAGGGGGCTTCTGGCTGCAGTTCTTCCGCGCTCTTTCCGACCGGAGGAAAGGGCTTGATCAGTCCTCGTCCATCTTCAGGGCGGCGATGAAGGCCTCCTGCGGGATTTCGACCTTGCCGAACTGGCGCATGCGCTTCTTGCCGGCCTTCTGCTTCTCCAGCAGCTTCTTCTTGCGGGTGGCGTCGCCGCCGTAGCATTTCGACGTCACGTCCTTGCGAAGGGCGCGGACGGTTTCGCGAGCGATGATCTTGCCGCCGATGGCCGCCTGGATCGGAATCTGGAACATGTGGGGCGGGATCAGCTCCTTCATCTTCTCGACCATGCCGCGGCCCCGCGTTTCGGCGCGGGCGCGGTGAACCAGCATGGACAGGGCGTCCACGGGCTCGGCGTTGACGAGGATCGACATCTTGACGAGGTCGCCCACCTTGTAGTCGGTCAGCTCGTAGTCGAACGAGGCGTAGCCCTTCGAGATGGACTTCAGCCGGTCGTAGAAGTCGAACACCACCTCATTCAGCGGCAGCTCATAAACGACCAGGGCGCGGGCGCCTACATAGGAAAGCTCCAGCTGGGTCCCGCGGCGGTCCTGGCACAGCTTGATGACCCCGCCCAAGTATTCGTCGGGCGTCAGGATGGTGGCCTTGATCCAGGGTTCGGCGATGCTTTCGATCTGCATCACGTCAGGCAGGTCGGCCGGATTGTGCAGGTCGATCTCGGTCCCGTCGCGCTGCTGGATCTTGTAGACGACCGAAGGGGCCGTCGCGATCAGGTCTAGATTGAATTCGCGGCTCAGGCGCTCCTGGATGATTTCCAGGTGCAGCAGGCCCAGGAAGCCGCAGCGGAAGCCGAAGCCTAGGGCGGCCGAGCTTTCCATCTCGTACGTGAACGACGCGTCGTTAAGGCGCAGCTTGCCGATGGCGGCGCGCAGATCCTCGAAATCGGCGGCATCGACCGGGAACAGGCCGCAGAACACCACCGACTGGACTTCCTTGAAGCCCTTCAGCGGTTCGGCGGTCGGCTTTTTCTCGTCGGTGATGGTGTCGCCGACGGCGGCGTGGGCGACCTCCTTGATCTGGGCGGTGATGAAGCCGACCTCGCCCGGCCCAAGCTGATCCACGGGGGTATTCTTGGGCAGAAAAACGCCCACGCGGTCGACCAGGTGGGTCGAGCCGTGCTGCATCATCTTGACCCGCATGCCGGTCTTCAGCACGCCGTCGAACACTCGCACCAGCAGCACGACGCCCAGATAGGGGTCGTACCAGGCGTCGACCAGCATGGCCTTCAGCGGCGCGGCCGCATCGCCCTGGGGCGCCGGCAGGCGGGTGACGATGGCTTCCAGCACGTCCTCGATGCCGATGCCGGATTTCGCAGAGCACATCACGGCGTCCGAGGCGTCCAGGCCGATGACGTCCTCGATCTGGGCCCGCACCCGGTCGGGCTCGGCCGCCGGCAGGTCGATCTTGTTCAGGACGGGGACGATTTCGTGGTTGTTGTCGATCGCCTGATAGACGTTGGCCAAGGTCTGAGCTTCGACGCCCTGCGACGCGTCCACGACCAGCAGCGAACCCTCGCAGGCCGCCAGCGAGCGCGAGACCTCATAGGCGAAGTCCACGTGGCCGGGCGTGTCCATCAGGTTCAGGACGTAGTCCTCGCCGTCCTTGGCCTTGTAGTGCAGGCGCACGGTCTGCGCCTTGATGGTGATGCCGCGCTCTTTCTCGATGTCCATGTTGTCGAGAACCTGCGCCGACATCTCGCGCGCGGTCAGGCCGCCTGTGACCTGGATCAGTCGATCCGACAGGGTCGACTTGCCGTGGTCGATGTGCGCGACCACGCTGAAATTCCGAATGCGCGAAATGGGGGGAGTAGACATGGGCGGCGGGTAGCATGACGTCCGCTGAACGCCAATGGCGGCGGGCCGATCGGGGCGTCGCATTACATCGCCGTCATGCGCGAAGCGTCGTTTGAGACGGCGACAGGAAAGGCGTATGAGGCGGACTGATCGATATCGCGACAGGGGATAGTCCGTGACGGTTAGAAAGCGTGCCTCAGCCTCGGTCACCGCCGGGCTGATCCTGATCCTTGCGGCCTGCAGCGCGGGAGACCGCGCCGAGGTCCAGGCCGAAAAGGCCCAGGCCGGCGCCGCAGCGCCCGTCACGGCCGTCACGGTTGCCGAAGCCCAGTTGCCGCGCGTCATTGCCGCGTCCGGCAGCGTCTCGGCCTGGGAAGAAGTCCCGGTCGGCGCCGAAACCGGCGGCCTGACGGCCACCGCTGTCCTGGCCGATGAAGGCAGCTATGTCCGCCAGGGCCAGCCCCTGGTTCAGATGAACGACGCCCTGCTGCGCGCCCAGTTGGCCCAGCAGCAGGCCCAGGTCCAGACCGCCGAGGCTAACGCCTCACGCGATGACGCAGCCCTCGCCCGCGCGCAGGAGCTCAAGGAGCGCGGCTTCCTGTCCCAGGCGGCATTGGACACCGCCCTGGCCAACCAGCGCTCGTCCCAGGCCAATCTGGCGGCCGCCCGCGCGGCCCTCTCCGAAACCCGCACCCGCCTGTCGCAGGCCACCATCCGCGCGCCGGTCGGCGGCCTGGTCATCCGACGCAGCGTGACGCGCGGCCAGATCATCCAGCCCGGCGCCGAACTGTTCCGGATCGTTCGCGACGGCCGACTGGAGCTCGACGCTCAGGTGCCCGAGGTCGAACTGCCGCTGGTCCGCGCCGGCATGGCCGCCACCGTCTTCTCCGACCAGGCCGGCGAGGTCCAGGGCCGCGTCCGCATCGTCACCTCCGAGGTGGACCCCCAGACCCGCTTGGGCGTGGCGCGCATCTCGCTCACAGCGCCGGGCGCTCTGCGGCCCGGCATGTTCGCCCGCGCCAGCATTGACGCCGGAACCCAGACCGCGCTGGTGGTGCCGATCGAGGCCGTGGTGTTCCGCGAGGGCAAACCCGGCGTCTATGTCATCGGCGCCGAGAATGTCGCGCGTTTCATGCCTGTGACCACCGGCGTTCGCCAGCAGGGCCAGGTCGCCCTGACCGCAGGCGTCCAGGCCGGCCAGCGCGTCGTCGTGCGCGGCGCCGGCTTCCTGGGCGACGGCGATGTCGTGCGCATCGAGACCCCTGCCCGCACGGCCGCAGCGCCGGCGACGCCTGGGGCCGCCGCGCGATGAACTTCAACAACATCTCGTCCTGGTCGATCCGGAATCCGATACCGATCGTCCTGCTGTTCATCGTCCTGACGATCGCGGGGGTGGGCAGCTATTTCAACCTGCGCACCAACCAGTTCCCGGACGTGGACCTGCCCGTCGTCGCGGTCACCGTGGCCCAGGCGGGCGCAGCGCCTACCGAAATGGAGACCCAGGTCACGCGTTTGATCGAGGATTCGGTCGCCGGGCTGGGGCAGGTGCGAAACATCACCTCTGTCGTCAATGAGGGCGTCTCGACCACCTCGATCGAGTTCCGCCTGGGCGTGGATCTCGAAAAAGCGACCAACGACGTGCGAAACGCCGTCGCCGGGGTGCGTCAGACCCTCCCGGCCGATGTTCAGGAGCCAATCGTTCAGCGCATCGAATTCACTTCGGTCCCCTTCGCCAACTACGTCGTGCGCGCCCCGGGCATGAGCCCCGAGGAACTCAGCTGGTTCGTCGACAACACCCTGGCCAAGCGGCTGTTGTCGGTGTCAGGCGTCAGCCAGGTCAGTCGCGACGGCGGCGTCAGCCGCGAAATCCGCATCAAGCTGGACCCCGCCCGCCTGGAGGCATTCGGCGTCACCGCAGCCCAGGTGTCGAACCAGCTGCGCGCGTCCAACATCAATCTGCCCGGCGGCCGCGGCGAGATCGGCGCTCAGGAACAGGCCATCCGGACCGTGGGCTCGGCCCAGTCCGTCGAGCAGCTGCGCGAGACCCTGATTCCGGTCGCCGGCCGCACCGTGCGTCTGGGCGACCTGGGCGAGATCACCGACGAATGGTCCGAACCGCGCGGCCGCGCCCGCCTGAATGGCCAGGAGGTCGTCGGCTTCGGCATTTCGCGCGCCATCGGCTCGTCCGAGGTCGACGTCTACAATGCGACCAAGGCGTCGCTGGAGGCGCTGGATGAGGAACTGCCGGACGTCACCATCCAGGAAGTGGCCAACACCACCGTCGACGTCGTCAACAACTTCCACGCCTCGGTCGAGGCCCTGGTGCTGGGCGCCCTTCTGGCCGTGGCCGTGGTCTTCCTGTTCCTGCGGGACTGGCGCGCGACCCTGATCGCCGCCCTGGCCATGCCGCTCAGCCTGATACCGACCTTCTGGATCATGGACATCACTGGTCAGTCGCTGAACGTGGTGTCCCTGCTGGCCCTGTCTCTGACGATCGGCATCCTAGTCGACGACGCCATCGTCGAGATCGAGAACATTGTCCGGCACATCCGCGAGGGCAAGGCGCCCTACCCCGCGGCCATCGAAGCCGCCGACGAGATCGGCCTCGCCGTCATGGCCACGACCGCGACCCTGATCGCCGTCTTCGCCCCGACCGGCTTCATGCCCGGCATCGTGGGTCAGTTCTTCCGCACCTTCGCCATCGCCAGCTGCACGAGCGTGCTGTTCTCGCTGCTGGTCGCGCGCACCCTGACGCCGCTCATGGGCGCCTATCTGCTCAAGCGCGAGCAGGGCAAGGAGCACGGCGACCCATTCTGGATGGCCCGCTACCTGCGGAGCGTCCGGTGGGCCCTCGACCACCGCTGGATCGTGCTGGGCCTCGGCACCCTGTTCTTCGTCCTCTCCCTCTTCCTGGCGACCCGTCTGCCCGGCGATTTCATCCCGGTCGAGGACCAGGCGCGCTCGTCGATGACGGTGCAGCTGCCCCCCGGCGCGACCCTGGCCGAGACCGACGAGGTCGTGCAGGAGATCACCACCCGCCTGCTGGCGCGCGACGAGGTGCGCTCGGTCTACACCTCCGTCGGCTCGGCGACCGTCAGCTTCGGGCCGGGTGGCGGCGGATCCGGCGAGGTCCGCAAGGCCAATCTGACCGTTAACCTCACCCAGAAGGGCAATCTGCTGCACCCTGGCGGACGCG
This sequence comes from Brevundimonas sp. MF30-B, assembly GCF_004683885.1. Lineage (NCBI taxonomy): Bacteria > Pseudomonadati > Pseudomonadota > Alphaproteobacteria > Caulobacterales > Caulobacteraceae > Brevundimonas > Brevundimonas sp. MF30-B. Next base: position 1,310,235 of record NZ_CP038440.1, on the reverse strand, counting down.
CCCTGAGTCAGCAGGAATTCGAGCGGGAGATGGGCCAGGCCCTGTCGGACATTCCGGGCGCGCGCATCCAGTTCGGCGTGCAGGGCGGCGGCTCCGGCCTGCTGACCATCGCCCTGGTCGGCGACGACCCCGAGGCGCTGGAGCCCGCCGCCGCTCGCGTCGAGCGCGAGATGCGCGCCATGCCCGGCCTGGCCAACGTGATCTCCTCTTCGTCCTTGGTGCGGCCTGAGATCGTCATCACGCCCAAGGCCGATGTAGCCGCGCTGCAGGGTGTGTCGGCGCAGGACATCAGTCAGGTCGCCCGCGTCGCCACCCTGGGCGACGCCGATCAGCTGCTGCCCAAGTTCAACCTGGGCGACCGCCAGGTCCCCATCCGCGTCATGCTGCGTGAAGACGCCCGCGCCGACCTGTCGATCATCGAGAACCTGAAGGTGCCGACCGCCTCGGGCGCCGTGGTGCCGCTGAACGCCGTGGCCGACATCGATTTCGGCGCGGGCCCCAACCAGATCGAGCGCCGCAACCGGCTGCGCGTGGCCAACATCACCGCAGAACTGGTCGGCACGACGATCGGTCAGGCGACTCAGGACATCAACGCCCTGCCCTCGATGCAGGCGCTCCCCGCCGGCGTGTCTCAACAGCCCTCGGGCGACGCCGAGAGCTTCCAGGAGCTGGGCCAGGGCTTCGCCTTCGCCATCATCACCGGCATTCTGCTGATGTATGTGGTGCTGGTCCTGCTGTTCAAAAGCTTCTTCCACCCCATCACCATCCTGGCGGCGCTTCCGGTGTCGTTCGGCGGCGCCTTCCTGGCGCTGCTGTTGACGGGCAAGTCGATGTCCATGCCGGCGCTGATCGGCATCATCATGCTGACCGGCATCGCGGCGAAGAACTCCATCCTGCTGGTCGATTACGCCATCATGGCCATGGAGAAGGGCATGAACCGGCACGAGGCCATGATCGACGCCGCCCACAAGCGCGCGCGGCCGATCATCATGACCACCATGGCCATGGGTCTGGGCATGTTCCCCATCGCCCTGGCCTTCTTCCCCGGCACCGAATTCCGCAGCCCCATGGCCATCGCCGTGATCGGCGGCCTGATCACCTCGACCGCCCTGTCGCTGCTGTTCATTCCGGTGGTCTTCAGCCTGATCGACGGCGTCAAGAGCCGGCTTGAGAGGGTCCTTGCCCGCCTCTTCCACGCCCAGCGCGGCCATGAAGACGAGGCTGCGGACGGCCGACCGGCGGAATAACCCGCCTTCGCCGCCTTCCAGTAGTCTGGAGGGCGGCGGGGCCTATGCAAGGCGATCACCTTGGCTCCGGGACGGGCGGGAAGGGTCGCAACGCGCTCCCGAGGCGCGGCCCGAGACGCCGCTAGATCCCGCTGAAACGCCTCGCCCGCCAGCCTCCACCCCATCGCGCAAAAGAAAACCGGCCGGGGTCGCCCCCGGCCGGTTCTCCGTTTTGACTGAAGCCTGCGATCAGTAGCGCAGGCGCAGCGTCACGCCGTAGGTCCGGGGCTGGCCCAGGTAGGCGTTGTAGGTCTGGGTATCCAGCGCCGGGTTGTAGAAGGTGCCGTTCGGCTGGACGGTCGTTTGGAACGCCGTGCCTTGCAGCGGGGCGTTGTAGGCGACCTGCACATACTCTTCGTCGGTGATGTTCTGGCCCCAGATGTCGACCACCCAACGCTCGTTCTCCGAACCGATGGAGATGCGGCCGTTCACCAGGGTCATCGAGTCCTGCATCTTCCAGGGCAGCAGGTCAGAGCCGGTGTTGTATTCGCTCGAATACTTGGCCGACAGGCTGAAGCCGGCGCGCAGACCAGCCCCGATCGACCGATTGAAGTTCACTTGGCCGGTGGCCGACCATTCCGGCGCAAACGACGCGCGGTTGCCCGGCAGCAGCGACAGACCGGGGAAGTTGCCCGGAACGGCTAGGTCGGCGGCGGTGAAGTCGCCGTACTTGCTGTCGGTGTAGGTCACGCCGCCGCCGAAGCTCAGGCCCTCGATAGGCGTAAACCACAGGAAATCGGCGTCGACGCCCTTGGAGCGCAGCTCAGGGATCGATTCCACGACGAAGGCGGTGCCGAGGAAGGTGTTGAGCTGGAAGTCGTTGAAGGTCTGGTCGAAGTAGGTGGCGTTCAACAGGACGGTGCGGTTGAACAGGGTGGTTTTCAGACCGACTTCATAGCTGTCGGCGGTCTCGGCCGGGAAGAACACCGACGAAACCGGCGTGATGCCGTTCTGAACACGGTCAAGGTTGTAGCCGAAGCCCTTGTAGCCGCGCGCGTAAGAGGCATAGGCCATGACCGAGTCGTTGAACCGGTACGAACCCTTGATCGTGCCGCTCAGGTTCGTTTCGTCGTTGCTCTCGGTGATACGGCGATCGGCGTACTGAACGTTGGACCACGGCAGGCAGAAGTTGCCGATGATGGTCGGCGCATTGGCCGCACCCACAGCGCCGGCGATGGCAGCCTGGTTGCCGATAGCGGCCGCGCAGGCCGCGCCGTTGGTTCCCTGATTGGTCTGACGGCCGCGAAGCTCTTTGGCGTCATGCGTGAGACGCAGCCCCAGAGTGATGTCGAAGGCGTCCGTGACCTTGAACGTATTGTTCGTGAACAGGGCGAGCGATTCCGCGTCCTGCTTGTACAGGTCCTGGGCGCCCAGGCCCACGCCGAAGCCCGGCCCGGTGGCCTGGAAGGTCGGCACGGTCACCAAGGCGCCGCCCGGGCCGAACGGTCCGGTGCCCGTCCCTCCCGTCCCCAGGCACCCTTGCAGGCCGGCCGAGGTCTGACCCGGGCGGGTGAAGCAGCCGATGATGCCGGAGCTGATCGGCACAGCCGGGTTGGCCGCGTTCAACCGCGCGCTGAGCAGGAAGGACAGGAAAGGCGTGTAATCGGCGCCGTAGAAGTAGCTGTCGCCGCGGCGGATGCCTTCCTTCGTGGCGAACAGGCCGACCAGCCAGTCCAGACGATCGGTTTGACCGGCCAGACGGAATTCCTGCGTGATGGTGTCGGTCTGGAACGCGTACCGGCCATCGTCGTCGCGATACAGGATATCGGCGCCGGTGTAGTCGATGTCCATGCCGATCTTGGTTTCCCAATTCCGGTAGGAGGTCAGCGACGTGAAGGTGGCGTTCATGGACGGCAGATCGATGGTCGTTTCCAGCGAAACGCCACGGTCTTCCATCGGCTGGTGCGTGTTGCGGTTAGCGAAGGCCTGGCGTGAGAACGGCAGGCGGCCGAAGCCGGCGACCGGCGGGCGTTGTCCGGTGCCGTTCGAGAGCCCGTCGACGAAGGGATAGGTGTTCGCCGTGCGGATCTGGACGCCGGTGCAGCAGTATTCGTCGCGCTTGGAATAGTCGGCGATCAGGCGCATCGACACGTCGTCGCTGGGCAGCCACAGCAGCTGGCCGCGCAGGGTGTACATGTCTTGGTTCTGGTCGTCGGTCTCGCTGCGCGGACCGTCGCCGGTGTCGACGTCATAGAAGCCGTCACGCTCGCGCTTGGCGCCGTACAGGCGGAAGGCGAGGTTGTCGGTGATCGGCCCAGTCGCCGAGGCGGCCACGCCCCAGGCGCCGAAGTTGCCGACCGTCGCTTCCAGCGTATAGCCGGGCGTGAAGGCCGGGGCCTCGGTGATGATGTTGATCACGCCGGCCGAGGTGTTCTTGCCGAACAGGGTGCCCTGCGGCCCCTTCAGCACTTCGATGCGGCTCAGTTCGCCCAGGTCGCCGAAGCCGACGCCGTTGCGTGAGCGATAGACGCCGTCGATCACGACGCCGACCGAGCTTTCCAGGCCGGGGTTGTCGCCCACGGTGCCGACGCCGCGGATGCGGGCGGTCGTCGAGGATTCCGACTGGGTCGAGGTGACCGTCATGCCCGGCGTCAGGATCTGGAGATCCTTGATGTCGCGCACGCCGGCGTTGTTCAGGGTTTCCTGATTCAGCGACGTCACCACGATCGGCACGTCCTGAAGGTTCTGCTCGCGCTTCTGCGCCGTGACGATGATGTCGTCGACGGTGGTCGGCGAAGCCTGCGGCGTCGACTGGGCCGAGGCGGCTCCGGCGAAGCCGAAGGCCACGGCGCCGACGACGGCGGCCGAGGCGGTGTGACGAAGAATGGTGGTGCGGCGCATAGGCGGTCCCCGACTCCTGAAGCCGGCGTCGCGAGGGTCGCGGCGGCGCGGCGTTTCCTGATCCCAGTTCCCCGCTCTTGAGGGCGGGGATTCTCAAGCCTTGGCGTAATCCAGACGCGAGTCAGCGACAAGAAGTCGCCCGATCACGGCTGCGTTTCCGCCGCCCGATCCGCCAAACTGTGACCCTAAAGCGACAAAAAACCGTTACGCTGCGTCAATATTTGCCGGATATCGGCTCGATGTTGGGGTCTTTCGCCGCTTCGTCGATCGGATCGCGGCGGCGACTCGCCATCGACAGCACGATCACAGCCGTGATGATGGACAGCAGCGATCCGCCCAGCACCCCGAGCTTGACCTCGACCTGCTCGGGCGAGTCGATCGCGCCGGGGAAGGCCAGCACGCCGATGAACAGGCTCATGGTGAAGCCGATGCCGCAAAGCAGGCTGACGCCATAGACCTGCAGCCAAGTCGCGCCTGACGGCCGCGCGCCGATCTTGAGCGCCGACGCCAGCCAGGCGGCGCCGAACACGCCGATCTGCTTGCCCACGAACAGGCCCAGGGCGATGGCGACGACTAGGGGCGCGAACGCCGCCTCGAGCGAAAGGCCGGCGAACGACACCCCCGCCTTGGCGAAGGCGAACAGCGGCAGGACCAGGAAGGCGACATAGGGGTGCAGGTCGTGCATCGCCTCCTTGAGCGGGCTCTGCCCGTCCTCGCGGCGCGGCCTGACCGGAACGATGGCGGCGAAGGCCACGGCGCTAAGGGATGTCGACAAGCCCGCCTGCACGGTGAAGTACCAGACGGCCGCGAAGCCCAGCACCCAGAAGGGCGCCGGCACCTTGCCCATGCGGCCCAGCACCGCCCCGCCTATCAGAAGGGCGCCCGCGATCAGAAGCGGCCCCACCGCCACGCCCTCGCTGAACAAGATGGCGATCAGGGCGATGGCCCCCAGGTCATCGACGATGGCCAGGGTCAGCAGGAAGATGCGCAGCGACGGCGGCAGACCCCGACCGGCCAGGGCGAACACGGCCAAGGCGAAGGCGATGTCGGTAGCCAGCGGAATGGGCCAGCCACCCGCAGGCCCGCCCAAAAGGCCTGAGATCGCAAGGTAGACTGCGGCCGGCCCGATCATGCCGCCCGCAGCAGCGATCACGGGCATGGCCAGCTTGCGCGGATCGCTCAGTTCGCCGCGCAGGATTTCGTATTTGATCTCGAGGCCCACAACCAGGAAGAAGACGGCCATCAGGCCCTCTTTGATCCAGTCCGAGATGTTCTGCTCGATGACGATCGGGCCCAACTGGACGACGTGATAGCTCTTGAGCCAGGTGAAATAGTCGTCGGCCAGCACCGAATTGGCGACGACCAGCGCGGCTAGCGCGGCGAAGGCCAAAACCATGCCGGATGCGGCCTCGGTCTTGAGGAAGTCGAGAGTCAGTTTGCGCGCCACGGCGGCCTCCGAAAGTCTGGATGCAGGACGTGACGCCCGGTTATCGACGGACGTCGGACCGGATTCGCCCGATTGCGGACGCCGGCCTGGCCCGCACTGACGCTCGGGCCTGATCTCTGCGGTGCAAAATACTCAAGACCGATCACGGTTCAACCGCTTGCGCACTTAGCTTCGCACCCGCATGTGGCCGGCATGCCCGTTTCCCCCGCCTACCGACCCGAACCGCGCTTCTTCGACCTTGGGCCGGACTACGCCGATGCGGTGAAGGCGGCGGACTTCCCCCGGCGCATACTGCGCCATCGCAATGCGCGCGCCGCCGCACAGATCGGGCTCGAGACCCTGACGGACGCCGAATGGATCGCCCATTTCGGCCGGTTCGAACCCCTGCCCGGCCAGCCGGGTCCAATCGCCATGCGCTACCACGGCCATCAGTTCCGCACTTACAATCCCGACCTGGGCGACGGCCGGGGCTTTCTCGCCGCCCAGATGCGCGAGGTAGTGGGCATCGACGGGCCGCAAACGGCGAGCGCCCGCGGCGCGAGCGATACTCCCCGATTAATGGACCTCGGGACCAAGGGCTCGGGCACGACCCCTTGGTCGCGCATGGGCGACGGCCGTCTGACGCTGAAGGGCGGCGTGCGCGAGGTTCTGGCCGCCGCCATGCTGGAGGCGCAGGGCGTGCCCACCAGCCGCGCGCTCAGCCTGATCGAAACGGGCGAGGCGCTGGAGCGCGGCGATGAACCCTCCCCCACCCGTTCGGCCGTTCTGGTGCGCCTGTCGCACAGCCATGTGCGGTTCGGGACGTTTCAGCGCGCCGCCTATCATCAACGCGCCGACCAGATCGAAACCCTGGTCGAGCACGTCCGCGCCCTCTACCACCCGCAGGTCCAGCCCGGCGACGCACCTGGCCTTCTGGCCGCCATCGTCGAGGTCTCGGCCCGGCTGACCGCCCGCTGGATCGCCGCCGGCTTCGTGCACGGCGTGCTGAACACCGACAATCTGAACGTGACGGGCGAGAGCTTCGACTACGGCCCGTGGCGCTTCCTGCCCCACTACGAGCCGGGCTTTACCGCCGCCTACTTCGACCAGTTCGGTCTTTACGCCTTCGCGCGTCAGCCCGAGGCCGTGTTCTGGAATCTGACCCAGTTGGCCGGTTGTCTGAAGCTGGTCGCCGACGCCGGGCCGTTGACCGATGCGCTGAACGGCTTCGGCCCCGCCTATATCCGCCACCTGCGCATCGCCTTCCTGGACCGGTTGGGCGTCAAGTCGCTGGGCGAGGCGGCGGATCAGCGCCTGGTCGATACGACCCTGGCTCTGCTGCGCGACAAGGGCGAGGCGGTTCGGTGGGAGCCGCTGTTCTTCGACTGGTTCGGCGGATTCTCGTCCTCGGCCCGGGCGCTTTCCGGGCCGCGCGGCAAGGTCTGGCAGGGCGAAGCCTTCGACGCCTTCCGCTTCGCCCTGTCCGAACACGAGCCTGACCGCCCGGAAAGGCTGGAGCACCCCGTCTTCGCCCGCCCCGAACCGGAAGAGATGCTGATCGATGAGGTCGAGGCCATCTGGGCGGCGATCGACAGCGACGACGACTGGTCGGCGTTCGGCGCCAAGCTGGAGTCTTTGGAGGCGACGCGAGCGGCCTACGGACTTGGCTAAGCCCCGAGCCGCCGCATTCCGATCACAATCGGTTACAGTCAAGCTGGACGCCTTGCAGGCCGGTTTTTGGACGCTAAGTCAACGACCGCTGACTTCCTCCCGCCGATCGATCGCCATGCCCCCTTCTTCCTCCGCAGCCCGCTCCCTCACGCCCGCGCAACTGCGCTTGTGCGCGAACTACAAGAACCTGGCGCTATGGACCTTCCAGGGTTGGCTGGCGATGTTCTTCCTCGCGGCCGGCTACGCCAAGATGACGGAGTCGACGACCAATCTCGTCACGCTGATGCACTGGCCCGCTGAGGTCGGAGAGACGCTCGTTCGGATGCTGGGCGGGGTCGAGGTCGGCCTGGCCATCGGGCTGCTGGTGCCCCTGATTTCGTGGAGATTGGGTCGCCCGGTGCTGCTGATCGCTGCGGCCGGACTTCTCGGGCTGACGGTCTTCATGCTCGGCCTGCACGCCCTGCGCCTTGAGTGGAGCCTGGCGGCGGTCAATCTGATCCTGGCCGGCTTGACGGCGACGGTCCTGTGGGGCCGTCGCGCCTGAGGGCGGCCCGGCACCGGTCCGAACACACCTTCACCGCCTCCCAATCGCGCGCCCACTTTCGCCGCCAGACGAACGGCCGGCCGCACGCCTGACAGAGCTTAGACGGCAGATCGCCCTTGGCGGTCCCCTGTCCGTTGACGTGCTTGCGAGCCATGGCGCGTGAAAGCTTCCCTTTACGTGCGCGTCAAGTTATGACGGACGCATGGCGACCGCCGACGATCATCGCACCTACTCCATCCGCCAGCTGTGCCGCGAGTTCGGGGCCACGGCGCGCGCGCTGCGCTTCTATGAGGACAAGGGGCTTCTGACCCCCGCCCGCAAGGGCCAGACGCGGGTCTATGACGCGCGCGACCGGGCGCGGCTGAAGCTGATTCTGCGCGGCCGGCGCATCGGCTTCTCCCTGCAGGAGATCCAGGAGATGCTGGATCTCTACGACCACGACAATCACAACACCCATCAGATGGCGGTCGCCCTGCGCCGTCACCGCGCCCAGATCGCCGCCCTCAAGCAGCAGCGCGAAGACCTGGACGCCGCCATTGAAACCGCCGAGGAAGCCTGCGCCGTGATGGAGCGCAAGCTGGGCGAGCACCGCCCCGACCTGCTGCCCGGCGCCGACGAATACGCCGTCCTGCTGCACGAGCGGCTGAACAGCGACACCCCCTTCCAGCCCTTCAAAGCGAGAGCCTGAGCCATGGCCTACAAGTCGCCCGTCCGGGACCTGACCTTCATCCTGAACGACGTGCTGGAGGTCGAGCGCTACGCCAATCACCTGGAGGGCGCCGACCTGTCGCGCGACCTGATCGACCAGGTGCTGGAGGAAGGCGGCAAGTTCGCCGACGAGGTCATCGCCCCGATCAACCGCACCGGCGACCAGGAAGGCTGCAAGATCGACGGCGACGTCGTCACCACGCCCAAGGGCTGGAAAGAGGCCTATCATCAGATGGTCGAGGCGGGCTGGACCAGCCTGGCCTTCGATCCGAAGTACGGCGGCCAGGGCCTGCCGGCCATCGTGTCGATGGCGGTCGGCCAGTTTACCGCGGGCGCCTCGGCGGCGTTCTCGATGTATCCCGGCCTGACGGCGGGCGCCTTCCACGGCATCGAGGCCTCGGCGTCCGAAGAGATCAAGGACAAGTACCTGCCCAAGATGGCGACCGGCGAATGGACCGGCACCATGAACCTGACCGAACCCCAGTGCGGCACCGACCTTGGCATGGTGCGCACCAAGGCTGTTCCGAACGGAGACGGCAGCTATTCGATCACCGGCCAGAAGATCTGGATTTCGGCCGGCGAGCACGACTTCGCCGACAACATCATCCACACCGTGCTGGCCCGCGTCGAAGGCGCGGTTCCGGGCATCAAGGGCCTGTCGCTGTTCGTGGTGCCGAAGTTCCTGGTCAACGAGGACGGCTCGATCGGCGAGCGCAACGGCGTCCAGTGCGCCGGGCTCGAGCACAAGATGGGCATCCACGGCAACGCCACCTGCGTCATGGCCTATGAGGGCGCCAAGGGCTGGCTGATCGGCGAGGAAGGCCGGGGCATGAACAACATGTTCGTGGTCATGAACGAAGCCCGCCTGGGCACTGGCCTGCAAGGTCTGGCCATCGGCGACGCCGCCTATCAGGCCGCCGTCGAGTTCGCCAACGACCGCCTGCAGGGCCGCGCCCTGACCGGTCCGAAGAACCCGGACGGTCCGGCCGACCCGATCATGGTGCACCCCGACGTGCGTCGCATGCTGCTGGAGGCCAAGGCCTTCGTCGAAGGCGGCCGCGCCTTCATCCTGTGGACCGCGCTGCAGGCCGACCTGCAGAAGTCCTCGGACGAGGCCACCGCGACCAAGGCCCAGGACTACATGGGCCTGATCACGCCGGTGCTGAAGGCCTATCTGACCGACAAGGGCTTCCACGCCGCGTCGCTGGCGATGCAGGTGCACGGCGGCTCGGGCTACACCGAACACTTCCCCGCCTCGCAGTATCTGCGCGATGCGCGCATCACCATGATCTACGAGGGCACCAACGGGATCCAGGCGCTGGACCTGGTCGGGCGCAAGCTGCCGGCCAAGGGCGGCCGCGCCATCATGAGCTGGTTCGCCGAAATCGACGCCTTCGTGTCGGAGAACGGCGGAAACGAAACCACCCAGCCCTTCGTCGACGGCCTGGCCGACGCCAAGAAGAAGCTGCAGGAGGCCACCATGTGGCTGATGCAGAACGGCATGCAGAATCCCGACAACGCCGGCGCCGCCTCAACCGACTACCTCAACATCTTCGGCCTGACCGGCCTGGCCTATCTGTGGGCCCAGATGGCCGTGACGGCGCAAAAGGCCATCGACGGCGGCTCGACCGACCCCTTCTACAGCGCCAAGCTGCAGACCGGCCGCTACTTCGTCGAGCGCATCCTGCCCGACGCCGAGGCCCACCTGAAGAAGCTCAAGACCGGCGCCGACGTGCTGATGCAGATGCCGGCGGAGGCGTTCTAAAATCTCCCTCTCCCGCCGGGAAAGGGCTTGAGCCTCCGAGAGCCGCAGGCGATCGGCTTAGGCGAAAGGGTGAGGGTCGGCGCTTCATCGCCCGCCCGCCACCCCTCATCCGACCCGCTTCGCGGGCCACCTTCTCCAAACGGGAGAAGGACAGGAGATCAGTATGAACGTCCTCAACACCCCCGACCCCGAGTTCATGCAGGAAGAGGAAATCACCCTCTTCTCCGACTCCGTCGCCAAATGGATCGACGAACACGCGCCGCTGGAAAAGGTCCAGAAGTGGATCGCGGATTCCTCCGTCCCGCGCCAGCTGTGGAACGACGCGGGCGAGGCGGGCCTGTTGGGTCTGTCCCAGCCTGAGGAGGACGGCGGCCTCGGCGGCGACTATCGCCACGAGGTCGTGCTGATGCGTCAGCTGGGCTGGAAGGGCGCGGACCACTTCGGCATCTCGCTGCACAATGCGATCGTCATGCCCTACATCTGGCACTACGGCACCGAGGAGCAGAAGCAGCGCTGGCTGCCGCGCCTGCAGTCGGGCGAACTGGTCGGCGCCATCGCCATGACCGAGCCGGGCGCGGGCTCGGACCTGCAAGGGGTCAAGACCACCGCCATCAAGACCGGCAACCAGTATGTGGTGAACGGGTCGAAGACCTTCATCACCAATGGCCAGCTGGCCAACTTCATCATTGTGGTGGCCAAGACCGACCCGGCCGAGGGCGCCAAGGGCACCTCTCTGATCGTGGTCGAAACCGACGGCGCCGACGGCTTCGAGCGCGGCCGCAACCTGCACAAGATCGGCATGGAGGCCAACGACACCTCCGAGCTGTTCTTCAACGACGTGAAGGTCCCCGGCGAGAACATCATCGGCGGGACCGAGGGCCAGGGCTTCATCCAGCTGATGCAGCAACTGCCCCAGGAGCGCCTGAACATCGCCGTCCAGGGCGTCGCCGCCGCCGAGCGCGGCCTTGAGCAGACCCTGGCCTACGTCAAGGAGCGCAAGGCCTTCGGCAAGCGCGTCCTCGACTTCCAGAACACCCAGTTCAAGCTGGCCGAGGTCAAGACCAAGCTGACCGTCGCCAAGGTCTTCGTCGACCACTGCATCGGCCTGCACCTCAAGGGCCAGCTGGACGCCGTCACCGCCTCGATGGCCAAATACTGGGTCACCGACATCCAGGGCGAGACCATCGACGAGATGCTGCAGCTGCACGGCGGCTACGGCTACATGAACGAGTATTCGATCGCCCAGCTCTACAAGGACGCCCGCGTCCAGCGCATCTACGGTGGCACCAACGAGATCATGAAGCTTCTGATCGCGCGCTCGTTGTAAACGTTGCGAAGACGTACGCAAACGCGTACATTGAGGACATGAACGCCATGTCCATCACCGAACTGCGCAAGAACCTCGCGGCTGCCGTCGATCGGGTGACGGCGGATCACGACTACACCATCATCACCCGCGAGGGCGGAAAGCCGGCCGCCGTACTGATGTCGCTTGAGGACTTCGCCTCCTGGCAGGAGACGGACTATCTGCTTCGCAGCCCGGCGAACCGAGAAGCGCTCATGGCCTCTATCGCCGAACTTGAAGCAGGCGGCGGAACAGTCCGAGAGCTTATCGAGGAATGAATGTCGTCTTCTCGGCTCGTGCTTGGACCCAGTATCTCCAGTGGCAGGACACGGACCGCAAGGCGCTCAGGAAACTCAACACGCTGATCAAGGAGTGTCAGCGCAACCCATTCACTGGATCGGGAAAGCCTGAGCCTCTGAAGGCGGAGCTGTCCGGCTACTGGTCGCGGCGCATCGATCAAGAGCATCGCCTTGTCTACCGCGTCGCTTCTTACGGCTTGGAGATTGTCCAATGCCGCTACCACTACGACCGATGATCCGCCTCCACGTCCCCCAACCCCTGTCGCCGGGCGCCGCGCTGGCGCCGACGCTCGATCAGTCGCGCTACCTGACCCAGGTCATGCGGCTGAAGGCCGGCGACGAACTTCTGGTGTTCAACGGCAAGGACGGCGAATGGCGCGCCTCGGTGGCCGAAGTGCTCAAGAAGGGCGTCATCCTGCGCGCCGAGGAACAGGTGCGGCCGCAGGTCTTCGGCCCCGACCTCGACCTGATCGTCGCCGTGGTGAAGAAGGCGCGCGTCGAGACCATCGTTGAGAAGGCGGCCGAGCTGGGCGCGCGCCGCGTGCGCCTTGTGATCACCCAGCGCACCAACGCTGACCGTCTGCGCCTGGACCGGCTGGACGCCATCGCCGAGGAGGCCGCCGAACAGACCGGGCGCCTGGACGTAGCCGAGATCCACGACCCGGTGAAGCTGGACGCCCTTTTGTCCGCTTGGGAGCCCGGCCGCCGGCTGATGTTCTGCGACGAGACCGGCGGCGTGCCGGCCATTCGCGCTCTGTCGGACGCACCGCTCGAGCCCTGGTCCATCCTGATCGGTCCCGAAGGCGGCTTCTCGCCCGAGGAGGGCGAGCGGCTGCGCGGCCTGCCCTTCGCCACCGCCGTCTCGCTGGGCCCGCGCATCCTGCGGGCCGACACCGCCGCCATAGCCGCCATGACCCTGTGGCAGGCCGCCGCCGGCGACTGGGCGCGCTGAAGCGTGATTGCAGCGGCGCCGGAGTGAGCGCACTGTTCGGCCATGGGGCTGGAGCTGCTGATCGCCACCGTCATGGTCCTGCTCACCGTCAGCGTGCACGGGGCGGGCCTGCTGGTGCTGGCTAGGCTGCTGGCACGCCGGGAGCGGCGGCGTCGCGAACAGCGGATCAACCCCCTGAGCCTGGAGGGCGCGTTCACTGCGAGCGCCCTGGCCCTGGGCCTGATGGCCCTGCACGCCATCGAGATCTGGCTGTATGCCGCAGTCTTCATGATGGTGGGCGCCATCGCGGAGCTGCGCGACGCGGTCTATTTCTCGACCATCAGCTACGCCACCATCGGCTACACCGACACGGCCGTCGATCCGGACTGGCGGCTGTTCGGCGCGATCGAAGGCGTGAACGGCACCCTTCTGATGGGCTGGTCGGTCGCCTTCTTCGTCACCGTCATGACCCGCTTCCTGCCCACACCGCACCCGCGCCGGCACGATCCCACTTGAGCGGCGCCGCATTCCCGCCCATCTAGCCGCCACGGGATCCCGCCGGGATCGACAGGACCGCCCCATGACCGCGCCGCTTACCCGCTCCGACCTGATCGGCGCCCTGTCCAAGGGGATCAAGCCCAAGGACCAGTGGCGCATCGGCGCCGAGCACGAGAAGTTCGGCTTCGACCGCTCGACCCTGCGCCGCCCGGCCTATGAGGGCGAAAACGGCATCCGCGCCATGCTGGACGGCCTGACCCGTTTCGGCTGGACGCCCGTCGAGGAGGCCGGCCACGTCATCGCCCTGGAGCGGCCCAACGCCGAGGGCTATTCGGCCTCGATCAGCCTGGAGCCTGGCGGTCAGTTCGAGCTGTCCGGCGCGCCGCTGAAGGACATTCACGACATCTGCAACGAGACCGGCCAGCATCTGATGGAGGTCAAGCAGGTGGCCGATCAGCTGGGCCTGGGCTTCCTGGGCGCCGGCTTCGACCCGATGTGGCGGCGCGAGGACATCCCCGTCATGCCCAAGGGCCGCTATGACATCATGCGCGCCTACATGCCCAAGGTCGGGTCGCTGGGCCTGGACATGATGCTGCGCACCTGCACCATCCAGGCCAACCTCGACTTCGACAGCGAGGCAGACATGGTGGCCAAGTTCCGCACCTCGCTGGCGCTGCAGCCGATCGCCACGGCCCTGTTCGCCTGTTCGCCGTTCACCGAGGGCCGGCCCAACGGCTTCCTGTCGGCCCGCGCCAACGTCTGGACCGACACCGATCCCGACCGCACCGGCATGATCGACTTCGTGTTCGAGGACGGCTTCGGCTTCGAGCGCTACGTCGACTATGCGCTGGACACGCCCATGTATTTCGCCAAGCGCGACGGCCGCTACGTCGACGCCTCGGGCCAGTCGTTCCGCGACTTCATGGACGGCTGCCTGCCGGCCCTGCCCGGTGACCGCCCAACGAAGAAGGACTGGGAGGATCACCTCACCACCCTGTTCCCCGAGGTGCGGCTGAAATCCTATCTGGAGATGCGCGGAGCCGACGGCGGTCCGTGGAGCCGCATCTGCGCGCTTCCCGCCCTGTGGGCCGGCGTGCTGTACGACGCGCCCTCGCTCGCGGCCGCCTGGGACCTATGCAAGGACTGGGACATCGCCGACCACGAGCGCCTGCGCCGCGACGTGACCCGCCTGGGCCTCAAGGCCGAGGTCGCGGGGCGCTCGGTGCGCGACATCGCCGTCGACATGGTCGCCATCGCCCGCCAGGGCCTGAAGAACCGCGCGCGCTTCTCGGGCGGCATGGTCGACGAACGCGGCTATCTGTCGGAACTGGAAGACATCGCCGACTCCGGCGTCACGCCGGCAGAACGCCTGCTGGACCTCTATCACGGCGACTGGGGCGGCGACGTGGAACGGATGTACCGCGACTTCGCCTACTGACGATTGAACGCGATTGCCGGTCCGGCGTTCGACAGCGGTCAACCGTCACGGTTTCGCGAGGTCCAGATGTTCAAGGCTCGTCCGTTCGCCCTCTTGTCCGTCGCCGCGCTGGCGCTCGCCGCCTGCGGTCAGGATCCGGCTCCCGCCGAGACCCCCGCCGCATCTGGAGCCGCGACGCCCGCCGCGAGCCCGGGGACGCCGCCAGCCAACACCGCGAACCTCTGGAACGGCGGCCAGTCCTCGCCGCTGGACATTCAGGTGGCCCACCCGAACGGCGTCGTGCTGCAACTGACCTCGCTGCAGTCCCGGCCGACCGAGACGGTCGTCGGGGTGCGCGTGATCAACGGGCGCGACCGCGAGGTCCAGCTGAACCGCTTCAACAACAACCGCGACGGCTACATCGTCGTCGACAGCGGTGAGCGCATCTATCTGTCGCCGCCTGGCAATAATGCACGCCTGGCCATCCAGGCCGGCCAGACGCTGGAGGGGGAACTGGTGTTCCTGGGGCGGTTGCCCGCCGGCCAGAGCGCGATCCTGGTGCTGAACGAAAACGCCCAGACCGACAATCAGCACACCAACCAGCCCGGCTTCCGCATCGACCTGCCGTTGCAGGCGACAGGCCAATGATCCGCCTCGTCCCCCTGACGGCCGCAGGCGCCCTGGTCCTCGCGGCCTGCGGCAGTGGCGGCGGCGCCAGCGATGGCGCGCCGCAGGACATCCAGATCGCCCATCCCGGCGGGGTGGTGCTCCAAATTCAGTCGGTGGCCGCAGGCGGAGAGGCGACCCTGGTGAGGGCTCGCGTGATGAACGGCCGCACACGCGACATTCAGCTGAACGGCGGACGGGAGAACACCTATCTGCTGACCGACGCCGGCGAAAAGCTGTTTCTGGCCGCGCCGCCGGCCAACAGCGCCCTGGAGGTTCCGGCCGGCCGCACCATAGACGCCGCCCTGCTGTTCTCGGGCGCCCTGCCGCGCGGCGAACGCGCCACCCTGATCGTGAACCAGCATTCCGGCGCGGATAACGTCTACACCAGCGCCCCCCGCTTCGAGACGGTGCTGTCTCTGGACGGCGCGCGGGGTGCGCGCGGCCTGCCCGACACCAGCGGCCTGTCGGGAATGCGGCCCAACACAGCCTCGCGCCTTGCGCCCGCGACAGGCGGCGGCTCACAGCTGGGCGCCGGCGGTCAGGCGGCCAGCAACCTTCAGGTCGTGGAGGCGCTCAAGACCGAACTCGGCGCCGTCCAGACCGACCGCGGCTCGGTCGTCTCCCTGCCGTCGGACGTGACCTTCGATTTCGACCAGTCGACCATTCGGGCCGAAGGCCGCGGTGCGCTCGACACCCTGGCGCGCCTGATCCAGGCGGATGCGGGCGCGGGGACGATCACCATCGAGGGCCACACGGATTCGCGCGGCGACGACGCCTACAACCTGCGCCTGTCGCGGGCTCGCGCCGATGCGGTGAAGGCTTATCTGGTCGAAAAGGGCGTCCCCGAGGCCCGCCTGCGCACCATCGGCCTGGGCGAACAGCGCCCGGTGGCCCCCAACGCCGCCGCCGACGGTTCGGACGACGAAGCCGGCCGCCAGCGCAACCGCCGCGTCGAGGTCGTGCTGCCCACCGCCGCGCCGGCGACGCAAGACGCGCCCGGCGCGACGTCCAGCCTAACGCCTGCGAACTAACGTCGCAGACCGGTGGTGAACATTCGGCCTTAACGGTCAGGCTGTATCGGCTTGGATCCCTTCGAGGATTTCCATGAACAGCTGCGTCGCCCCAGCGCCCGTCGATGACATCGATCGCTTTTTCGAGGTCTCGCTGGACCTGCTGATCATCCGCGACATGGAGGGCCGCATCGTCAAGGCCAGCGAGTCGTGGCGCAATCTCGGCTGGAGTCCGGAAGAGCTGGTCGGCCAGCGCATCCTGTCCTTCGTCCATCCCGACGACATGCCGCGCACCCTGCTTTCGGTGGTCGAGGTCGAGGAGCGCGGGCTTGGCCTGCCGGTGCCCGGCTGCATCAACCGCTACCGACGCCGCGACGGCGGCTATGTCACCGTCGAGTGGCGGGCCCAGCGGACAGGCGACCGCATCTACGCCGTGGCGCGCGACGTGACCCAGCGGCTGGCCGACGAACAGGCCCTGATCGAAGCCAAGCGCGAGGCCGAGGCCGCCAACCGCGCCAAGTCGGACTTTCTGGCCAATATGAGCCACGAGATCCGCACGCCCCTGAACGGCGTCATCGGCATCGTCGACGCCCTGTCGCGCACGCCCCTAACGCCCGACCAGGCCGAGATGGTCGATCTGGTGCGCAGTTCGGGCGAGATGCTGGAGCGCCTGGTCTCGGACATTCTGGACGTGTCCAAGATCGAGGCGGGTCGGCTGGACGTCGAGGCCCGCGCCTTCGATCTGGACGAGGCGCTGCTGGCGCCGCTGGACCTCGCGCGCCTTCGCGCCGAGGACAAGGCGGTGGCCTTCCACATCCGGCGTGACGCCTCGGCGCACGGCCGTTTCGTCGGCGACAGCACCCGCATACGCCAGGTGTTCGGAAACCTGCTCTCCAATGCGGTGAAGTTCACGGCCCAGGGCTCGGTCACCGTCGAGATCGCGGTGGCCGAGGCCGCCGACGGTCAGGCGCTGCTGACGTTCGAAGTGGCCGACACCGGCGTCGGCTTTGACGCCGATCACGCCGCGCGCCTGTTCCAGCGTTTCAGCCAGGCCGACGCCAGCATCACGCGCCGGTTCGGCGGCACGGGCCTGGGCCTGTCGATCTGCCACGCCCTGACCAGCCTGATGGGCGGGGTGATCTCGGCGGAGTCCACGCCCGGCCAGGGCAGCCGCTTCCGGGTCGAACTGCCCCTGGCCCGCGCCGAGGCCGCCGCGCCGCGCCCCGCGCGCGTGCGCGAACCGTCTCTGGCCCCGCTGCGCGTGCTGCTGGCCGAGGACCACCCCACCAACCAGCGCGTGGTCCAGCTGATCCTGGCGACCCAGCAGGCCGAGGTGGTCACCGTCGCCGACGGCGCCCAGGCGCTGGAGGCGTTCGGCGCCGAACGCTTCGACGTGGTGCTGATGGACATGCAGATGCCGGTCATGGACGGCCTGAGCGCCACCCGCGCCCTGCGCGCGCTTGAGGCCCGCACCGGCGCGGAGCCCACGCCGATCATCATGCTCAGCGCCAACGCCATGACGGCCCACCGCCTCCAGGCCCACGAAGCCGGCGCGGACCTGCACCTGCCCAAGCCCATCACCGCCGCCACCCTCCTGGCCGGCATCGAGGCCGCTCTGGGCGGGTGAAGCGACGGCGGTCCGCTTGGGTGTCGTGGGGGCCGGCTAGCGGACTTGCTGAAGTTCGGCTCTCGACCCGTTGCGGACGTTCGTAGAGCACCGCCATACTGCTGGCATGGGTCACGTCGATTGCACGACTAAGGCAGAGCAGCTGTTTCGCGAATTTGCGGACCGGCACACCCTCCGTTTCGACCCTGATGCAGAAGCTCCTGTTGAGGTGTGCTGGAGGTTTCCAGTGCAGCCGGGCCTGTCCATGCCAATCACGTTGGCCCTGCAAAACTTCGACGAGCTGAACTTCGGTGTTGGAGGGTTCTGGTCCTATTTCTTTCCGTTCGACGACATGGCTACAAAGTTCGAAGGCTTCATCGACGCGTGGATTGAAGGAAATGCGCGGGTGGCCATGACTGGTCGGTCTAGCGGCTGGCTGCAAATCCGAGATGGCGCGACGTGGAAGACCGTCTACAGCGCGAACCCTTCGCTATTCAGGCGGCGACCCAAAGCGTTCCTGATGAACGAGGACGCTCGACCTAGTCACGAGTCGGCTCCCCACCCCTAGCTGACGTCGACCGTGACCAGTTTCCGGCACGTGGGCCAACGTCCGCTTTCGGCCTCGGAGACCAGGACCGAAATCGACCCAAAGCGGACGTTCCTTGTGAGGAAATCAGACCCCCTCTGCGAGCCATTCTAAGCTGATGAACATGGGGCCTAGGCCGATGTCCAAAAGCTGATGGCCACCAGTGACCGTCTGGCCAGTTAGAACCAGATCGCCCTCAATCCGGTGATCGGCTTCCAGCACGGTTCCGTTGGGCAGGTGAGACCCGCATTTGAGGTCGTAGATCATGTGTAGTTCGATGCCGCCGTCTGGACGGTCTTGATACGTCCCGCTCACCCGGCAACCGCCCTGATCAACTCCAACGACGCGCCCGTCCTTGAAGTGCGAGAGCATAGCCAGCCCCCACGCTTCGTCGTCCATGGGGTCTTGGTCCGATCCAGATTGGCGAACGCTGTAGAAACCGGGCCTGATGCTCATGGTCTTATTTCATCCCCTGTGGCCGACCACTCTCAGTCGAACCAGCTAGCCTTCCGTTCGATCCCAACTCTTTGATGACGGGGCAACGAACTTCGGTGCCCTCTCCACAGTCGACTACGGCCTGCTGAAGGACCCGCCTGAGCCGTGTCAGATCGCTGATCTTGGCGTCGATGCTGGCGATCTGATCCTTCGCCATATCCCTCACCTCACAGCACGATTGGCTCTCGGCCTCGCCCAAGGAAATCAAACGTCGGATGGTTTCAATGCCGAATCCCAACTCCCGAGACCTGCGAATGAACTTCAGACGCTCAGCGTGTTCAGGAGCGTAGCTACGGTGTCCGCCCTCGGTTCGGTCAGGCACGGGCATGACGCCGATACGCTCATAGTAGCGCACGGTTTCGAGGTTCACCCTAGCTTCGCGGGCCAACCTTCCAATCGTCATCCTTTGTCGCTTCACGCACTTGATCCCGTAGTGGCTACGGGTTGTAGCCTCTATCACATTGGACGGAGTTTCCCATGATGACCCACAAGCCTCCCCCTAATCCCGATGTTGTCGTCAGCACGTCGGCTGCTGTCGGAGGGTTTGCCTCGGTCTTCGCTTGGGCGGCTTGCTGCGTGTTGCCTCTCGCTCTCTCCCTTGCCGGAGTTTCCTTCGCAGGAGCCGCCGTCATCGCAGGAGCGCGAACATGGCTGACGGCCATTGCGGCGCTCGTGTTGATGGTGGGCTGGCTCTTGCATTGGCGGCGGGTTCGAAAGTGCCGAACTGACGTGAGTTGCGCTCGACCGTCGCGGACGGCTTTTTGGCTGCTTGTTCTGGCTTCCGTGCTGGTTGGCCTCGCTCTGGTTTGGGGGCCTTTCATTGAGCCTTGGGCGATGAGCGTCTTGATGGCCGCGCGATGAGCGACGGCATCCTGCTACAATCCACCCTCACCTGCCCTGACTGCGGGCATGTGGCTACCGAAACCATGCCGACAGACGCTTGCATCTGGTTCTACGATTGCGCTGGCTGTGGGACCAAGTTGCGACCGCTGCCCGGCGATTGCTGTGTGTTCTGTTCTTACGCGGACACTCCATGCCCACCGATCCAGCAGGGCACCTCGTGCTGTGGCTAGTGACGCGGCCTGAGCATAGGTCCGCTTCCCACCCATAGCGGACCTTCGCCGGGCCCACTTCGGAGCCCGGCTCAGGATCACAGATCGATCTGCTCCGACATCTCCAAGGCGTCGTCGACCTCGATGCCGAGGTACCTGACGGTGCTCTCCAGCTTCCGGTGCCCAAGCAGGAGCTGGCACGCGCGAAGGTTGCCCGTCTTTTTGTAGACCAAGGAAACCTTTGTGCGCCGGAGGCTGTGCGTACCATAGCCTTGCGGCTCCAGGTCAATCATCCGCACCCAGCGATCCACAAGCCGAGCATACTGCCTCGTGCCGACGTGCTGACCTGACCGGCTCCGACTCGGGAACAGCCAGTCGTCTTCGCGCTGACCTCGAACGTCCAGCCATGCCGCAATGGCATCACGGGCTGGTTCGGTGATCTCGAACGGCACGGGTCGGCCGGTCTTCTGCTGAATCACGATCGACCGCTGACGGAGGACACCGCCGGGCGCCAC
Source organism: Brevundimonas sp. MF30-B (assembly GCF_004683885.1). Taxonomy (NCBI): domain Bacteria; kingdom Pseudomonadati; phylum Pseudomonadota; class Alphaproteobacteria; order Caulobacterales; family Caulobacteraceae; genus Brevundimonas; species Brevundimonas sp. MF30-B. Next base: position 1,289,571 of record NZ_CP038440.1, on the reverse strand, counting down.
ATCGCTCACTCGAAGCCTAACGAGGTCACATGCTCGCAGTTTGGAGTCGAGTGCGCAGTTGAACATTGCGAGATCGCGTACTCTCCTCGCGACCTTCAGCTGCTGGCGGATGGCCCAGATGTGCTTGGGCTTAAGCGGCGCTTTGGGGCCGATCAAGCGTCCCTTGTTCCATGGGCGCTTTGGTTGGATGAACAGGTCAGACTGGCGCATGGCCAACCTCCATTGAGATCGCCTCCCTGTCCGTGGCAAGTCTACGCTCTTTGCATCTGTTCAGCGCCAAGATCGGACATTCTCCCTCCGTCGGGAATGCGACCTTCACCGACCCGAGTGCGCTGCCCTGGCGGGCGCCCAGACGTGAGGGTAAGCCGGCGCGCAGGGCTCAGATCAGTCCGGCGGTATATCCGGCGTAGACGATATAGGCCGCCACCAGAACGAGGCCTTCTCTCCTGCTTAACCGCCCGCCGGAGAAGGCGAAGAGCAACACGACCAGCGACACGGCCACCAGCGCCCAAAGGTCGAACGCCATGATGCTGGCCGGAATCGTAGTCGGGGCGATCGCTCCTGTCAGGCCGCCGATAAACAGGATGTTGTAGATGTTGGAGCCCAGCACATTGCCTAGCGCGATGTCTCCCTGCCTGCGCCATGCTGCGACGGCCGAGGTGACCAGTTCCGGTAGGGATGTCCCGACCGCGACGATGGTGAGCCCGATGACGGTGTCGCTGACCCCGAGCTTTTGGGCGATGGCGATAGCGGCGTTTACCAGAAGGCTGCCGCCGCCGACGATCAGGGCCAGACCGACAGTAAAAAGCAGGAGCGCGGCCGACAGCCGGCCCGCCGGCTGGTCACGCGGGATCAGGGCCGGATCGACCTCTTCCATCGCTGCGGCGCGGTCATAGGCGGCGCTGTGAGCCGCCCCCACGCTCTCCTGACGATAGGCGTAGTAGACATACCCCACCATCAGGATCAGGAAACCCAGGCCCGCCTCGCGGGACAGGCCCACCGTCGCCCCCGCACCCAGCAGTGCCAGGGCGGCCACAACGCCCACGCCGCCATCGCGCCAGAGGGTGCGGGCATTCACCGCGATCGGCGCGATCAGGGCCGCCGTCCCGAGGATCAGAAGGGCGTTGGCGAAGTTCGATCCCACGATATTGCCGAGGGCGATGCCCGGAGATCCAGCAAGGCTGGCTTGGAGGCTCGCAGCCAGTTCGGGCGTCGAGGTGCCCATACCCACGACCGTCAGCCCGATCAGCATCGGTGAGAGTCGCAGTCTTTCGGCGATCCGGACCGCTCCCCGGACGAGGAGGTCACCGCCAGCAATCAGCAGGACGAGGCCAAGCAACAGGAACAGGGTATCGGTGGGCACGGTGTTATCAGGCCTTGGCTGAAGAAACGGGCTGTTGGACGTGGGGGCGTTGAATTGGCTGCGGTGCGCGTCGATACAATCGACGGGCCGGCGTTATTGCGAGCCTTCGCCGACCGCCCCGATCGAGATGCAGCGTTGGCGGGTGTCAGCACCGCTCGGTTTGGTGCGGGGCACGAGGCTCACGGCCCGGTTGTCTGGTCCGTAGGTGGCGAGCCATTGGCAACCCGTCTGCAGGTCAGTCAGCACAAACAGGTTCGCCTCGGCGGTCGGGGTCTTTGTGAAGCCGGCCCCGAGGGCGGCCGTGCGGAGGGCGCCCACTGGATCGTCGATCGCGCCCTGTATCTCCGAAGCGCGGGAATTGAGGTCTTCCGCCGAGGCCTGCGCGGCCTCCGCCGCCTCTTCGATGTCTTGCAAGGGGGACGTGTCGAGCGGTTCGCACGCGGCCAGGATGAAACATGCCAGTGTTGTGGCCACGACGGATCGGAGGGTGGGGGTCATCAGCGAAGCTCTATGCAGTCGGGAGGGGGCGCGCGACCGGCGGGCGCGCGAGGGTCGCGATCGGGTAAATGGCGCTCAGCGGTGACCGCCCGACCGTGAACGGATGGATCGCATCGCCCTGATCACAGCCGAGAACGCGGTCATCAGGTTCAACACCATGATGAGGCTGTAGCGTCTGAGCCGTCGGGTCGTTCTCGTCGCCATGGAGCCGCTCCTCTGAACGGGTGCGCTCTCTGCCGTGACCAAGGGATTCTGGTTGGACTGGACCCCGTCATCGAGCGCACCCGATGCGGTCCGACATCACGATCACCATGATCGTCAGAGGGGCCCGGGCCGCAAACCGACATTGAGCGTTCTCCTCCGGGCGGACCAATGAGTTGTGCTCATGCAGCCGATAATCATGGCCTATGGACCTGACTGGCCCGGCGTCAGTTCGCCCGAGGCGATGCTGAACTTCCAGGCCGCCAGGGAGAGATGGCCGGACTTTTCGGCATCCCGTATCCACGGGAACGTCCTCAGGTTGGTCTGGGACAGGCGCAGCACCGCGTCCTCGATCGCCGCCTCGAAGGCCTCGCCGGACCCCTGTTCGGGCATCGGCCACATCACCGGTTCGGCGATGTCCACCCACGGACCCAGGAAATCGGGCGCGTTTCGCAGCGGACCATGGATCATTGCGTAAATGCCGTCGCAACGCGCATGCCCGAGCACGACGATCCGCCGGACCTTGAGAATCTTCACCGCATACTCGAGCGCCGCACTGGTCCCGTGACACCCGCCGTCGGGCGCATATTCCGGGACCAGCCCTGCCACGTTACGGATGACGAACAGCTCGCCGGGCTCGGCGTCGAATATGGTCTGAGGATCGATCCGAGCGTCGGAGCAGGCGATGACCGCCGTGGTCGGTCGCTGCCGTCGGCGGGCCAACTCGGCGTAGCGCCTCGCGTGTGTCGGCCAGACCGACGCGCGGAAACGGCGGTAGCCCGCCATCGGGGATCGTCGGGTTCTGACGTCATGAAGACGGCGCGGCGGCGGCGGTCGCCCGACTGCGCCGCATCGACTGGCGACTGTCCGCGATCGTGAGAGCGTGCAGGGCAACCAAGCCGCGCCACAGCCAGACTGATTTGGCCGGGACGTTTTGTGTCAGGCGGTCCATCGGCTTGAGCATCCCTCAGACTCGGATGTCGAAGGTGTGCTGGCTGGCCCGCCGGGTGGAGGTGTCGTCAGTGATTGCACCAAGTGGTGGGACCGGTTGGGTCGTCGGCGAGCTGCGATGGCCGCCGACCCGACAGGTCATCTGCGAGGAATGAACCGCCAGGACATGGACGGCGAAGCTCGTAGTCGGGCCGACCCTCATCGTCCCTCTCCATCGCCCGGGCGAAGGTCGTAAGCCGATGGATCAACGCCAAGGATCTTGCGGAGCCGCAGGATCACGTCGCGCTCTTCGGCGTCGAAGCCGCCATCAGCTTCGGCGAGCGAGCAGGCCGGTTCGATCAGCAGGCGAGAGGGGCCCGGTTGGCCTCGCAGCCGTGCGACGGCGACTTCCGCCGTCGCCTCTCCATCGTCGAGATCGCGTTCGAAGCGCGGGTGCAGAGCTTCGAACATGAGCATCACATCGTCTGCACCAAAGAAGGCGATCGTCGGTGAGTTGCGCATGCGGTCAAGCATGCGCCTGCGCTCGTCGTGGGTGACCCAGCCGTCGGCCTGGGAAACCAGGGCGCAGGCGGCGACCATCGCGTCCATCTGGACGATGTTGCCGGGTGTCCAGACATCATGTTCGTCAATCGCAGGACGTTTTCGTAGCAATCTGTTCGGTTGGGGCATGGGGCCTCTCCTTCTCTGAAGGGGAGCGCTCGACGCCGAAGCCGTCGGTTCGAGGGGGGAGAAGAAGCGTCGGACCCCGTCATCGAGCGCACCCGATGCGGTCCGACATCACGACCGATGCGATCGTCAGAGGGGCCCGGGCCGCATAGCCAATATGAGCGGTCGGCCGCCGTCCGACCAATCAGAAGTGATGATGCGGCTTATAATGGCGCGTCATGGAGCGATGGGGCCTCGCTCGAGCGCGCGCAGAACCTCGTGCGCAAGAAGCTCCGCAGGCCCGCCGGCGCCCCGTGCGGTGACCAGCGCGATCTCGCTGTCGCTCAGCTTCGGAAGCGGCTCCCCAAGCACTGACAGCTCGCGGGGGGCCATGGCGGCGGGAAGCACGCCGACGCCGAGGCCGGCGCGCAGCGCCGCCATCTGACCGGCGAGGCTCGGCGAGGTGAAGGCCGCGCGAAAACCGATGCCGGCGTCCGTGAGCGCGCCGAGGGCGCGTTTACGATAGATGTCCGGGGCGGGCGCAACGATCAGCGGCAGCGGCGACGCCTCGACGATCGAGCCGTCGAGCGCCACCCAGACCAGCGGCTCGCTCCAGACCCGGACGCCCAGTTCGGGGCCGACGGGCTCACGCTTTATCAGCGCCAGATCGAGCATGCCGCGCGACATCTGGTCGAGCAGGTTAGCGGTGTAGTCACAGGTTACGGACAGTCGGATACGGGGGTGGCTGCGCGCGAACGCTCCGAGGATCCCGGGGAGGTGCATGGTCGCGATGTCCTCGGGCGCGCCGAGCCGAACCTCGCCCTCCGGATCCCCGTCGCCCAGGGTCGACACGATCTCATCATTCAATCGCAACAACCGGCGGGCCTGCGGCAGAAGTCCTGCGCCCTCTGTCGTCAGGCCGACGCCCTTGCCCCCGCGATCAAACAGCGGCGACCGCAACTGGTCCTCGAGCCGGCGGATCTGCAGGCTGACAGCCGGCTGGGTCCGGCCGAGCAAGGCCGCCGTGCGGGTGAAGCTGCCGGTTTCGACGACCGTGACGAAGGCCCGCAGCAGGTCGATGTCCAGATTGACCAGCCGATCAGCCATTCCATTAGCGCCCGTTATAACCTGCATTACCTCAATAAACTGGATGCCCATGCCGGTCGAGTTCACTCGGACCGACCTTCAGAGGACCGGTTGACGCATGCCTGACATTTCCACCAGCCTGGCGCTTCTGACGTCGCCCGCCATCCTGTTCTTCTTTGTCGGCGCAGCGGCCGCTTTCGCGCGCTCGGACCTGGCTATTCCCGAGCCGGTCGCCAAGGGTCTGTCCCTCTATCTGATGCTGTGCATCGGCTTCAAAGGCGGCGTGGAGGCGCGCGCCGCGGGATTCAACGGGGATTTCCTTTCGGCGGGGGCGATCGGCATCGCCCTCAGCGCCCTGATGCCGCTGGTCGCCTTCCTCATCCTGAAGCGCGTCCGCGGGCTCGACCGTCCGACCCTCTGCGCGCTGGCGGCGACCTACGGGTCCGTTTCGGTGGTGACCTTCGCCGCCGGCCAGCAGCATCTGGCAGCCCTCGGTCTCACATCGGGGGGCTACATGGCGGCTGTGCTCGCCCTGATGGAAACCCCCGCCATCCTGACGGCACTGATTCTTCTCAATGGCGCGGGTCGGGGCGAGCCTGGGCGGCGAAGGACAATCCTGAGGGAGGTGTTCGTCGGCGCGGCGTCCGTGATGCTGCTCGGCAGCTTCTTGGTCGGGCTGGTCTCCGGCGATGCCGGCATGGCCCGGCTGGAGCTGTTTGTCGGGCCGCTGTTCCAGGGCGCTCTGTGCTTCTTCCTGCTCGACATCGGTCTGGTCGCCGCCCGCCGGCTGATGGAAGGCGGGCGAAAGTTGACGCCAGGCGTCATCGGCTTCGCCATGGGCTTTCCCGTGCTCTCGGCGGGCGTCGCCCTTGGGCTGGCCCGTCTCGCCGGGCTGGAGGCCGGCGACACCGCGCTGCTGACCATTCTCGCCGGTTCGGCGTCCTATATCGCTGTGCCCGCGGCCATGCGGCTTGCGGCCCCCCAGGCCGACGCCGGCGTGTTCGTCACAGCGTCCTTGGCGATCACCTTCCCGTTCAACCTCAGCCTCGGCATCGCCCTCTACACCGCTGCAGCTGTTTGGATGTCGGCGTGACGGCAGGCTGCGGAACGGATATCCCAGAGCCGGTGGAAGTCAGTTCATCCCCGCCCTTTAGATGGCCAGGAAGCAGACCTCCCGAAGGTCCGAGAAGAGTCACGAGCAATCATTCCCCCGCAAGCCGCCGCGTCGCTAGATGACTAAGGCCGGGTGTGAGCCGTTCAGCAGTTCACAAACCTAGACCTGCTTGCGTTGCTCATACGGCGTGGACGAGGGCAGGCCATCGAATGGCGTTGATGGCTTTATCTCTCGGTCTTCATAGCAGCCGGCGTCTGCGCCCTCGAGGCAAACCCGGAAAACGCGGTGAGATCACAAGCGATCTACGGTCACTCACGGCTTTCAAAACCTGAAGCTCACCCAGGCCGTCAGGTAGTCCGAACTTTCGTAGCCAGCGTCCTTGAGCACCGAGCCTGCGGCGAGATGCTCGTAGCGAGCGATCAGGCTGGTGCGGGGCGAGACCGTGTGTGCCAGCTGCAGCTTCCAGACTTCGCCGACATGACGGCCGTCCACGGCCTCCGTCCCCGCATAGGCGAGGTCGGTGGCGCGATAGACGGCGTCGTCGGTCGAGGCGCGCCAAGTGGCCTGGACTTCGGCGGTCAGAGCGGTCGGGCCGCGTCGGACCGTGACGCTTGGCGCGAGGACGACCATGTTCACCGGGTTGAAGACGTTCTGATAGCTGTAGAAGATCGGCACGCCGAAAGGCGTGACGGCGTTGCGCAGCGGCCCGTCGTCATAGGCTCCGCCGCCCGATCCGTAGTCGAACCGCAAGCCCACCCTCGGCGCTGACGCGCCCTCGCCCACGCTGAAGCTTTGCTGAGTGAAGACGTGCCAGGCGTCGATGCGGCGGTCGCCGTACCGGCCGGTCTGGCGCGCGACGGTCCAGTCCAGATTGACCGATCCGGCGGAGCCCCACAGGCGCGCGCCTGTGTAATCGCGCCGTTCGTGGGCCACCTCGGCGCCCCAGCGGCGCGCATCCTGGGTGTGACGCCACAGGAAGGGGTCGAAGTGCAACCGGGAGCCGCCGAACCAGTCTCGAGGCACAAGCACGCCTGCCGTAACGCCGCTGAACCGGCGGCTGCGGTCGGTGCGGTCATCGTCAATGCCCCCAACGCCCAGAGTGGTCGGCCGCAGATCGAATAGATCCGCCCTCATCCGCTCTCCCCTCACCCAGGCGCGCACACCGTTGTAGGGCGTCAGAATGGTGGCCCCGTTGCGGGTGCTGATCAGATAAGGCGAGCCGTCCAGAAAAAACTGGCGGCCGTAACGCGCGCCCAGCTCAAGCCCCTGCACCTCGGCGGATACATCGACGAAGGCCTGCTGCACCACCAGGTCGTTACGAAGCGCGGGTATGGACCGGCTCATGTTGCGCCCGCCGGCGCCGCCATGGGCCAGCTCGCCGTAGGCGCGGAGATGCGGCCCCACGCGCAGATCGGCCCCGCCTACCAGTCTCAGGGTGTCCAGACGCTGGTCCGCGCCATCGCTCAGACCCGGGCTGGTGGTCAGGGCGGTGCGGGCGCGCATCTCGCCCGACAGGCTCAGCCAAACCTCGCCGTCGTCGGACAGCGGAATGTATTTCAGCCGGTCGAGAAAATCCTTGCGCTTGGCGGGATCGCGAAGGCCGGACCAGTCCTCGGCCCAACGCGCCTCGCCATACCCGCCGATTACGGGGCCGACGCCGATGGCGTTGCGCGGATAGGGCGTGGGTTCAGTTGAGGCCGGCGCGGCGTCCTGCGCGGCGGCGGCGGTGGCGCTGAATACGGCGGCGGCCAGCATCGGACCCAGAGCGCAGGCGCGACGCAGGGCGCCCCGGTCATGATTGACCATCATGGTGACGTCTCCTGTTTGGAAAGCCGCCTCGCTGCGGGTCTTCCAGACCGGGCGAAGCGGCAGGTCGTTTGGGCGGCGAACGCCTAGGTGCTGACCACGCCGGTCAGGCTCAGAACCAGCAGGGCGGTCGAAGCGAAGATCGACACCAGGCCGATCGCGGCGAACAGGTTGTGCCACCACTTGTTGCGCAGATCGCCCAGCAGCTTGTTGTTGGCCATCAGCACCAGCAACACCCCAAGAAGAGGCGCGACGAGGACGGTCATGGCCTGCGCCAGGATGATCAGCTGCACCCGCGAACCGGGGGCGAAGGCTGTCACCAGCAAGCCGAACATCAGCACACAGCCGACCAGCAGCTTGGTGCGCAGGGAATCGAAGCTGCCGCCCCATCCCAGGCCGTCCGACAGCAGGGTTCCGCCCGCCGTGGCGTTGGCCAGCATCGACGAGAAGGCGGCGGCGAAGAAGCCCAGTGTGAAGATGTAATAGCCGACGGGGCCGGCAAGCGGCTCGAACACGCTGGCCAGCTGCGGCAGGGTCTCCACCCGCTGGCCGGTGTGACCCAGCACGGCGGCGGCGACCATGATCACCAACGCGGTCATGATGCCGGGCGCCACGATGCCCGGGATGGTGTCCGTCAGGGTGGTGTCGCGATACTGGGCGCGCCCCGTCTTGTGGGCTTGAATGGCGTAGCTGGTGAAGAAGGCCGCATTGATCGAGAAGTTGGTGCCGACCAGCGCCACGATCAGAAGCTCAGCGCCCGCCGGGAAGGTCGGGACCATGCCCAGCAGGCCCGCGCTCCAGTCTGGTCGGGCCAGAAAGGCGCTGGCGACGAAGCCGATCGCCATGGTCGCGACCAGGGCCACCAGGATGCGCTCGATCGTCTTGAACACATTGCGCACCAGAAGCACGAAGCCCACCGCTGCGGTCACCACCATCGTCCAGAGCACCGGATTGCCGCCGAACAGCATCGACAGGGCCAGGCCTGACCCGGCGGCGTTGCCGACCGAAAAGCACAGGGTGATGAAGAAGACCCCGCACCCGGCCGCCACACCCATCGGCTTGCCCAGCGCCTGCTTAATCGTTCCGATCATCGACGTCGGCGAGGCGATGCCGACCCGCACGCTCATGTCGGTGAAGAAGATCATCAGGATGGTCGAGACCACGATCACCCAGATCAGGGCGTAGCCGAAGGCGCTGCCTGCCTCGATGGCCGAGGTCAGATTGCCCGGACCAAACTGCCAGGCGCCGGCGATGAAGGCCGGCCCGATCAGGGCCAGCTTGGCCAGCAGCCGGCCGTCTTTAGACTTCGGTGACTTGGCGGCGGGCGGAGCCGCCGGGCTCGCGTCACGATTCAGCATGACCATTCCTTTCACGCGGCGGGTCTCGATCCGCGTCGCGCCGGGTGTTTCCTCATGCGTCGTGACGTTTCTGGCGGGTCATCGACGCGGTTTAGACCTCTCGGAACGGCATGGAACCCATTCCGAAAGACAAAGGCCCCCGCGTCGGCGACGCGAGGGCCTTTGTCATCATTCAGCGGCCAGGGCCGCCGACTCGACGGGTCCGATGCGCGCGGCGTCGAAGGCGGCGAAGATCTCCTGCTCCGCGGCCTCGCCCAGGTTCTTCAGCGGCTCGCGGATGGTCGCGTGATCCAGCAGGCCGCGCTTCACCAGCCCCAGCTTGAGAGCGACCGTGCCCTCCATGTGCGACCCGCGGTGATAGACCGCCTTGGTGACGGGCAGCAGTTGCTCAAACAGACGCCGGGCCTCGGGATAGTCCTGCGCCTTGCCGGCCGCGATCAGTTCGACCAGCAGCTCGGGCGCGATGTTGCCGTAGCCGACCAGCAGGCCGTCCACGTCGAACATGGTCGGCAGCAGCCACTCGTCATGGCACGACAGGATCTGCAGCTCGGGCGCGGCCTTCTTGATCTCGGGGATCTCGGTGTACCAGCGCTTCATGTTGCGCACGCCGTTCTTGGTGGCGACCACGCCGTCCTGAGTGGCGATGTCGATCTGGGTGTCCAGGTCGTACGAGGCCTTGGTGGCGTCGGGGTACTGGAACAGGATGCATTGCAGGCCGGACTCCTGCCAGATCGCCTTGTAGCGATCCTGCGGCGCGCCCTTCTGGAATCCGAAACGCAGCCAGCCGTGGTTGGGATAGACCAGAGCGCCGGTCGCACCGGCCGCCTTGCAGGCCTTGGCCTCTTCGGCGGCGACCTTGGTGCCCTCGCCGGTGATGCCGGCGATGATCGGCACGTCGACGGCCTCGGCGTAGGTCTCGATCAGCTTCAGCCGCTCTTCGGTCGTAAGGAAGGTGCCTTCGCCGGCGTGGCCCAGGATCACCAGGCTCTTAACGCCCTGGATCGACACCAGCCATTTGGCGAGGCGCGCATTGGCGGCGTAGTCCACCTCGCCATCGCGAGTGAAGACGGTGACGGGGGCCGGGCTGAGCCCGCGCAGGTCCATGGCGCTCATGGGACTTCCTCTCTGGAGTTTCTTCTTTTGACCGGCAGGGAACGATACCGGGAACGTTCCCACTTTACATCCCGGCTTGTGCGCGTCAAGCGGGGAAGGCAGGAGGCCTGATGCGGTTGGTCAACACAGATGCGTGACAGGCGCGGCGAAACCGGACGTGTGACGATCCTGGACATCGCGCGGGCGACCGGCGTGTCCAAGAGCAGTGTCTCGCGCTTTCTGGACGAACGCTCACCGTCCAACAGCGAGACCGCTCGCCTGGTGCGCCGCGTGGCCGCCGAGCTAGGCTATGTGCGCGACGCCTCGGCCGCAAATCTGCGCCGCGGCACCACCGGCACCCTCGGCGTCATCGTGCCGCGCCTGACCGATACGGTCATGGCGATGCTCTACGAAGCCCTGGCGCGCGCGGCGGGCCGCGCCGACCGCTTCACCATCGTAGCCACCACCAATGACGAGCCGGCGGCCAATCAGCGCGCAGTCGACATGCTGCTGGCGCGCGGCGTGGACGGGCTGGTGCTGGCGACGACGCGGACCGGCGATGGCCTCGCCGACCGGCTGTCGCTCCAGGGCGTGCCCTTCGTGCTCGTCCTTCGCACCGACGGCGTGCATCCGTCGTCGGTGGGCGACGACGCCCTCGGCGGCTATCTCGCCGCGCGCCATCTCATCGATCTGGGCCACCAGCAGATCGGCGTCATCGCCGGCCCCGCCGACACCTCCAGCGCCGTCAGCCGGGTTGAGGGCTATCGCCGGGCAATGGAGGAAGCGGGCCTGGTCGTTCAGCCGGAATGGATCGTGCCGTCCACCTTCGGCCTGGACGCCGGCCATCTGGCGGCGCGCGAGCTGATGACGCTGGCGTCACGGCCCACGGCGATATTCGCCATCAACGACAACACCGCAATGGGCGCCCTGTCGGCCCTTGCCCAGCTGGGCCTGTCGGTGCCGCGCGACATCTCGGTGGTGGGCTATAACGACATCCCCATCGTCAGCCACCTGCCCACGCCGCTGACGACCGTGCGCACGCCTTTCGATCAGATCGCCGCCGCCGCGGTGGACCTGCTTCTCGACGGTGAAGAACCGGCAGAACCCATCGTACGGACCGCGCCGACCCTGATCCCGAGACAGTCGACGCGTCGGCTTTGAGCGACCCGACCACTCTCCTTCTCATCGCCGCCGCCTTCTTCCTCGCCGGCGGCGTCAAGGGCGTGTCCGGCATGGGCCTGCCGACGGTTGTCATGGGACTGCTGGGCTCGATCCTGTCGCCCCTGACGGCGGCGAGCCTCGCCACCGTGCCCACCTTTCTGACCAATGTCTGGCAGTTGTTCAGCGGCGGCCGCCTGGGGCCGCTCGCCAGACGGTTCGGGCTCATGCTGGTCCTGACCTTCATGGCCACCCTGGCGGCCACGAGCCTTATCGTGAGACTGGACGCCGCCCAGATCACAGCGGCACTCGGGATCGTTCTCGCGCTTTACGCGGCCTACGGCCTGCTGGCGCAGCCGCTCAGCCTGTCCCAGCGTTGGGAGCGGCGTCTCGCGCCGGCGTCGGGGCTCCTGACCGGCGCCATCACCGGAGCGACGGGCGCGGCGGTGGTCCCGCTCGTCCCCTTCCTGCAATCGCTGAACCTTTCCAAGGACGACCTTGTCCAATCACTGGGCCTGTCGTTCACGGTCTCCAGTCTGGCCCTGGCGATCGGCCTGACGTGGCATGGCGCGCTTCGGCTCGATCTCGGCCTTCTTTCGGCGGCGGCCACCATCCCCGCGGTGGCCGGCATGATCGCCGGCCAGTCGCTGCGCCGCCGCATCTCGCAGGCGTTGTTCCGCCGCCTCTTCTTCATCGCCATCGCCCTGCTCGGACTGGAGATGGCGGCCCGCGGCCTCGGCCTGCTCTGAGGAGGTGTCACGGCTCGATCGCGAGCGAGCGGCTGGCGAGAGAAAAGCCCCGGCTCGAATGAGCCGGGGCTTTTTACTGTGCCCGGACCGGCCGGCCCCGGCGGGGCCTGCCAATCCCCAGCCCCTTTCCCGACAGGCGGGGCCGACCGCCGTATCACCAGTCGTGCGGCAGATACGGGCCGTAGCTGGAGCAGACATACATCCGCTCCCGGACGGTGTGCCCCGCCGGCAGCCACGGCGCCGAGACGAACGGCCCGCCGTTGCACCCGTCCGCCGCCGTGTGGATCAGTTCGGTCATGGTCTCGTCCGAATAGACCTCGTAGCGGAAGGCGACAGGCCAGCAGTTGTCGTAACCGAAACAGTAGAAGTCCTCGTTGCCCGGCCAGTGCTGCGCGGCGCCGGACGACGACGCCGCCCCTGCCGACGACATTCCACCAAGCGCGACCGCCATGCCCGCAGCCGCTGCGAGCGCCAGGATCTGACGTTTCATTTGCAAACCTCCCTGCCGGCCCCTCGCCGGGTCGCCCCACAGCCGCACGCCCGCCCTGTCAGCGGCAAATCACAAGGTAGTGATACCTGTGGTTGCGCCATTTCGCCACATGGTCGCCCGGGAGTTGCTGTCCGACCCTGACTGCCTCACGGTTTTTGGGAGGAGGACACGATGATCAGAACGCTCGCCATTGCCGCCGCTGTCGCCGGATCGCTCGCAGCGGCGCCCGCCGCCACCGCCAGTTCCGGCGCCTGCATGGCCCGATACGTCGAGACCGTGTCTGGGTGTGGCGGCAACGTAGACTGCGAGTTCAGCGCTTACGCCGTCTACCAGCTGTGCCTGCAGGACCAGTACGACATCAAGGACCCGCTGCCCTAGGGCGGACGTCCTCCCCTCCGGCTTGGCGGCCGGATAGGCGATCCCGTACAGGCGCCAGCTGATGATGCCGGTCGGGGCGCCGGTCGAGCTTCCCGGGTCAAGCAATGGGCTCCCCAGTCCAGAAAGCTCTGCAGGGATGGCGTCCCGAGCGGCAGAGCCTGTTCAGCGAAGCGGCGTGTAGCGGCAGGTGAAATCCGGGTCGCCGCTCAGCGGGCTGGGCGTTAGATGGATGTGCAGCCGATGCGCCTGGGCCGCCGCATCGAGGGCGAAGGCCTGTTCGGCCTCATACATGTCGTCGCGATGGGCGTCGCGCCAGCCATCGGCGCGTTTGATCGCGCGCGCCTTGGCTGACCTCAGATCCTCGGCGACCACGAAGACATTGCGGTGCTGTTCGGCGAAGGCCACTCCGTCGTAGCCGCCGAGATTGACGTAATAGAGCCTTTCGGGCCCCTCGAAGGGCTCCGGCCTCAGCGAGACCTCATAGCCGTCGGCCCGGTCGATCTCCGACCAGCAGTCCACGTGAAGACTGCCCGGCTTGCCCCACCACTGGGCCAGCAGGGCCGGATAGGCGGCCTCCACCGTCTCGGCCGCGACGAAGCGGATGTCATGGACCTCGATGTTTGCGCCGGGATGCTCCCCGCCGACATAGATGGCGAACAGTTTCATGCGACGGGGTCTAGGCGACGGCCTGCAGCCTGTCGACCGGCGGGTGCGCCGCCTCGGCGGACCGCGCCGCGACCACGGCCAGACGCCGCCCGACGATCTCGCCCATCTCATGCGAACTGGTCAGCCCCTGGGCGAAGGGGTGGCGGCCGAGGATGAAGGGCAGGCTCAGGCAGAACAGCCGGTCGGGCGTCAGACCGTCCGCGACCAGGCTGAAATGGTCGTCGATCTCCACGCCGCGTGCGCCCTCGACCTTGTCACTCTCGGCGTCCTGGGCTGCGCCGGCGTCGCGAACCACGCCCTGCTCGATCAGGGATAGGAAGGGAAACTGGATCGCGCCGAGTATCCTCTGGCCGGTGCCCTCGATGAAGACAGGAAAAGACCGACTGATCCCGCGACGGGTCAGGCGTGCGCCCCCTTCCGGCCGTCGGGTGTCGACCATGTGGTCGTCGCCCAGGGCCAGGACCTCCAGCTTACCGGCGCGATGCAGGGCCAGCATCCGCTCGACGGACTCATGCGGCGCCGCCCCATAGGCGTCGACGAAGACCGGCTTGAGATGCCGGCTGAACCGGTCGAACTGCACCTTGTCCAGATGGGGCGTGATCGACGCCATCACCTCATGCAGCCGCAGCAGCGCGTCGCGCCAAGGCACGGTGAACCGCGTCTGATGGTTGGCCTGCGCCTCGGCCAGATTGGTGGCGGCCCAGACGAAGGGATCGGTCGCCATGCGATCGGCGAAATAGGCCTCGCCGAAGGCTTCCAGATCCCCGCGTTGCAGGCCGACGGCCGCCACATAGGCCGGATCGACCGCCGCCATTTCCCGGCGGAAGAGGTCGAACGCCCGGTCCAGCAGATCCACGCCGCCCGCCTCGATCACCCCGGCAATGGCCTGGGGCGTGCAGATCGTCAGCGGCGGATGCGGCAGGGGGAAGTAGAAGTCGGCCTCGGGCAGCAGGCCCTTGCGCGACATCAGGGTGATGCGCAGCCCCTCCGTGCCTGCCGCCGGTTCGTACTTGATGCGGCCGTCAGCCCCACGCGTGAAGGCCCCGTGTGCGCCGGCCACGGCGATCGCCGCGTCAATGGCGGTCAGGGACGAGCCGCGCACGCCCACCTTGGTCGGCGGCAGCGCGGCCAGCGTGGCGGCCGGCCAGGGGCTGGTGAAATAACCCGGCCGCGACTCCTGCTTCGAGGGCCATTGGTGGCCGGTGGCCAGCACCACATGATCGAACCGGCCTGTCTCGGCGCCGGTCGCGCCGGACCATCTCAGCTCTACGCCCTCGCCCCGGATGGCCACATCGTCCACCCGCCGGCCGGCGCGCACATCGACGCAAGCTCCTGCCGAGCGCAACTGGTCGACCACCCGCTCGAACTGGTCGCGGAAATACCGACCCAGCGCCACACGCGGCACGAAGGTCCGGTCGCTGAGGTCTGCCGCCTCGACCCCCAGGTCGCGAAGCTCGGCGTCGGCGCGGCCCTGCAGCCAGGCCAGCAGGGTTTCGGTCACCGGCGGGATCTCGGCGCTGGCGATGTTCGACAACATCGACGGCCCGTTCCAGCCGGCCCGATAGGGGCTGCCGACACCGGGCTCCGCCTCGGCTTCGAACACCGTCACTCCCACGCCCCGCACCGGGGCGCGAAGCAAGGCCTTCAGGGCATAGAGGGTGGTGGGGCCGGCGCCGACAAAGGCGATTGAGGACATCATCGCCAGCCAACGCCCTCGACGCCTGTCGGCTCCTATGTCGGCGGCCCGACACTCCTTCCCATGTAACGGTTCGTCGGTCGCGGACACCCTGATCAAGGCGAACCGCCAAGCCTTCGCCACGCCCGACATCGTGCTCCACGGGTCGGTCGATCACGCCATGGACAAGAACTTCAAGTTCCTGCGCTCGCAAGCCGAAGCCATGGACAAGTCTCTGGTCGCCGCCTGGCCTCGCGAGCAGCGTTCCGACCGGCCCAAGTTCGAGATGCTGAAGCGCGCCTATGTTGAGGCGCGCTATTCGATCAGTACGATCTCAGCTCGGATGATCTCGCCTGGCTCATGAACGGCGCGCGCCGCCTTCCGAGTTTGGTCCAGGCAAGCTGTGAACGCCGGTTGCGGCGCCTACAGGCTAGTGCAGAAGCACCGGCCTCGACCTGGATCGATCATCATGAACACCGACAGCCTGATCGCCATCGCCGCCTTAGCCGGCGGACTGCTATCGCTCGGCTCCTTGCTCGGCGGCGCTGGCGCTAGCAGCGGTCATTGTCCCGCGCCCCGGAAGACGACCTTCGGCAAGACGATGACTAGGCCGTTTGGAGGCGGGGAAACCATGGCCGTAATCGACCGAAGGGGTCGACGGTAACCAGTTGTCCATAGAACTATCGGATCAGGGACGCCGCTCGATCGTCCAGTCGCCGTCACGCGGCCCCGGCGTTAGTCGCCATTCTGGCTTGAGCGTCAGCGTCCAGCCCTCTCCCTTCAGGCCCTCGTCCGTTTGAGCAGCCCCGGTATGCGTCACGGTCAAGCGCGACCACTCAGTCGACAGAAGCCCGTCCTTCTCGACCGTCAGTACGCCCCAGTCGGCTGCGGCGCGAATTACGCCATAGACGGTCCCCTCGGGCGGCAGAGGAGTCACCGTGTTGGGATCGAAGCTGAAGCTCGCGCCGGTGACCGGCGCAACCAGTACAGGACCGTCCACCAGCCCGGCTCTCAGGCTCGCGACACGCGTCGCCTGCTCCAACGCCCGCGCCGCCTCCTCGGCCTGGATCGTCGCCGATCCATAGGCCACCCCGCGCGCTGCGAACGTCATATCGTCAGAGGCGACCTCCAGGTTCAGCGCCTGAGCCAGCAAGCGCGGCAGGCCCTCACGCCGGTCCCATGACGCCTTCCAGTCCGCCGCCGCCGCGTCCAGCAGCAGACCGTAGGCCGGCCCGGTATAATAGGCGAAGGAGCGAGCGTACTCGCGGACCCGATCCCCCTTGCCCAAATGCTCCGCCAGATGCGGAATCATGGCCTCGTCGCGCGACAGAAGACGGCCGGTGTATTCGGCCAGCCCCTCATGCCGTTCCATGGCGTTCTCGGCGGCCTGCGCCTCGGGAAAGCGGGCATGGCGCCAGGCGCGGAAAGTCAGGGCGTCCTCCACCGCTACCCGGCGAGCGGCCGGGTCGGTCGCGCCCAGCGCCGCCGCCAGCGCCCGCAGTTCCAGACGTAACGAAACCCGTCCATACTCTGTCGCCAGCTGGGGCTGATCAGAGTTCAGCGCTTTTAGACCGATCTGGTCCTGAATCCGGTGCCAGGCCTCATGCATCAGCAGGACGGACCGCCCGGGCTCATCCTCCGGCAAGGGAGCGACCAGCATGGTCCAGGCGCGGCCGTTCCAGCGCACAGCTGTGTTGGCGATCGGCACGTCGTCCGGCAGATGCCCTCGGAAGACCGCCCCCTCACGCTCCAGCGGCGTCTCGAGCCCGTCCATGTCAGCGATCACGCGGCGAGTCGCGGGATCGGCGATCAGCATCGGCCCGCACAGACTGACGCCCCAGGCACGCCCGCCGTCCGCCTCGCACAGGGATCGGGCCTGCTCAAAGGCCGCCACGGCCGGCACGACCTCCGGCTGCGACCGGGCGGCGACGCCCGTGGCCGAGAGCAACAGCAAGGCCGCAGCCAGCCCACCCCGCCTGCCGATGAAACGCGACGCCATGACTTCCCTCATTCACCAAGCGGCCTACGGCCCGCGACGAATATGGCCAAGCTTTAAGCGACGATATTAAGGCATGCCGCGTGCCGACCGGCGGTCCAGCGTCGTTTGAGATTCCAAGCCGCCATGGCTGTTGGCTAAGCTCCAAATAGCCGTTCAGCGCCAGGAACGGACGTCGCCCTGCACACCGATACCGGACATTCGGATGCCTGCCGCGCTTCTAGATCACCTCAGCGACCGCTATCGAGCCAGAACGAGCACCTGACAGCTTCATCCGCGCCCGCTTCGTCTCACGATGGGGCGGATCGCCGAACATGCGGGCGTACTCACGGCTGAATTGGGAAACGCTCTCATACCCAACCGAAAAGGCCGCCGAGCCCGCGCGTTCTCCTTCGGTCAGCATGCGCCTCCGCGCATCCAGAAGACGCAGGTGCTTCTGATACTGAAGCGGGGACATCGACGTCAGAGCCTTGAAATGCTGATGAAAGGCTGACGGGCTCATGCCGGCGAGATTCGCCAGGTCGCCAACGCTGAGCGGCGCGTCGAAATGGTCGCGCAGATGGTGGATGGCCACGGCGATGCGCTGGGGCGGACCATCTGGCAGAACCATGCGGGTGACGTTCGCCGCAGCCCGGCCGGTCATCAGCCAATAGGTGATCTCGCGCATGACGCCGGGATGGAGGATCTCGACCGCTTCGGGTTGCTCCACCAGTTCGATCAGGCGGATCATGGCGGCTGCGATCCGCTCGTCCACCTCCTCGACCACGAGGCCCAAGCCTGCGGGGCCGCCCGGCAGCTTCGCCCTGTCCATGCGGGTGACGACGTCGAGGATGATGTCGGGGTCGAGCGCCAAAGTCGCACCGATGAACGGCTTCTCCGGCGTTGCGTCGATGATCTCGCTGAGAACCGGGACCTCGACCGTGATCACCAGCGACTGCATGTGGCCGTAGGTCAGGGTGCTGTCGCCGACCATCACCCGTTTGGCCGCCTGGGCGATTAGGCATAGAGACGGGCGGTAGGTCATGTGCCGCGGCGGTACGACGCCATAGGTCCGGATCAGCCGCAGTCCCGGCACCGCGGTTTCCAGTGCGCCGTTCTCGATCCCATGACGGTCGAGGATTCCTGAGATGGCGTCGGTCAGTCGGCTGGTCATCGAACCCTCCATTCCATGACTGCAAGGGCTAAGCCCTTGAGCTCGGCCCCACAAGGCGGGCTGGAGTTTTGGGCAAGAAACGCGGCGCATCCGACATTCGCTTTTCCGGGATGCGGCTCACCCTGAGGTCCTCGAAATTCCCCTCAGACGGAGCTCCGCCATGACCCGATGGACCGCCTCAGACATACCGCCCCAGACCGGCAAAACCGCCCTCGTCACCGGCTCGGCCGGACTGGGCTTCGAGACCGCCCGGGAACTGGCCCGCGCCGGAGCCCAGGTGATCGTGGCCAGCCGGAACCCAGAGACCGGGGCCGAGGCGCTCGCCAGGATCAGGGCCGAGATTCCGAACGCAATCCTGCGGTTCGAGGCGGTGGATCTCGGCAGCCTGGCCTCGGTTTCCGCCTTGGCCGCCCGGCTGCGCGACCAGACCGAAGTGCTCCACCTGTTGGTCAACAATGCCGGAGTCATGACGCCGCCGCGCCGGATGGAAACCACCGACGGCTTCGAGCTCCAGTTCGGCACCAATCACCTGGCGCATTTCGCCCTGACCGGCCTGCTGCTGCCGTTGCTGGTCAACGCAGAACAGGCGCGAGTTGTGACCCTGTCCAGCATCGCGGCGCGGGGCGGCAAGATCGATTTCGCCGACCTGCAACAGACCGACTATCGGCCCATGCCCGCCTATTCCCAATCCAAGCTGGCGTGCCTGATGTTCGGGCTGGAGCTACAGCGTCGCAGCCTGGCCGAGGGCTGGGGTCTGACCAGCATCCCGGTCCATCCCGGCATCTCCCGCACGGGGCTGCTCTACAACACGCCGGGCGGCGCCAGCGGTGTTCGGCGCATGATGCGCGGCCTGCTGTGGTTCCTGTTCCAGCCGGTGCCGCAAGGCGCCCTGCCTGCCCTGTTCGCCGCGACGGCGCCGCAGGCGCAGGGCGGGGTGTACTATGGCCCCGACGGCCGGGCGGAGCTGAGCGGGTTCCCTGCGGAGGCCCGTGTTCCGGCTCCGGCCTTTGACGAGGCCGCCTGCCGACGACTGTGGGATATATCAGAGGCCCTCACCGGCGTGCATTTCGAGGCCGGCCGATGACCGCAGTCGACATCCCCGCGCCCGCCTATGTCAGCGGATGGAGGCTCTGGGCGCTGCTGGCGGCTTTGCTGCTGATCAGCGCCATAAGCCAGATCGACCGCATCCTGCCCTTCATCCTCGCCGAGGCGATCAAAACCGACGTGGGGCTCAGCGACACCCAGATCGGCCTGTTGACCGGAGCGGCCTTCGCAGTCTGTTACACCCTGCTGTCGCTGCCGCTGGCGCGGATGGCCGACCGCGGGTCGCCGCGGCTGGTGCTGCTGGGGTGTCTTCTGGTCTGGAGCGCCATGACTGCCTTGGGCGGGCTGGCAGCAAGCTTCCTCGTCTTGGCCCTGACCCGGTTCGGCGTGGCGTTCGGCGAGGCGGGCGGCATGCCGGCGGGGCATGCCCTGATCGCGCGTCAGGTCCGGCCCGAACGGCGCGGCCTGGCGCTCGGACTGTTTTCAATGGGCATCCCGCTGGGCACCATGGTCGGCTTCGCCGCCGGCGGCGCCATGGCCGACACCGTGGGCTGGCGCACGGCCCTCGTCGGCGCCGGCGCCCTCGGTGGTCTCGCCTTCGTGCTCGCCGCTCTGATCATCCGGCCCACGCCGCCCCGGCCGCGCACCGAGGCGGATCGAACCCCCTTCGTCCGAGATGCTCTGAGCCTGATGACGGCGCCGGGCTTCCGCTGGCTGTTTGTGGCGGCCCTCATGATCGGCTTCGCCTCGGCGCCCTTCTACGCCTTCTCCGCCCCCTTCCTGATCCGCACCCACGGCTTCACGGCCGGCGAGGTGGGCCTGTCCTTCGGCCTGCTGCAAGGCGGGCTCGGGGTGATCGGCGCACTCTTGGGCGGGCGGGGCTTCGATCGGGCCGTGCGCTCTGGGCGAGGCCGGATCATCGGCCCGCCGGGTTGGCTGTTCCTGATCTCAGCCGTAACGACCGCCGCAGCCCTGTTTGCGCCGACCGGCTGGATGTCGATCGTACTGTTCGTGCCGACGATGTTTTCGTTCGCCCTGCTGCTGCCCTGGGCCTTCGGCGCGGCGCACCTAGTCGCGGGGCCCGGCAAACAGGCCTTGGCCACCAGCCTGATGATGATCGGCTCCGGCCTCGTCGGTCCAGCACTTGGTCCCGTCATCGTGGGGGCCGTCAGCGACGCGGCGGCGGCTGATGGCCTAGCGAACACCCTAGGGCTGGGCCTGCTTGTCGTCCCCATCGCAAGCGCCCTGACAGGCGTCGCCGCCTTGATCGCCAATGAACGGATCGCCGCGACCCTGCGGCCCCGCTGATCGCTAAGATCCAAAGGAGACCGACCATGACCTACGCCTCTCGCCTCAGGCTCTGGCGATGGTCAGTAGATGAACGGACGACCTGTGTCCGCCAACGGCGCCTTTCCGTAAGCGTTCCCCCTGTTCTCGTGAGGGTGGGCAGGCCGGACCGGCTTGCAAAGCTCGGGAGCACGCGACCTGAGCCGCGCACCCCCGACCCGACGCTCAGAACGCCCCACCCATCGGGCGGACGACCATTTCGTTTACGGCCACGTCAGCGGGTTGCTCGATGGCGTAGCGGATGGCCTGAGCGATGGCGTCGGCCTTGAGGGCGACCTTGCGGGCTTCGTGGATGTAGGCCGCGGTGTCCGGGTCGGTGATGGTCGCGGCGAGTTCGCTTTCCACGACCCCGGGGGAGACGATCGTGGTCCGGATTTCCGGATGCTCCTGACGCAGGCCCTCGGTCATGTCCCAAACCGCGGACTTAGTCGCCGAATAGACGGCCGTCGTCGGCCAGACGCCGTAGGCGGCCACCGACGCCACATTGATCACGTGGCCTGCGCCCTGGGCCTGGAATCGCGGCAGGACCGCCCCGATGCCGTTCAGGACGCCACGGATGTTCACGTCGATCATCTGATCCCACTCGTCGGTTTTCAGGGCCGCCAGCGGCGACAGCGGCATGACGCCGGCGTTGTTGACGAGCACGTCCACGCGGCCAAACCTCGCCTCGGCGAAGGCGACGATGGCTTCGAATGCGGCGCGATCGGCGACATCGAGCGCCTGTGCTTCAGCCTCGCCGCCGGCGGCGCGGATCTCTTCAACGATGGTCTGCAGCCGATCGGTGCGGCGGGCGCCCAGGACCACCCTCATGCCGGCGGCGGCGAGGCCGCGGCCCACGGCCTCGCCGATGCCGCTGCTTGCCCCGGTGATGACGACAACCTTGCTCTGAGTGTCGGACATGGCATTTGCTCCCTATTGAGGCCGACACAGGAGAGCGCCGGCGTTGGAGCCTTGTCGCCGGGCTGCGACGCGGGCGGTAGCACAGCCCTCCGTCATTCTTGCACGATCCTGCAACATTCTACTGCGAGCCTTGCTGTGCGCGCACAGCCGCGACAGGGTGAGCCATGCGCCAGATCGAAGAGCTCGCTGGAATCATCGCCAACCATGCGTCGGCGGACGGGATGCACGCCAGCGTCCTGCCGCGGCTCAGCCTTATCCGATCCTGCACGCCGACCCAGGCTGTACCCGCTGTCTATAAACCTTCGCTGTGCATCATCGCTCAAGGACGCAAAGCGGTGGAGGTGGGCGGGCGCAGCTACGTCTACGACCCCGCGAAGTATTTGACGGTCTCCGTCGACCTGCCCCTGGTCGGCTCGGTGCTGGAGGCCAGCCCGGAGCGACCCTACCTCTGCCTGGCGCTCGACATCGACCTGCCTGCGCTGACCGAGCTGATGCTGCAGATATCTTCGGAAACAGTACCGGAACCCACGGGACCTGCGCTTGGGGTCAGTCAGATGGAGCCAGGCCTGCTGGACGCGGCAGTGCGGCTGGCGCGCCTGCTCGATGCGCCCGAGGACGCGCCCGCGCTTGCGCCGCTCGCCGAGAGGGAGATCCTCTACCGACTTCTGTCGGGGGCGCAGGCGCCGATGATCCGCCACATCGCAGCGACAGAGAGCCGCCTGGCCAAGGTCGCCCGGGCCATCGCGTGGCTGCGACGCAACTACGCTCGTCCCTTCACAGTCGAGCGCCTGGCGGCCGACGCCGGCATGAGCCCGTCGTCCTTCCACAGCCACTTTAAGGCCGCCACGACGCTTAGCCCGCTGCAGTACCGCACACGGGTCCGCCTGCAGGAGGCGCGCCGAATGATGGTGATAGAGGGAATGGACGCGGCAAGCGCCGGCTTCGCAGTCGGCTACGAGAGCCCCTCGCAGTTCAGCCGCGATTACCGTCGGCTCTGCGGCGCGCCGCCGCTGACGGACGCCAGCCGGCTGCGCCGCTCACCAAACTACGCCCTGGTTGCCTGATCCATAGCTCGGCGTTTCCGAGAAGCACGCAACCTCTATCGAGAAGAAGTTTTGCGAGCTCATTGCTCACTGGCCGCAGATAGTACGCGCCGGTTGCCCCGCCAGGCATATGAAGCTCGTCACGCTTCTAAGAACGAGCTCGGGCTTGGTCATGGCCACGCCAACGCCGTAGTGGCGCACACTTTAGCCAGTGACGGGCTGAAGTAGCGGCGATCGGACACGACGGCAGCGCCGCCGAAGCCCCCGAGTCAGGGAAGCGCCAGAGCGGACAAGCCGAAATCTGCAAACAGGCGACTTTCGGAACGGGCGAGTGACACAACGCCTTCGTCCAATCATTGCTGCAGCGTTACAGAAGTCACGACGAAGGGTCACAACTCATCGCTACCGACCCCGCTGACCGCGCCGCTAGCGCGAATCTTCGGGGAACATCGACATGATCATCAAGCCTGTCGGCGCTGAACGCGCGGGTCTATCGCTCAAGGCCTCGGCCGGCGCGCTTATCATCGCCGCGGCTTTGGGCGCCGCCGCGCCGGTTCTCGCGGATGTCGTCGGGGACGCCGCCGCCGTGCAGAACACTCTGACCGGGCGCGTGTCAGACGCGTCTGGGGCGTCGCTGCCCGGCGCACGGGTGGTTATCCGCGAATTGGGCTTCGCGACTTCGACGGATCGTCAGGGGCGCTACATCCTGCCGTCGATGCCGGCGGGACAGTATACGGTCGAGGTCGACTACCTCGGCTATCCGACAATGAGCCGCCAAGTGACCGTCGCAGCCGGCGTCGCCACCGTTGCAGACATCACTGTGTCGGACGTGACCGAGGTGGCTGAGATCGTGGTCGTCGGATCGCTGAGCGACGGCGTTGCGCGCGCTCTTAACCAGCAACGCACGGCCGACAACACCAGCAACGTCGTGTCTTCGGACTCGATCGGCCGCTTCCCTGACTCCAACATCGCCGAGGCGCTTCAGCGCGTGCCGGGCATCGGCGTCGAGCGGGACCAGGGCGAAGGCAACTTCGTCAGCCTGCGCGGCTCGCCCGCCGCCTTCACCTCGATCACGGTCGACGGCGTGTCCATCCCCGGCACCAGCCCGGACACCCGCGCGGTGGATCTGGGCGCCCTGCCCTCCGAAGTCGTCAGCTCGCTTGAGATCAACAAGACCCTGTTGCCCAGCCAGGACGCGGATTCCATTGCCGGCTCGATCAATCTGGTGACGCGCTCCGCCTTCGACAGCCGCGGCCGAAACATCCGCCTCAACGCCGGCGGCAGCTACAACGAGATGGGCTCGACCAACGATCGCCGCGCTTCGGTCGTGGCGTCCGACACCTTTGGCCCGGATCGTCAGTTCGGCGCTGTAGTGTCCGCCAGCTACGCCAAGACTGACCGTCGCGTGGACAACATCGAGTCCGCCTGGGATTTGATCGAGGACGCCGATGAAAATGACATCCTCGGCGTGCCCGTGCAGGAGTTCAAGGACTACGACACCCGCCGCGAGCGCCTCAGCCTCACCGGCGCGCTGGAGTATCGGCCCGATGCGCTGAACCGCTACTTCGTCCGCGGGACCTGGGCGCGCCGCACCGACGACGAGTTCCGCAACCTGCTGGCCATCCTGTACGAGGACGGCACGATCCAGCCCGGCGCAACCGAACAGTCGGCGAGCTTCACCGCCGGCCGTTTCGCCCGTGAGTTCCGTCACCGCGTCGTGCGCGACGAAAACCTGGCGATCAGCGCCGGCGGCGAGCACGACATCAACACGATGACGCTGGACTACACCGTGTCCTTCGCGCGCGGCGAGCAGACCTATCCGAACCGCCAGCAACTGCTGTTCCGATCCACGGCGCGGCCGGATCTCAGTTACGACTTCTCGGGCGATTTCGACAATCCGAACCTGTCGCTGTTCACCAGCCAGGAGCACCTGAACCCGGCCAACTACGCGTTCCGCGAACACGTCAATCGCTGGCAGAGCACCACCCAGGACGAGACGGCGGCGGAGATCAATCTCAGCATCCCGACCACCCTGTTCAATCAGCCTGCTGAGTGGAAGTTCGGCGGTCGCCTTCGCCAGCGCGACATCGAGTCCGACGAGGAAAGCTTCCGAAACCGCGACGCCTCGGCCCGGCCGGCGCTGGGGTTCGCCGACCTGCTGTCGGACACGCCGTCACGCAACTTCGACTATGACCTCGGCTTCAAGTACGACGCCGACCTGGTGCTGGATTACTTCGGCAGCCAAGGCCCGCTGACGGCGGCTCCGGCCTATCGTCGCATCGCAAACTCGACCACCACTGACTACACGGCTCAGGAAGACATCTACGCCGCCTACGGCATGACCAGGATCCAGTTCGATCGGGCCAACCTGATCCTGGGCCTGCGGGTCGAGCGGACGGACTTTGAAGGCGCGGCGCCGGTGTTCAACGAGGACACCGAGGACTTCACCGTCAGCAGCTTCTCGCGCAGCTATACCGAGGTCTTCCCGAACGCGACCCTGCGGTACGCCTTTAGCGACAATCTGGTGGGTCGTGTTGCGCTGACGCGCGGCATCGCCCGACCCCGCTACCGCGACAACGTCCCGCGCATCAGCGAGAGCGGCGATCGCACGGCTGGCGAAGTCATCGATCTGACAGCTGGCAACCCCGACCTGAAGCCCACCCTGTCGAACAACTTCGACGCCAGCCTCGAGTACTACTATGAGCCGCTGGGCGTGATCTCGGCCGGGGTCTTCTACAAGGACCTCGAGGACTATGTGTTCGAGCTGACCTCACGCGGAACCTACGCCGGGCTGGCGGCGGACATCACCCGGCCCGAGAACGCCCCTGACGGCTTCATCCGGGGCGTCGAGTTCAACTACCAGCAGCAGTTCACCTTCCTGCCGGGCTGGCTGTCGGGTTTCGGCGTGGCCGCGAACTACACCTGGACCGACGCCGAGATGACCCTGCCCTTCGCCGGGCCGGGACGGGGAACCAAGGCGGCGTTGCCGAACCAGTCGGACACCACCGTCAATCTGTCGGCCTTCTATGAGACCGCGCGCTTCAACGCCCGCCTGGCCTGGACCGATCGCAGCGACTTCCTGCAGGAGTTCAACTATGGCGATCCCCGCCTGGACATCTATTGGGAAGGGCGCTCGCAGCTGGACTTCACGGCCGACTTCGATGTCACTGAGCACGTGAACGTCTATCTGGAAGCCAAGAACCTGACGGACTCCGAAGGGGTGCGATACGCCGGCGTGCGGTCGCGGCCGACCGAACGGGAGCGTTTCGGTCGCCTGTTCTTCGTCGGCGCGCGGGTGAACTTCTGATGCGCGTCGGCTCGGAGACGTCTAGGTCCATACGCCACGGCAAGACATCAGTCCTGATGGCCGCTACAGCGGCGTCCCTGACGCTGTGGGCCACATCAGCCCAGGCCCAGGTCGTAGCGCCGCCGGATCCCGACCCAGCGCCGCCGCCCGCCCACGCGCCGAATGGACGCTATGCAGCGAAGGGGTGGGCCGACCGCATCGTGCTGTCTCCGGCAGCAGACGCCGCCACGGGCGCCGCCGTCGCCTGGCGCACCGACACGCGTCAGACGTCGGCCGAGGTCCAGATCGCGGAAGAGATCGACGGCCCCCTGCTCGGCCACGCGGCGGTGACCGTGAACGGCGTCAGCGCGCCGATCGCCAACGAGAACGGCGACGCGATCTATCATCAGGCGCGCTTCGAGAACCTGAAACCGGCGACCCGCTATGTGTATCGCGTGCGCGCCGCCGATGGCTGGAGCGAGTGGCTGCCGTTCCGAACGGCGGCCGCCGAGGCGGAGCCGTTCCGCATCATCTATCTGGGCGACACCCAAAACGACATCCTGTCGGTCGCCTCGCGCGTCATCCGCTCGGCTTTCAAGGAAGCCGGCCCCGCCGCCGTCGTCCTTCACGCCGGGGACCTGGTCGCTCAGCGCGAAACCAAGGTCCACGATGACGAATGGGGTGAGTGGACCGAGGCCGGCGGTCGCGCCTTCGCCATGACGCCCCAGATCCCAGCGACCGGAAACCACGAGTACGTCGACCACATCCTGCCGGACGGCGAGGAATCGCGCCGTCTCGGCCCGCACTGGCCGCTGCAGTTCGCCTTGCCTGGCAATGGAGCGCCCGGCGCGGAGGCGACCACCTATTTCGTCGATTATCAGGGCGTGCGCTTCATCGTCCTGGACGGTACGGCCGCCCTGGATCTGGGCGCGCTCGACAGCCAGACAAACTGGCTCGACCGCGTATTGGCCGAGAGCCCGGCGGACTGGAACATTGCGGTGTTCCACCAGCCGCTGTTCACCTGCGCACGGCCCAACGACACAGAGGCGCTGAAGGCGGCCTGGAAGCCCATCTTTGATGCGCGCAACATCGACCTGGTGCTCCAGGGCCATGACCACTGCTACGCCCGCGTGTCCGACCCCGCCGGGGCTGCCGCCTCGCACGCCACCAGCGATGCAGGCCGCCCCCAGGGACCTGTCTACGTCGTGTCGGTCGTCGGCTCCAAGATGTACGGCCTGAACGACCGCGCCGACACCCAACCGGTGCGCGCCGCCGAGAACACCGAGCTTTATCAGCTGATCGACGTCGACGGCGATCGACTGCTGTTCAGAGCCTTCACCGCCACCGGCCGGCTGTACGACGCCTTCACGCTCGTGCGCGGCGAAGACGGCCGCAATCGTCTGATCGAGACGCCTCAGCACGAGCTCGCCGCCCTCCGCCGTTGCGATGGCGAACACGGCCCTGACGATCGCCCGTGCACGGCCGAGATCAAGGACTGACGCTCGGGTATCCCCTGCATTCCCCAAGTATGCTGGAGATACCCCATGATCGTGGTGGCGGGTGGCGACGCGGGACAATCACGCCCGAGCGGTTCCACTCCGGACGCGTACAAGCGGAGGCTGCCAATGTCTTTAAGTGAACTCCACGGCGATCAAGGGATACTCTCAGGCGCATGCCAATGCGGGTCGCTCTCGGCAGCCAGCCCGAGGCAGGTCACCCCAGTCACTAACACTGCCCCTGGTCAATTTCTGGACTGGTCAACGGCTCGAGTCCTGCCAATATCTGGGCCGAGCTCTACATTCGGGCGATATTTTCGCCCGTCATCATCATTCGCCGGCTCGCCCGGACTGGTGCGCGCAAGGAGCAGGTCGCATGCCTGCACTGGCGGGAGGCCTCACGGCCGCGAAATGCGATCGGTTCGCGTCCTAGAAAAGCTTGAAACCTACTCCGACGCCGGCGGACCGTTCGCCGCCTCGACCAAATGATCCTCCTCCGGAGACCGAAACGCCGTTGCGGAAGCGGCGCCCATAGCCCACCGAGACGGCCTCCTGGCCGTTCTGAAAGCCCAAACCAACGGCCGCCCGACCTTCCCCAGCCGGCCCCGAGACATTGGCGGCCATGTTGACCATCGCCGTCATCATCGCGCCTTGGCGGTCGATCCTCGCGTCCATGTCGTCGAACCGACGACCCACATCGGCCTGAAAGCGGTCCATCCTGTCCGCGAGTTGGCCGACACGCTGATCCGTGTAGCTCATCGAACCCCTCAAGGTCCGGGCGTCGCCGGCGTCTGCATAGGCTTGAGAACTTTCCATCGTGGCCAGATTCCCGGCGTCAGCGTGCGCCTTGGCCTGATGGAGAACCTCCTGATCTGCCCGGTCGGCGTGGGTTTGCGCCAGCTGCAGCGTGCGAGCATCACCTTGGTCGGCGTACTCGGCAGCCTGCGAACGCGTCCGTGCGTCGCCCTCGTCCACATAGTCTTGTCCGGCGCCTGAGGGGCCGTGAGGCCCGGGGGGACCAGCAGGCCCTTGAGGACCGGCCGGTCCCGGCTGCCCTCCGGGACCTTGAGGGCCAGCGGGCCCCTGAGGCCCTTGGGGGCCAGGAGGCCCTGGTGTCGAGGAGATGGCGCGCAGGCTGTCCAGGGCCGTGTCGACGGCGGCAAAGGCGCTCGTCAGGTCGGTGAACTGTCCACCTTGGACCGTGAAGGCTGGCGCCGTGAACTGGCCGGCCGAATAGGCGGCCGAGCCGCCGAACCACGCAGACAGGCCTCGACCCAGTTCGTTACTATGCTCGCGCATCTGCCTGAGGTTGACAGCGTCGGTGTCTTCAATCGCATCGGCGATGTAAGCTAGGTTGCGTAGCAGGTCTGACCGTCCGAACGACACGGCGCGGTCTCGATGGGCGACCGAGTAGGACCCCAGCGCAATTGACTCCGTGCCGGCGGCGACCGCGTACGCGCCAATTGCAAGCGACCCCGGACCCGAGGCTTCGGAATGCGCTCCGAGAGCGATGGCCTCATGGTGTGCTCTCGAATAGTACCCAAAGGCGATGGAGTCGGCCTGCAAAGCCATTGACTGATAGCCCAGCGCGATCCCGCCATCGCCCCAGGCAAAGGCTTGACGGCCGATGGCTATCGACGAATGACCGTTTGCATCGGCCAGAGATCCAATAGCGGTTGCGTACATGCCGGTCGCATAATTTGACGAGCCTATGGCCACGGCGGATTGGCCACTTGCGGTGTTTTCATATCCCAAGGCTTGCGCAAAGTCTGCTGTTGCCGCGTTGCCGCTCCCGATCGCCGTTGCTTGATCACCGGTGGCACGATTGCGCCGGCCTAAGGCGATGCTGTCATCCCCACTGACTATGTTGGCGACACCGCAGCCGAATGATGCGCTGCCCGTTACCTCAGAGCTCACCGCCGGCTCGGTCAGAATGCAGCTCTGCTGAGCTTGCGCTCCGGTGGCGCTGACCGCAGAGACAACTCCAGCCACCACGAGGGGCAAGGCTGTGGTGAGCAATGATTGGCGACCCATGGCACGGCGCTCCGACATCGTAAAAAAGCTAAGGCTACGATTTTTCTAGTCTTTAGGCGGTCATCGACAGTAACAGTTGAGGCATTGCCGCGCTTGGAAGTTTCTTCCTGTAATCCTGTGAGGCCCCGTGCTGCGATCGGGAGCGCGAGTGCGAAGTGGAGGGACCCTCGCCGTGCCGTTGAATCGCCATCCAGTTTCCGAAGGCCGGATGAGCACCCAGGCGGTACGCGCGCATCCCGGTTTCGCGGACTTTCGACAGCGGCATCTGACCGACATGATCGTCGAGCTGGAGACTTGTCGGGCTCAGACGCCGCTGATGATTGAGGCTCAGCACCAAGTGATCGGTCGGCTGATTGTCGGCCTCCACTGCGCGAGCCGCCACGACCAGCCGCAGACTTGGGCGACCATCGCGCGTCTTCAGACCGTCGTCGCGCGATGCGGCCTTGCAAGCGCCCGATCCGTCAGTGAAATCGTGGCCCGGCTTCGAACGCGGGGGCTTGTCGACACTCCGCGAAGTCCGACTGACGGCAGGGTGAGGCTGCTACGTCCCTCGATCATTCTCGTCGACCACGACCGGCGCTTTCTGTCGGCGCTCTTGGGCGGGCTGACGGAAATTTTCACGGATGGCCGATACGATGCGATCGCGGCGGGCGAGCCCCTGGCGCACGCTCGATACCGTGCGGCCTGGGCCGCTCGAGCCGAAGAGACGGTCGAGCCTTTCCGCTGGAATGCGCCGATGCGGTTACTATACCGACGCGGCGCCGGCATGCCGTTGCTGTTCACGATACTGCGAGATCAATACGCACAGGGGCGGTGCGAGCTGGGTTTTGGCGAGCTCGGCGAGAGGCTGGGTGTGTCGAGAACGCAAGTCCGCGGCATCTTGGAAGCGGGTAGAAGCGAGGGGCTTTTCGAGTTCTCACGCATCGGCGGCGGACCCATTGCGACGCGGCGTATGTGCGACGCCTTCGATGAGCTGCTTTCCGCCTGCGCGGTCGCCTACACCGCCATTCTGGAAGACGCAGAAAGTACCAGAGGCAGGATGTCGTCCTCTTGATGAGGTTTGGGCAATGACGACGGCAAGTGCCGGTTTCGTCCGCCAAGCCAACGTCTGCTGCTGGCGCTTGGTTCGCCTCGAACTCTTGCTCTCAAAATCAGATCGTCTGGTGGGGCGATCTTCATGCAGACAGCAATCGTACTGCGTCAGTCCCTATTGAAGCTGGGATTTCGTCAACAGAGCCTCCAGAGCCGCTCGCCCTCCTGGATTGTTATTCAGCTCCAAAGACTTTCGATACATGGCGATGGCCTCATCCGTGCGACCTGACTTGACTAGCGCCTCGCCGTAGCTGTCGAATGCATTCCAACTTTGCGGGTGGAGATCCAGATTGGTTTTGAACACGGTCAAGGCCGCGGCCAGATCACTTGTCAGCCCGAGTTTAAGCGGGTCAGCCGGCGCCATGAGTTCATACCCCATGATATTAAGCTCGTCCTCGTCTAGGACATAGTCGGGGCTGTCGAGGTGTGATCGCAGATAGGCCAGGGCGCTTTCCTCTCCACGGGCCAGAAGCCGCCGGACATAGTCGCGAGCCAAGCTTCGACGTGGCGTCTCCACCGCTTGGCCATTGATCATCCGCGTCACGTCAAACGCCAGTCGGTTCACGTCCTCCGGCGAGTTGCTGAACACGACCACGGTCTGATCGCGTTCGAGGTTGTGGACGAGGATGCATGACGATCCGATCGATCCGCCCGCATGAAATACCAGCGTACCCCGCGCTTCATCGCCGCCGATGTACCAGGACAGTCCAATACGGTTCGGATGTAACGAGCCATCCCCCATCCGACTGACTCGGAAAGCTGCAGCCCTCTGCGCCTGTGGAACCAGTTCGTCATAGGCGTCCGCGAACCGGACTAAGTCCCGCAGCGTGCCGACGTAGTCTCCAAAGCCCGTCAGGGCATAGCGCATCCAGAACTGGCGCGCATACGGGATGTCTGATCCCACAAACGGGGGGTCGGCGAACCCGGTCGGAAAATAGTAGCCCTGCGCCAGCCCTACTGTCCGTCCTGGCTCCTCATACCGTTGAAATAGCGGCAAATAGCGCGTCTGCGTCATGCCTGCGGGGTGGAGGATATGCGCCGCGATATAGTCCGGATAGTTTTCGCCGCTGACCGTCTCGATGATCAGCGCCAGAACGGCGAAGTTGAGATTCTCATAGTTCGCACCCGCTCCGGGTTCATGGAGCAGAGGGCTTCGCGGTTCAGGCAGACTGGCGAGCGCATTGGCATTTGTGATCACATGATCCGGCGTCTCGCCCGAGCGCTGTCCGAACATGGCGCTCATGGATGGGAGGCCAGAGGTGTGATTGAGCAAGTGCCGGGCCGTCACCTCGGAATAGGGAAACTGCGGCAGATAGCGGGTTACGGAGGCATCGAGATTCACCAAGCCCCTGCTTTCCAACTGCAGGATCGCCGTGGCCGTGAATAGCTTTGAAATGGAAGCATAGGGGAACTCCGTCGACACCGTCATCGGCGTCTCCGGCGATCGCTAAGCCAGGCCGTAGGCTGCAGCGAACAACTGTTCAGCCTGCTGCGTGACCAGAACGCTCCCGCTGAACTCCCGCCGCTCGGCCAAGGCCTGGAAATAGTGGTCCAGGCGGGTCGTCGCCGCCTCCGCGCGACCTGAGACCGCGCACAGGACGACGAAGACCGCCGTCGCTGAGCCAACGATCCATCGATCCGAACTCATGATCGCCTCCGTTATGTAATATTTTATGTAAAATTTTACCAAATAGGATGCAAGTCTCTTCCCGTCGCGGTATTACAGGCTGATGGAAGACTTCGTTCACTCGCAGGGCGTGATCTGGCTGCCGCATATTTTGCGGCGGCTGAGCAACCGGTTCGTCGAGGCATGTGATCAAGTATTTGAAGAGTTCGGGCTCATTGTCCCGCACAACGCCGTCTCAGTGGTCCACTTTCTCTATGCCCATGGACCTCAGCCGGTGATGGCCATCGCTCAGGCAACGACCCAGTCGCATCCGCTAATCAACAGCTATGTACGCACCCTCAAGACCCTGAGTGTCGCGCAGACCCATATCGACCCGGCCGACCGGCGTCGCACGATCGTGTCCCTGACCGACCTCGGCCTTGAACAAGCTCGGGCGCTTCTCGCCGCAAGAGACGCCTTTGTGCCAGCCTATCGGAGGCTGATGGGTGAAGCCGATGCTGAAGTCTTCGAGGGGCTTTGGCGGCTTGAAGCTGCTTTGCGTGAAAGACCATTCGCGGAGCGCGTCAGAGCCGAGCGCGTGATTAAAACTTAATAGGCTCGACTGCGAGCGTCAGCGTTCGGGCAGGGCTTTCCTCCGTCCCGCCGTGGCGCGCTTAGAGCCTGTTTTCTGGTCTCCATATGGCCACCAGAACGAAGCAAATCGGAGGATCGGGCAGTCACCTCGGGTAATCGCCCGAATCGCTCTTTAGGTCAGAAAAACAGACACTTGGGCAACAACTGGAAAGCAGGCGAACGCTAGGGTTCGAGCTCGATGTCCCAGTAGAGGTAGTCCAGCCAGCTCTGGTGCAGGAAGTGCGGGGGGAAGCGGCGGCCTGCGTCTTGGAGTTGCCAGGCGCTGGGCTGGTGGGGGCCTCGACGAAGGGGCATGCCGGCCTGGGCCGGGGTGCGGCCGCCCTTGCGCAGATTGCAGGGTCCGCAGGCGGCGACGATGTTGTCCCAGGTGGTGCGGCCGCCGCGCGAGCGGGGCACTACGTGGTCGAAGGTCAGTTCGGTGTGATCGCCGCAGTACTGGCAGGCGAAGCCGTCGCGCAGGAAGACGTTGAAACGGGTGAAGGCCGGGCTGCGGTCCTGGTCGACGTAGCTTTTCAAGGCGATCACGCTGGGCAGCGTCATCTCCATCGAGGGCGAGCGCACGACCTTGTCGTACAGGGCCACCACCTCGACGCGTTCCTGATAGACGGCTTTGACCGCCTCCTCCCAGGGCCACAGCGACAGCGGATAGTAGGACAGCGGCCGGAAGTCGGCGTTCAGCACCAGGGCGGGCCAGCCGGAAGGGGGACGGGACAGGACCTGCATCAGGCCCTCCCGGCGATGCGGGGGGTTATCGACGCGACAGGACTGCAGACACGTCTCCTTCCCTCGTCTGATGAAGCGACCCTAGTCCCGATTCCGTGACACTGTCATGCGAAGTTGATGATCAGGCCGCGAAACGTCCGCCCCGGGCGGCGTAGGCCTGGGTGCCGTGGGTGAAGACCTGATCGTGGTCCAGCACCGCGTCGATAGGCAGGGGTTCGGCGTCCTTGAGGCGGTCGTAGATCGGACCGAAATCCTGCAGCGTGTCGCGCTTCAGCTGCTCGATGGAATCGATGACGAAATAGACCTGCTGGAAGTCATCGATGCGGTACAGGGTGCGCATGACCCGCTCCAGATCGAAGCCGATGCGGTTGGGCGACGGATCTTCGAGCGCAAACACGCTTTCGGTCGCCGAGGAAACGATGCCGGCGCCGTAGATTCGCAGGCCCTCGGCCTCCTGCACCAGGCCGAACTCGACCGTGTACCAGTACAGGCGCGCCAGATTGGGCAGCATCCCCAGGCCCGCCGCGCGCTGTCCACCCTTGCCATAGGCCTCCATATAGGCGGCGAAGTCGGGATCGGTCAGCATCGGCACATGGCCAAAGACATCGTGGAAGATGTCCGGCTCCTGCAGATAGTCCAGCTGGTCCGGCTTCCTGATGAACTGACCCGAAACGAAGCGGCGATTGGCCAGGTGGTCGAAGAACACCTCGTCGGGCACCAGGCCCGGCACGCACACCACCGTCCAGCCGGTCAGGGCTTGAAGCTTGGGATTGATGACGTCGAAGTCCGGGATGCCGCCGGCGTTCAGGTCCAGGGCGTCCAGGCCGCGAATGAAGGCTTCGCAGGCGCGGCCGGGCAGGACCTTCATCTGCCGCGCATACAGGGTGTTCCAGGTGTCGTGCTCGACCTCGGTGTAGGCCGACCAGTTCTGGGGAATGGTCCAGTCGGCGGCCGCGCCTTCCGGCGGCTGTTCGAAGACGTGTTCGAAATCGGACATGAAACGCTCCTGAGCGGCTCTGACGGCCTTTCAACCTATCTAGGCGGCCGAAGGCGTTTCGTCATCCTTTCGGCTTGGCGAACGGTTCGTGGCAGGTCTAGGTTGATCGGGACGGGCGCCAGCATGGCGCGCCCAATACAACCGAGTTCGGCCCATGCCGGAGACCGAAGGCGCGCCCGCGCGGCGCGACGACCGGTCCCAGTCCCGGCGGTCCCAAGGGGGCCAAGGGGTGTCAGGCCGCGACGCGCCGCTTTACGGCGCGCTCGACCTGGGGACCAACAACTGCCGGCTGCTGATCGCGCGGCCGGCGCGGGACGGCTTTCGCGTCGTCGACAGCTTCAGCCGCATCGTCCGCCTGGGCGAGGGCCTTTCGCGCACTGGCCACCTGGATACAGGCGCCATGGACCGCGCCTATGACGCCTTGGGCCTGTGCGCCGAACGACTGATCCGGCGCGGCGTCGATTCCGACCGTTTCACCGCCGTGGCGACCCAAGCCTGCCGCGCCGCCGAGAATGGCGAGGCGTTTGTGGAACGAGTACGCAAGGGCACCGGCCTGCGGCTGCGCATCATCGACCCGGCCGAAGAGGCCCGTCTGTCGGTCGCGGGCTGTTTGAACCTGTTTGATCCGCGCGCGGAGGCCGTGCTGGTCGTCGACGTCGGCGGGGGGTCGACGGAGATTTCGTGGCTGGCCAAAGGCGCGCGCGGTTTCGAAACCCTGGACTGGATGTCGGCCCCGCTGGGCGTCGTGACCCTGGCCGAGCGGCATCCCGAGCCCGAGGGGTCGGCGCCGGACTGGTACGAGGCCATGGTCGCCGACATGAGCGCCGCCATCGCGCGCGGCGGGGCCGGCGCCGCCCATGTCCATGATCACTTCGCCGCCGGGCGCGGCCACATGATCGGCACCTCGGGCGCAATCACCAGCCTGGCGGGCATCCATCTGGGGCTGCGCCGCTATCAGCGCGACCTCGTCGACGGGCTATGGATGACGCGCGGCCAGTGCGAGGCCGCCGCCGACCGCCTGCGCCGCATGGGGCCGGCCGGCCGCGCGGCCGACAGTTGCATCGGACCGGACCGGGCGGATCTGGTTCTGGCCGGGGCCGCCATTCTGGAGGCCGTGCAGCGGGCCTGGCCGTGCGAGCGCGTGCGCGTCGCCGACCGGGGCCTGCGCGAAGGCCTGCTGCTGGAGCGGATGCGTCAGGATCAGCCTTCGCGCCGACGCCGACGCGGGAGAGGCCGCGGACGCAACCAGGGACGGGCGCAGCCGGAAACCTAAGCCGCCGGGGCCGCGCCGTCCGACACCTGAACCGGCAGGTCGATGTCGCAGATCGAGAAGTCCGCGCCCTTGGCCTGACGCGCCTGCCGCACCAGTTCGGTCACGGCGGTTGAGGCCGCATCCGCCATGCGCACCGTCGGTCGCTCGCCCTCGGGCAGGTCGGAGGCGACGCGCACGCGGATCATGCGGTCCGGCTCGCCCACCATGGCGCCGTTGTCACCCTCGCCGACCTTGATCGCCCGAACCACGTCCAGGCCTGACACGACGCGGCCCCAGACGGTGTAGCGCTTCTCCAGCGACGGATAGGCCTGACGCATAAGGAAGAACTGGCTGTTGGCGCTGTCGGGATCGTCGTCGCGCGCCATGCCGGCCACGCCGGGGCAGTACAGACCCCAGGTCGAGGCGCGCCCCGAACCGTTCAGAGCCAGCAGGCTGTCAGGCTGGGTCTGGACCGGCAGAGAGCCGATGAAGCCGACCTCGGATCCCGTCGGCCGAGCGACGGCGACGAACGGCGTCTCGGCCGTGCGCTGGAAGGTGAACTCGCCCTTCAGGTTGGGATACCAGCTCTGGCCCTCTCCGGTGCCCAGCGGATCGCCCGTCTGGGCCATGAACCAGTCGATCACCCGATGCCAGACGATGCCGTCGTAGAACTGGCGCCGCGCCAGCAGGCGGATGCGCTCGACATGGCCGGGCGCGGCCAGCGGCGACAGCTCGATCAGGATACGCCCGCGGTTGGTGTCGATGACCAGCAGATTGTCGGGCGCCACCTCGCGCCATTCGGAGGGCGCGGGCGCCGGGACGGGCGTCGGCGCCGCCGTGGGCGCAGGGGCCTCTTGCGCCCATGCGGGCGCGGCCGTGAGGGCCAGGACAGATGTCAGTGCGGCGGCGGTTGTTCTCATGTTCTCTTCCCTCCCCGGAAGAGGCTCAGCCCGCGACCTCGACCACGGGCTGGATGTCGCAGACGCTGAAGACTGCGCCCCGACGGGCGCGTTCGGCCTCGATCATCTCGACCGTCGGCGTGGTCACGGTGACTTGCGGGCGTTCGCCGTCAGGCAGGTCGGAAGCCATGCGCACGCGGCTCATGACGTCCGGATCGATCACGCGGCCGTCCTCGGCTTCGGATCCAGGCTTGAGCGCGCGTACGACGTCCAGCCCCGACAGGACGCGGCCGAAGGCCGTGTAGAGCCCGTCCAGATTGGCGTTGCGGCCGCTCATAAGGAAGAACTGGCTGTTAGCGCTATCGGGACTGCCCGACCGCGCCATCCCCAGCACGCCGGGACAGAACAGGCCGTTCGCAGCCACTTTGAAGTCCGCGTTGATCATCATCTGCGCGTCGGGCTGAGTCTGGACCGGCAGGGCGTCGACTAGGCCGAACACACCCTGGCCCGCATTGGGAACCTCTACGAAACCTTCGCGTCCACGACGGAAACTGAATTCAGCTCGAAGGTTCGGCAGCTCCGAACCGCCCGCGCCTGTGCCCAGCGGATCGCCGGTCTGGGCCATGAAGTTCGGGATCACGCGGTGGAACTTCAGCCCGTCGTAGAAGCCTTGACCGGCCAGGGTGCGCAGCCGCTCGACATGGGCCGGGGCGGCCGTCGGCGACAGCTCGACCAGGATGCGCCCCTTGGCGGTGTCGATCACCATCAGGTTCTGCGGCTCAACCGTACGCGACGCCTGGGCGGAGGCGATGGGCGCGACGGCCAGAGAGAGGGCGAGAGCCGCCAGAGCGGTCGAAAGCAGGGTCTTGGTCTTCAAGATCAGTGTCCGTTCTTCACTCGGGCCCGCACCCGCGCGGCGACGGCGGGGCTGACGAAACTCTCGATCGCGCCGTCCAGCCGGGCGATCTCCTTGACCAGCCGCGAAGCGATGGCCTGGTGGCGGGGGTCGGCCATCAGAAAGACGGTCTCGATGTCGCTATTGAGGCGCTGGTTCATGGCCGTCATCTGGAACTCGTACTCGAAGTCCGCGACGGCCCGCAGCCCCCGGATGATGACGTTGGCGTTCAGGCTTTCGGCGAAATGCATCAGCAGCGTCTCGAACGGCTGCACCACGATGTCGCCGCCCAGGCCCTCGACCTCGGCCCTCAGCATCTCGACCCGCTCGTCGGTGGTGAACAGCGGGCCCTTGTCGTCGTTGCGCGCCACACCGATGACCAGCCGGTCGACCAGCTTCACGGCTCGGCCGATGATGTCCATGTGCCCGTTGGTGACGGGGTCGAAGGTGCCTGGATAAAGGCCGATGCGCATGGCGGGTCCCCCTTCGCCTCTCGCGGTTCGTTTAGCAGGCGCGAAATCAACGGCCTAGTGCGCCTGACAGCGACGTGATGGTCATAGCGGCTGCAACGGCGACGCCGCCCACAGATCACGCAGGCGCTGGATCAGGGCGGACGGCTCCACCAAGGTCAGCTCGTCGATGGCCGTCACCGAGGCGGCCGGCGTGGCGCTGTTGCAGAGGAAGGCGCCGTCGAAGGTCCGCAGGTCGTCGCGAGTGATCGCCCGCGTCTGCTGGGTCAGGCCCGCCCTACCCAGCCCGTCGCGAAGGATCGCCTGGGTCACGCCGGCCAGCATCGCCGCCTGTGGCCAGACCACCGTGTCGCCCTGCACGAAGCCGATGTTCCAGAGACTGCCTTCCGAGATGCGCCCTGCCCGATCGACGAACAGAGCGTCGTCGAATCCGGCCGCCCGCGCTGCGCGGCGTGCGTGCATCAGGCCGAAGGTGGCGGTGTGCTTCAGTTCGGGCGCTTCGCGTTCGTAATCCAGCGTCATGAGGCGCACCGAACCGGCCAGCGGCGGCGGCGGATCGAACACCGCTGTCATGACGCGCGGCGCGCCCACGAAGCCGGGATCGCGATGGCCGATCTCGGGCGAGAACAGGCTGACGCGCAGCCAGCACGCCTCGCGGCCGCCTACGGCCAAGCGCATCAGACCCCGAAGACGCCCTTCGACCACCGCCTCGCCAAACAGGGCGAGCGCCGACTGTTCCAGCCGCGCCAGGTGCCGATCCAGCCCCCGCGCCGCGCCGCCCTCCACGCGAAAGGAGGTGTAGGCGCCGTAGTTGACCAGCGCCTGGTGCGCCAGATCGTCAGGCGACGCGGGCTGACCGTCGATGAGGATCATCGTTCCAGCCGCCGGGAAAGGGCTCAGCCCTCGCCCGGATCCTCGTCAACGGCCACGTCCGCCTCGCCGTCCGCGCTTTCAGGCAGGCGCTCGACGGAGACGACCTTCTCGTCCTTGCCCGTGCGGAAGATGGTGACGCCCTGGCTGGAGCGGCCGACCACGCGGACCTGGCTGACCGGCGTGCGGATCATCTGACCGCCGTCGGTGACCATCAGCAGATCGTCGCCGTCCTGAACCGGGAAGGCGGCGGCCAGGCGCGTGCCGGCGCGGCCGCCCAGGCCATGGGCCGTCAGCCCCTGCCCGCCGCGACCGGTGCGGCGATACTCGTAGGCCGAGGATCGCTTGCCGAAGCCGGTGTCGGTGACCGTCAGGATGAACTGCTCGGCCGCGCCCAGTTCGGCGATGCGCTCGACCGACAGGCTGGCTTCCGCGACCGCCTCGTCGTCGCCCTCTGCGGGCGTCTCCTCGGTCTCTTCGCCCACGGCGCGGCGCATGGCGTTGGCGTGTTTGACATAGGCGGCGCGTTCCTCGGGCGAGGCGTCGACGCGGCCCAGCACGGCCATGGAGATAACCTGGTCGCCGTCCTGCAGACGGATGCCGCGCACGCCGGTGGAATCGCGGCCCTTGAAGACGCGGACGTCGTCGGCCTTGAAGCGGATGGCCCGGCCCAAGGCCGTCGTCAGCATGACGTCGTCGTCGGCGGTGCACAGGCCGACGCCGACCATGTGGTCGCCGTCTTCCAGCTTCATGGCGATCTTGCCGGCGCGGTTCACCGTGGCGAAGTCCGACAGCTTGTTCCTGCGCACATCGCCCGACTGAGTGGCGAACATGATGTCGTAGTCGCCCCAGGTGGTCTCGTCCTCGGGCAGGGGCAACACGTTCATGATGCTGTCGCCCGGCTCGATGGGCAGCAGGTTGACGAAGGCCTTGCCGCGCGAGGTCGGCGCGCCCAGCGGCAGACGCCAGGTCTTGAGCTTGTAGGCCCGGCCGTTGGTGGCGAAGAACAGGACCGGCGTATGGGTCGAGGCGGAGAAGACGCCGGTGATGGCGTCCTCGTCCTTCATCGTCATGCCGGACTTGCCCTTGCCGCCGCGATGCTGGGTCCGATAGGCGTTGAGCGCCACGCGCTTGACGTAGCCGCCGTGGGTGACGGTGACGACCATGTCCTCGCGCGGGATCAGGTCTTCGTCCTCCATCTCGGCGTCGCCTTCGCCGATGACGGTGCGACGCGGCACGGCGAACTGGTCCTTCACCGCGATCAGGTCGTCGCGGATGATGCCCAAGACGTTCTTGCGGTCCGACAGGATGGTCAGGTGGCCCTGGATGGTGTCGGCCAGGCCGCGCGCCTCGCCGAAGATGTCGTCGCGGCCCAGGCCGGTCAGGCGGCTGAGCGTCAGGGCCAGGATGGCGCGGGCCTGTTCGTCGGTCAGGCGGATCTTGTCGCCCTCGACCAGAACGGTGCGCGGATCGGCGATCAGCTCGACCAGGGCCATCATGTCCCCGACGGGCCAGGCCTTGGCCTGCAGCCGCTCGCGCGCCTCGGCGGGATCGGCCGACGACCGGATGATGTGTATCACCTCGTCGATGTTGGCCACGGCCACGGCCAGACCGACCAGGACGTGGCCGCGGTCGCGGGCCTTGGCCAGCTCGAACTTGACGCGGCGGACCACCACCTCCTCGCGGAAGTCGAGGAAGATCTGCAGCAGCTGGCGCAGGCCCATCTGTTCGGGCCGACCGCGGTTCAGCGCCAGCATGTTGACGCCGAACGACGACTGCAGCGCCGTGTAGCGATAGAGCTGGTTCAGGATCACGTCGCCCGAGGCGTCGCGCTTCAGCTCGATCACCATGCGCATGCCCTGACGGTCGGATTCGTCGCGGACGTCGGAGATGCCTTCAAGGCGCTTCTCACGCACCATTTCGGCGATGCGTTCGATCAGGCTCTGCTTGTTCACCTGGAACGGCAGTTCGGTGATGACGATGGCCTCGCGGTCCTTGCGGATCTCCTCGATCGAGGCCTTGCCGCGCACGATGACCGAGCCGCGTCCGTCGCGCAGGGCGTTGCGCGGCGCGGTGCGGCCCATGATCTCGCCGCCGGTGGGGAAGTCGGGGCCGGGCACGATGTCCAGCAGAGCGTCGTCCGAGACTTCGGGATCGTCCAGCAGGGCCAGGGCCGCGTCCACGACCTCGCCCAGGTTATGCGGCGGGATGTTGGTCGCCATGCCGACGGCGATGCCGCCCGCGCCATTGACCAGCAGGTTCGGAATCCGGCTCGGCAGGACGACCGGCTCCAGCTCCTTTTCGTCGTAGTTGGGCTGGAAATCGACAGTGTCCTTGTCGATGTCGGCCATCAGGGCGACGGCGGCCGGAGCCATCTTGGCCTCGGTGTAACGCATCGAAGCCGGCATATCGCCGTCGACCGAACCGAAGTTGCCCTGGCCGTCGACTAGCATCAGCCCCATCGAGAAGGGCTGAGCCATGCGCACCAGCGCCATATAGACCGAGGCGTCGCCGTGCGGGTGGAACCGGCCCAGCACGTCACCGACCACGCGCGCGCACTTCGAATAGCTGCGCTCGGGCGTCATGTTCAGATCGTGCATCGAGTACAGGATGCGACGGTGCACGGGCTTCAAACCGTCGCGCGCGTCCGGCAGGGCGCGGCTGACGATCACGCTCATGGCGTAATCGAGATACGAGCGACGCAGCTCGTCCTCGATGGTGATGTTGGAGATGTCGCCGCCGCGGGGGGCGGGCGGGTTCTGCAAGGTGTCGTCGGTCAAGGAAATCGGGCTTTATTGGGCCGGAATCGGAACGTGATCCGCTGCCTGGGTTTCTAGCATCCAGGGGCTGTGGCGCCAAATGACGCGCGCCGGTTCAAACGCCCCGTCTGACAAGGGAAAAACATCATGCGCGCCATGCTCCTCGCCTCCGTCCTCATCGCCGCCCCGCTGGCCGCCTGCAGCCAGCCCGAAGGCACGACGGCGGCCGACGCCACCAGCCCGGCCGCTGCGCCCGCTCCGGCCCTGACGGCGCAGCGCGCCGACGTCGGCGCCACGGCAACGGCCCCTCTGACGAACGGCCAAGGCGGACAGGCCGGCACGGCCACCTTCAGCCAGGGTCCGCAAGGGGTGGTGATCCGCATCGAGGCCACCGGCCTGACCCCCGGGTGGCACGGCATCCACCTGCACGAGACCGGAACCTGCGAAGGTCCCGGCTTCCAGTCGGCCGGCGCCCACGTCCACGGCGGCTCGACCGATGTGGTGCACGGCCTGCTGAACGCCCAGCAGAACGACTTCGGCGACCTGCCCAACATCTATGCGGACGCCCAGGGCCGCGCCTACGCCGAGGTGTTCACCACCTTCGCCCGCCTGGCCGACAGCGGCCCCGGCGCGCACCTGCTGGACGCGGACGGCTCGGCCATAGTCATCCACGCCCAGCCTGACGACCACAACAGCCAGCCCATCGGCGGCTCGGGCGACCGCGTCGCCTGCGGCGTGATCGCGGCAGGATAAGCGCGAAGATCCGGACTAGCGCCGCCGCCTGCTCTTGGCCGGCGCATGGGCGAGGCGAAGCAGATTGGCGGCGCCGGGCGCGCCGAAGGGGGTGCCGGCGAGGATGAGGATGCGCTGGCCCGGCTCGGCCAGGCCGTATTTCATGGCCGACTGGACGGCGTCTTCGGTGACGTCCTCCAGTGAGGTCGGCTCCTTGCCCAGGCGCGGCTCCAGGCCCCAGACCAGCGACAGGCGGCGTGCGGTTTCGGCCTTGGGCGTCAGGGCCAGAACAGGCTGCAGCGGGCGTTCGCGCGACATGCGGCGCGCGGTGCCGCCCAGGGTGGTGAAGACCACCATGCAGGCGGTGGACTGGGCCTCGGCGGCCTTGCGCGCGGCGGCGACCAGGGCGTCGACGTCGTGGATGTCCATGCCGGCGTGGTCGGCGTCCATCAGGCCGGGCCAGAGCGGGTCGCGCTCCACCCGCTCCATGATCCGGTTCATGATGCCGACGGCTTCCAGCGGATAGGCGCCCGACGCTGTCTCGGCCGACAGCATGAGGGCGTCGGCGCCCTCATAGACGGCGTTGGCGACATCCGACGCCTCGGCGCGGGTCGGCGCTGGGCTGGAGGTCATGGACTCCAGCATCTGGGTGGCGACGATGGCCGGCACGCCGCGCTGGCGGGCGGCGCGCAGGATCTGCTTTTGGGCGACCGGCACCTCTTCTGGGTCCAGTTCGACGCCCAGGTCGCCACGCGCGACCATGACGCCGTCGCAGTAGTCCAGAATGGCCTCAAGGTCCGTCAGGGCCTGAGGCTTTTCGATCTTGGCCAGACAGGCGGCCTGACCGCCGACCAGCCGCTTCAGCTCGGCCATGTCCTCGGCCTTCTGGACGAAGCTGAGCGCCACCCAGTCGACGCCGAGGCGCAGAGCGAAGGCCAGGTCCTCGCGGTCCTTGGGCGTCAGGGCAGAGACCGGCACCACCGCCTCGGGCACGGCCACGCCTTTGCGGTCCGACAGTTTGGAGCCGCTCTCAACCGTCACATCGGCCCAGGTGTCGGCGCGTTCGCCGACGCGCAGGCGCACCCGCCCGTCGTCGATCAGCAGCAGCATCCCGGTGCGCAGCGCCTTGAAGATTTCAGGGTGTGGCATCTGAACCCGCGCCTCGTTCCCCGGCGTGGGATCCAGGTCCAGCCGCATGACGTGGCCGGGCTTCACAGAAATCTCCACATCGGCGAACCGGCCCAGCCGCAGCTTGGGGCCTTGCAGGTCGGCGAGCACGCCCAGCGGTCGTTGCAACGCCATCTCGGCGCCGCGCACGGCCTTCAAGGCGGCGGCGTGATCCTCATGCGACCCGTGGCTGAAGTTCAAGCGAAACACGTCGACACCGGCCTCGGCCAGGGCCTTGACGGTGCCGGGGGCGCGGCTGGCGGGCCCCAGGGTGGCGACGATGCGCGCGCGCCGGGCTCTTTTCATGATCTTCTCATTGGCGTCGGGAGGCGTTTCCACCCCTGTTCTGCCAATGAACCGCGTCCCGGGTAAGGCCGGAACGCCCGCCGAAACACGAGTTTACGGCGCGCCCTGCCCGCAGGC
Organism: Brevundimonas sp. MF30-B; assembly: GCF_004683885.1. Lineage (NCBI taxonomy): Bacteria > Pseudomonadati > Pseudomonadota > Alphaproteobacteria > Caulobacterales > Caulobacteraceae > Brevundimonas > Brevundimonas sp. MF30-B. The sequence goes on along the minus strand of NZ_CP038440.1, from coordinate 1,245,503 downwards.
CCCGGCCACGGCCAGCCCCAGATCAATGCAGCGGCCGTCCACTTCCGGCGTCTCCAGCCCAAGCGCATTGGCCAAGGTCGGTGCGATATCGATGGTGCGGATGGGCGCCGGCCGCTCCTGCCCCCCGTCGCCGGGCGTCCAGAACAGGATCGGCACGCGGCGGTCGTAATCCCAGATCGAGCCGTGGCTCATGGCCGACGATCCGATGCGCCCGCCGCCCCGCACGGTGAAGGGCGTCAGGCCGTACATGATTTCCGGCGACCGATCGGCGACAACGCTTAGACGCAGACGTTCTCGGAGGCTCAAGGCCGCCGGCTCGCGCGTATCGGCCGGGACGGGGTCGGCGATCAGTTCGTCGCGCGCCACGGCGATGGCCACGTCCGGCTGATCGTTCAGGAAGGCGACGGCGGCCGCTATGGCCTGGTCTCGCGTCGCTCCAGTCAATGCGGTCCGCTCCGGGCCGCGCAGCGAGACGCCCGTCGCCGAATAGGCGGCGGCGTCGTGGTCGAAGCCGAAACGCTCGCGCAGCATCAGGTTCAGGCGCGGGATGATGGTCGGGTCCGCACGGCGGGCGCGGGGCTCGCCCCGTTCGGCCAGCCGCTCTACAATGTCAGAGCCGCCGTGATCGGCCGTCAGGACCAGCAGAACGCCGCCGGGCACATCCTCCAGACGCTTCAGGAAATCGCCCAGAGCGACGTCGAGGCGATGCATCTGCTCGCACATCTCCGGCCCCTGGGCGCCGTAGGCGTGGCCGATGCGGTCCGTGCCCGACAGGCTGACGCCCAGCAGATCGGTCACGCCTCGACGGCCCAGTTGCTGGGTCTCCAGAAGCTCAGTCGCGGCTTCCAGAGTGATCTCGTCCAGCAGCGGCGAGACATCCAGCTCGAACATCGCCGGCGGCAGGGTCGAATGGAACGCCTGCCCCGCCACGGTCAAGGTTCCGACCAGGGCGCGGCACTGGTCGCGGGTGAAGTCCCAGGCGGGCGGATCAGCGCGCAGGCGCTCGGCCGTTCGCGCGTTGAAGGCGGATATGGGCGCAAGGCGTTCGGCGGCGTCCTGGCCCGGCTCCACATAGGTCGTGAAGCCGAAATCCATCGTGTGCCAATAGGCGCCGTCGGGCCGATGGCCCGCCAGATTGATGGCGCCGCGATCCTTGCCGGAAACGGCGAAGACGCGGCTCGCGGGGCTCTGCTCCTTCAACCAGTCGCCCAGGGTCGTGGCGCGCAGCAGCGCCGGTCCCACCGGGCCGTTGTCGGTGTTGCGGCCGTGCGCGAGCGCGTTCCGCCTGTCCTCTAGACAATAGAAAGGTCGGCCCGTTTCCGGATCGAAGCCGAAGTTGGCCTGAATGCCCGTTTCCGTCGGGTGCCGGCCGCTCAGTATGGTCGAGAAGCCCGGGCAGGTCTCAGTGAGTCCATGGGCGTGGTAGCCGTTGGCGTAGACCAGGCCCTCATCCGAAAGCGTCTTCAGCCCAGCCTGGAAACGCGGGCGGTATTGATTGAACAGATCAGCGCCCAGCTGATCGACCACGACAACGACTACAAGAGCCGGCGCGGCGTGCGGCTCAACGCCCGGGCTCAACGGCTGGCTGAGAGCGGCGGGCGTGGTCCCCATCAGACTCGCAGAAAGAGTCAGGAAAGCGAGCCATCCACGAATCATCACGTCCTCACAACGCATTCACGACGGCGGTGCTGTTACCCGCCGCCTGCCCTCTGGCCAAGCGGCATTCGGGGGCGTCTTGCGCGTATAAGGCGTTCTAGCGTCAGGCCCGTCCGACGTCCGACCGGTCGTGCCGACGCCCGACGTTCCAGCCCACTGCGGCCCATACGCCCGCAATCAGACCACCCAGCAAAGCGACCAACCAGGCCGCCCCGAGACTGGCGATCCCGGTGTTCAGCCAAGCGGACATCATGTCGCCGCCCCGGTACACGACCGTGTCGATGGCGTTCTTGGCCTTGTACTTGGTCTCCAGATCGAGCGGCGAGAACAGCATCTCCCGGCCCGGCCGAACCAGGGCGTACTCGCCCACCCGACGCACGACCATGACGAAAACCAGGATGGGGAAGGTGGCCGCGAACGCCAGGAGCCCAAAGCCGAAAACCATGATGACCGGCACGGCTGTGAGTAGAACCACCACGCCAAGACGGCGCGCGATCCAGCCGGTCAGGAAAAGCTGGATTCCGATCGTCGAGGCCTGCACCACCGCATCGATCGTCGCGAAGACCTGGGTCTGGCGGGTGCGGTCGGCGAACGTCTCCGACACGATGCGCGCCTGTTCGAAATAGAGGAAGGTCGTCACCGAGGTGAGCAGCAACACGAAAGCCGCGACCGCCAGAAGGTAGGGCGATGCGATGATCAGCCTGAGCCCGCCCCAGATCGAACCTCCGATACGCTCGGGCGTCGGGCCGTCGCGTCGCGGGCCCATGCGGTCGCGCCAACGCAGCAGCCAGAGGACGCAGACGAGGGTGGAGAGCAGCAGGCCCGTGGAAATGAACAACAGCCCCGCCTCGCCGAGCGGCGCAATCAGCAATCCGCTCAGCACCGGGCCGGTCAAGCCGCCCAGGCTGGCGCCGGCGGCGATCTGGCCGAACATCCGCTGGCTCTGGTCGCGGTCCAGCACATCGGCCAGAAGACTCCAGGCGATGGAGATGACGAACAGGTTGAAGACCGAAGCCCAGACGTAGAACAGGCGTCCGACCCACACATTCCCCGGGTCCAGCGCGAGGCTTACCCCGAAGCCGATCATCACCACCGACGAGACCAGATAGGCGAGCGGCAGAAGCCGCCGTCGCGGCAGCCGCCCGGCCGCCCACCCATACACCGGCGCCACGATCAGAGTGGCCGCGAAGGTGGCGGTGAACAGCCACTGAAGATTGTCGACGCCGCCGGCCACGCCGAACATCTCGCGCACCGGCCGGAGCATGAACCAGCTGGTGAACAGCAGGAAGAACATCAGGAAGCCGCCGATCACCGCCGGCTGCTCTTCTTGGCGCACCGCGATCAGGTTGAAGCGCGGCGCAGCCTGTCCCAGACGCCGTGGCGACGGATCGTCAGACGGCGTCAATATACTGCTCCATGCGACGCCTCATGGCCGCATCGGGCAGCGGGGCGCGCGCCGCGCCCAGGTTGTCATCCGCATAGCGCACCTGGGCCGTGCCGGGGATGGCGATAGGCCGCGACGGATGGGAAACGATGTACTTCAGGAAGATTTGGGCCCAGCTGGCGGCTCCGATCTCGGCCGCCCAGTCCGGCAGCGGCCGATCCTGCACAGCCTGGAACAATCGACCCCGGCCGAACGGCAAGTTGATCATGACCGTCACGCCCTGTTCCTGCGCAAGGGGCAGAATCCGATCCGCCGCCTCTCGATTGTCGAGGGCGTAATCGATCTGGATGGCGTCGAGCGAGTGTTGACGCATGGCGGCCTCGAAGGCCGCGTACTGTGGCTTTGCGGATGTTGTGGCGCCGAGCGCCCGAATGCGTCCGGAGGCCTTCAGATCACGCAAAAGCGCCAGCTGGTTGTCGAGTCCCCGCAGATTATGCACCGCGATCAGGTCGATCACGTCCGTACGCAGCTTGCGGAACGAGGCTTCGATCTGGGCCGCGCCCTGCTCGACGTTGTCGGCGCCGACCTTGGTGGCGATAAAGAGACGGTCACGAATGCCGAGGTCTTGCACCAGTTCGCCAACAACCTCCTCCGCGCGCCCATAGGAAGGGGCTGTGTCGATCAGACTGCCCCCCAGCTCCGCGAAACGGCCCACGGTGTCGCGCAGTGCGCTCATGGCCGCCGCGTCGGCCGGCTCGGCATAACGCCTCGCAGTGCCGATGCCGATGACCGGCACGTCCTGATCAGCCCCTCGGAACCGGGTGGTGATCAGATCGCGCACATTGGTTTGACGAGCCGAGGCGTCGGGCGTCCAGGCGCCGCTGAGCGCCAGAGCGCCTGACGTGGCGAGGAAGGTGCGTCGAGCGATCATGACTGTTTTTCCTGAAGGCTGATGGTTCCGTAACGTCAGTATTCAACGGCGGCGACGCGAAAGCCCATCGCAGCGATAATGCGGCCCAATGTCGCAGGACTCCCATGTCCCGCTGCTGGCTCGAAGCCTGCAGCTGGATCGAAGGGGATCACATTCCCTTGGACGGATCGTCCGACGGCGTGTGCGGATCAACCTCTCGATCGCGCTTGCGGGACTGCATCTGACCATAGGCGAGAACCGCGACCAGCACGATCGCCACGCCGATGACGACCAGCAGCCATGGGGATGCGGCCATCATGGGCTGATGCTCTCGGTTTCCGGTGCTCGATTGTTCACAAAGCGTCCTCCTGCGGCGAGTCGAAGCAACCTCGCGTGGGCCGGTGTTGTTCCACCTCAATAGCGCCCCGCGTTAGGGCCCCGTCATCGAGTCCGCGGGCCGCCTCAGAAAGCTCACTAGGATCCATCATGACCCCCCACGGCTCGGACCCTGTCAGCCCTCCCGGCGACGACGATCCAGGCGAGGACGAACTGCTTATCGACGGCCAGGAGGAGGTGTTCTCCCGCAAGGAGATGCTGACCGGCCGCATTGAGCATCATTTCGGCGAAGAGACCCTGCCTGAGCGCGGCGTCGTGGCCGCCCCTCATCGCTCGCGGTAAGGGGACGAGACTGCAGGCCGCGGAAGAAAGCCTGCGCTGGGCGAATAGGCCCCGAACGCTGCAGCCACCTCCGACTGATTCCCCGCAGTCCGTGCAAGGTCCGGCTGTCAAAGGAGAGCGCTTGCCAAAATCCTGAATGGTGCGGGCGGCCGGGGTCGAACCGGCACGGGCCAGGCCCGACGGATTTTAAGTCCGTTGCGTCTACCAGTTTCGCCACGCCCGCACTGAAGCCTCGTATATCGGCCGAGCCGATATGCGCCAAGCCTCAGGGCGTCGGCGCCGCGGCGCGGAAGTCGACGTCGCTGTCGGCGATCAGCCACAGCAGGGCGGCCCAGGCGGCGACGTTCTGATCCATCGCCTTGGGGTCGATGCGGTCGATGACGTCGTCGGCGGTGTGGTGCACGTCGAAGTAGTCGGTGCCGTCCTGGGCCAGTTGGAAGGCGGGCACGCCGAGCGCGACGCTGGGGCCGGTGTCGGGGCCGCCGCCGCGCGCGGGCGCGGGGTTCCACAGCACGCCGATGGGCGTCAGCACGCGCATGGCGGCTTTCTGGAAGTCGCTGTCGGCCTGTCCGCCGGGCAGGCTGAGGCCGTAGATGCGGCCGGCGCCGAAATCGCTTTCGGAGATGGCGATGTGGTTGGCGACCTCGCCTTCGATCGACTGGGCGTAGGCGCGGGCGCCCGCCAGGCCCTGAGCGGGCGCGGGCTGGCTGACCTCCTCGGCGCCCCACCAGACGACACGGATGGTGCGGCGCGGAGCCTGGGGCAGGTCGGCGATCAGCTTGAGCGCGGCAGTGGTGATGGCGATGCCTGCGGCGTCGTCGATGGCGCCGGTGCCCTGGTCCCAGCTGTCCAGGTGGCCGCCGATGGTGATGATCTCGTCGGGACGTTCGCGGCCGCGCACCTCGGCGATGACGTTCTGCGACCGGCCGGGCGCCTCGAAGGCGGCCGTGGATTTCAGGCGCAGCCGGATCGGGCCTTCGTTCAGGGCGACCAGGCGGCGGATCTGATCGGCGTCAGGCGGGCTGATGGCGAAGGCCGGTACGGTCCCCTCGCCCACCCGCGTCGCGCCGGTGTGCGGGAAGCGGTGATCGTGTGTGCCCAGAGAGCGCAGCACATAGCCGACCGCGCCGCGCGCCGCCGCCTCGGTCGGCCCCTGGAAGCGCATGACCGAGGACGAGCCGTAGCCGCGGCCGTCCTGGGCGCGGATGGTGTCCTGAAGCACGACTGCGATCTTGCCGGTCAGCGACCCGGCCGGCGCGTCCAGCAGACCTTGGAAGGTTTCGAACACCACCGCCTCGGCCTCGATGCCTTCGGGTGGGGTGGCCTGGCCGCCGCCCAGGCCGACGGCGGCCAGGGGCTGGGCATGGCGGCCGACGATCTCGACCGACTCCTGACCCCGAGACCAGGCGCTTAGGGGGAACTCCTGCAGGCGGACATTGTCGAAGCCTTCGGCGCGCAGATAGCCGACGCCCCATTCGGCGGCGGCCCGCTCGGACGCCGTGCCGGCCGGACGCGGACCAAAGCGGGTGGTGATGGCCTCGACGATCGAATAGGCGCCCGAGCCCGCCATGGCGCGGTCGCGAAGCTGCTCAGCCGTGCGGATCGCCTGGGCGTCCTGAGCGGCCACCGGGCCAGTGAAGGCCGCAAGCGCGACCGTGGCGACAAGAATACGGGAGAGACGGATGTTCACGGGGGCGCTCCGGCGGGTCGAAGGTCGAAACCTAGACCCGAGTCGGCCTTGCCGGAAACGTCAGTCGTTCTGCAGATAGGGTTCGACCACCCCTTGCAGCTTCACCGTCAGCGGCTTGCCGCGACGATCGACGCGATTGCCCAACGCCAGCCGGACCCAGCCTTCCGAAACGCAGTATTCCTCGACATTGGTCTTCTCTTCGCCCTTGAAGCGAACGCCGATGCCGCGCGCCAGCAGATCGGCGTCGTGAAACGGGCTGTCGGGATCGACGGACAGGCGGTCGGGCAGGGCGTCGGACATAAAGGCGCTCGCAAACAGGAAGGGGCGCCTGATAGCCGTCCGGGCGAAAGAATCCAATTCTCTCCAAGCTGAGCCGTGAACTCTTAACGCCCAACCCGCGTTCAGCGATCATGATCAAGGTCGTGGTCCCCGCTCTCGCCGCCGTCGCCCTCGCCGCCTTCGCGGTGCAGACCAACGCGACCGACGACCAACGCTCGGACGGCGCCGGCTGGCATCTGAGCCATGAAGACGACATGGCCAAGCTGGCCTACGGCATGCCCAACTCCGATCAGCTGGCTCTGATGATGACCTGCTCGCCCGGCGACGCCGAGGTCGTGGTCTACGGCGACATGAAGCCCGACACACCCCGTCTGGTTCGCGCCTCCATGGGCCCTCAGAGCCTCGACCCCCTGTCCGCCGGCGACTTCGAGGAAAGCACCTTGCCGCTGAACGACGCCGCCCTGCGCGGCCTGGCCGAAGGGCGGCCCCTGTCGGTGCGCGGCGAGGCCGGCGAAGCGCGCCTGGCCGCCAGCGACGATGAGCGTCACATGGCCGCGACCTTCCTGGCCTATTGCGGTTCCAGCCGCGCCTGATCCACAATGGATCCTTCGGTCGTCAGCGGGGGCTGAATCCATGACCAGTCTGATCGCGGCCCTGACCGTCGCCTGGGCGATGGGCGCATCGCCTGCGCCTGTCCAGAACGACGCCTGGACATGGACGCTGTATGAAGGCGACGGCCCGCTGGTGCTGGCCAATGAAGTACCCGACACGCCGCGCTTGCGCTCGACACTGGAATGCGATCCCGGGTCGGGCGTCGCGCGTCTTTCCCTCTATGACGTCCAGGCGCCGACAGGTTTCGCCACCGCCCGTTCGGGACAGGCCACAGCGGCTGTCGAGGTCGCCAACGCTCGCGGCGGCCAGCTGCAAACCGCGCTTCGCACCGATCACCCGGTCTTTGCGGCCTTTCTGGCCAGCGGGAAGTTGAACCTGGCTTGGTCCGACGGGTCGCGCGCGATCGAGGTGGGCCGCAACGCCCTGCCCCGCCTTCGGCGCTTCGCGGAGCTTTGCAGCGGATGAAGTCCACTCCCATCCTCCTGACCGCCGCCGCCCTGCTCGGCCTCGGCGCTTGCGCCACCGCGTCCTCCCCCGAAAGCGTCGTTTCGGGCGCGCCCGTCCCGGTCGCCGGCCTGGACTGGCGGCTGACCCAGGATGGCGGCGAGGCCAAGCTGGCCTTTGGCTCGGAGGCGTCCGACGATCTGGAGCTGGCGTTCGAATGCACCGCCGGCGCCCGCCAGGTGGCGATGATGGCGCCAGGCTCTGACGGTGATCGAGAACTGCACCTGGAGTCGGGTGGCTCTACTGAACGCTACCGCGCCGAAGCTGAACCGCTGGGCGTGCGCGACGGCGTTTTCCTGACCGCGTCGGCCGACGCCAAGGATCCCGTGCTTCAGCGCTTCCGCTCGCTGGGCTGGATCGCGCGATGGGAGGGCGAGACGCGAGAGACCTACGTCGCCCACCCGGCCACCGTCGCCGACGTGGACCGCTTCTTCGCCGCCTGCGGGTGATGTCCGCCGCAGTCTTGGCGGCTTTCTCCATCGCGGCGACGGGCGATGACCCAGCCGCTGACCGCGACGCCGCATCGGCTGGACTTCGCGTGAAACAGATGGTCTGACGGGCCAAAGGGGCGCGCGCCGGAAAGCGCGGCAATGTCTCGGCATCAAATCGGGGAAATCGACATGAAGCGTCTTCTGCTGGCGAGCGCCGCTGTTTTGGCCGTAACCGCTTCACCTGTCTGGGCTCAGGATGCGGCTCAGCCGGCGACGACGGATACGCCGGCGGCCGACGCGACGCCTCCCCGCGCTGAGACGCCCAAATGGGATGTGCAGAACCCGCCCGGGCCGGCGCGCGACGTTCCGATCAATGTCACCGAAGGCACCTGGATGTCGGTGGACGTTAGCCCCGACGGCCGCACCCTGGTGTTCGACTTGCTGGGCGACATCTACGTCATGCCCATCGGCGGCGGCGAGGCGCGCGCCATCGCGTCGGGCGTGGCGTGGGACATGCAGCCGCGCTGGTCGCCGGATGGCCGCCACATCGCCTTCACATCCGACCGCGCCGGCGGCGACAATCTGTGGGTCATGGACGCCGACGGGTCCAACCCGGTGCAGCTGTCGAAAGAGAGCTTCCGCCTGCTGAACCAGCCGGAGTGGACGCCGGACGGCGAATATGTGGTGGGGCGCAAGCACTTCACCTCGGCCCGCTCGCTGGGGGCCGGCGAGATCTGGATGTACCACCGCTCGGGCGGCGGCGGCGTGCAGCTGACCGAACGCCGCACCCAGCAGAAGGACACGGGCGAGCCCGCCTTCTCGCCCGACGGCCGCTATCTGTATTTCAGCGACGACGCCACGCCGGGCGGGGTGTTCGAATACAGCAAGGACGTCAACGAGCAGATCTACGTCATCCGGCGGATGGATCTGCAGACCGGCGAGGTTCAGCCCTACATCACCGGCCCCGGCGGTTCGATCCGGCCGACCCCGTCGCCGGACGGCAAGTCGATCGCCTTCATCCGGCGCGTCCGGTACCAGTCGGTGCTCTACATCATGGACATCGAGTCCGGGCGCGAGACCGCCGTCTATGACGGGCTGGACCGCGACATGCAGGAGACCTGGGCCGTCCACGGCGTCTATCCGGCCATCAGTTGGACGCCGGACAACCGCTCCATCGTGCTGTGGGCCGGCGGCAAGATCCGACGCGTCGACGTGGCCTCGGGTCAGGCGACCGACATCCCGTTCCGCGTCAACGACACCCGCCGGGTTCAGGACGCCGTGCGCCGCCCGGTCGAGGTCGCGCCCGACCGCTTCGACGTGAAGATGATCCGCTGGGCCACGCCGTCGCCGGACGGCTCGCGCGTCGTGTTCGAGGCGCTGGGCAATCTGTGGATCCGCGATCTGCCGACTGGCCAGGCGCGCCGCCTGACGCGTCAGGACGAGCATTTCGAACTCTATCCCAGCTGGTCGCGCGACGGCCGCTCGATCGTCTACACGACCTGGAACGACGGCGAGTTGGGCACGGTGCGCGTGGTCCCCGCCTCGGGCGGAACCGGCCGCGTCGTCTCGAGCCGGCCCGGCCACTATGTCGAGCCGACCTTCTCGCCCGACGGCCGCGAGGTGGTGTATCGCGCCATTTCGGGCGGCCGCCTGACCTCGGCCCTGTGGAGCCGTGACACCGGGATCTATCGTGTCTCGGCCTCGGGCCACGGCCAGGCCGTCCTGGTCAGCGACCGCGGCTCGGCGCCCCAGTTCGGCGCGAACGGCGACCGGCTGTTCCTGACCGACCGCGACGGCGACAAGCGAGCGCTGGTGTCGGTCGACCGCAACGGCGAGGACCGCCGCACCCACCTGACCTCGGAATGGGCGACCGAGTTCTCGCTGTCGCCCGACGGCCGCTGGATCGGCTGGACCGAACGGTTCAACGCCTATGTCGCGCCCTTCGTGACGACGGGCCGCCCGGTGGCCCTGAGCCCCGACGGCAAGGCCCTGCCCCAGGCGCGGGTCACGCGCGACGCCGGCGAATGGCTGAGCTGGTCGGGCGATTCCCGTCGTCTTCGCTGGTCGCTGGGGTCCGAACTGTTCACCCGCGACCTGAACCAGGCTTTCGCCTTTGTGGACGGCGCCCCCGAGACCCTGCCCAAGCCCGATGAGACCGGCGTGGACATCGGCTTCAGCGTGGCGACCGACCGGCCCGATGGGCGCATCGCCCTGACCGGCGCGCGGCTGATCACCCTAAACGGCGACCAGGTCATCGAGGACGGCGTGGTCATCATTGACGGCAACCGCATCGCCGCGATCGGTCCGGCCAGCTCGACGGCCATCCCGGCTGGAACCCCGACGCTGGACATGGCCGGCAAGACCATCATGCCCGGCATCGTCGACACCCACTGGCACGGGGCCATGGGCTCCAGCGAGATCATCCCGCAGCAGAGCTGGGTCAACTACGCCTCGCTGGCCTTCGGCGTGACGACGATCCACGACCCGTCCAACGACACCAGCGAGATCTTCGCCCACAGCGAGCTGGGCCGGGCGGGCCGCGTGGTGGCGCCGCGCATCTTCTCGACCGGCACTATCCTGTATGGCGCGACCACGGCCTCGACCGCCAAGATCGACAGCCTGGACGACGCCCTGTCGACGCTGCGCCGGATGCGCGCGGCCGGCGCCTGGAGCGTCAAGAGCTACAACCAGCCCCGGCGCGAACAGCGCCAGCAGGTGATCGAGGCGGCGCGTCAGCTGGACATGATGGTGGTGCCCGAAGGCGGATCGCTGTTCCAGCACAACATGACCATGATCGTGGACGGCCACACCACCATCGAACACGCCATCCCGACCCAGCGCATGTACGACGACGTGCATCAGCTGTGGCGCCAGACCCAGGTCGCCTACAACCCGACCATCGTGGTCGCCTATGGCGGCAGCTACGGCGAAAACTACTGGTATCAGGAAAGCCCGGTCTGGGACGATCCGATCCTGACCCAGTATGTGCCGCGTCGCACCTTGGACGCCCGCGCCCGCCGCATTGGCACGGCCCCGGACAACGAGTGGAACCACATCTCGGTCGCGCGCGAGGCCACGCGCCTGGCCCAGCAGGGCGTCAACGTCCAGATCGGCGCCCACGGCCAGCGCGAGGGCCTGGCCGCCCACTGGGAGATGTGGAGCCTGGCCCAGGGCGGCATGGCGCCGCTGGACATCCTGCGCGCCGGTTCGCTGAACGGCGCCAAGGCGCTGGGCATGGACCGCGACCTGGGCTCGCTGGAGGTCGGCAAGCTGGCCGACATGGTGGTGCTGAACGCCAATCCGCTGGAGAACATCCGCAACACCACGGCCATCGCCTACACGGTGGCCAACGGCCGGGTTTACGATTCCGGCATGAACGAGGTCGCCCCGCGCCAGAAGCCACGCCAGCCCTTCTGGTTCGCCGAGACCGGCGGCGAGGGCGTGGCCCCGGGAGAGACCGACGCCGACACCCACGGCCACGGCTCGCACGACCACTGATGAACCACGGCGCGGAGCTCGGCTCCGCGCCGTTATCTATAGATTTTTCTGCTCCCGACATTAAGCTTTATCGATTTTGCTTTCTCAAGCGACGGGCATAGGCTGACCTCCAACGACAATCGACAGGAGGAACGGCCATGGATGGACACGCAGGCGGATCGAGCCCGCTTTCGGATCCCAAGAAGGAAAAGGGCGCCCTGCGCTCGCTTCTGGGGCGCACCAATCGTGACTGGTGGCCCAACCACCTTGCGGTCGACATCCTTCACCAGCAGGGCCGCACCGGCGACCCGATGGGCGACGACTTCGACTACGCCGAGGCGTTCAAGAAGCTCGACTACGATGCGGTCAAGCGCGACCTGCATGCCCTGATGACCGACAGCCAGCCCTGGTGGCCGGCGGACTACGGGCATTACGGTCCTTTCTTCATTCGCATGGCCTGGCACTCGGCCGGCACCTATCGCACGGGCGACGGCCGCGGCGGCGCGGGCGCGGGCCAGCAACGGTTCGCCCCGCTCAACTCCTGGCCGGACAACGGCAACCTGGACAAGGCGCGCCGCCTGCTGTGGCCGATCAAGCAGAAGTACGGCGCCAATCTTTCATGGGCCGACCTGTTCATCCTGGCCGGCAATGTCGCCATTGAATCCATGGGCGGGCCGGTCTTCGGCTTCGGCGGCGGCCGCGCCGACGTCTGGGAGCCCGAGAAGGACGTCTACTGGGGCACGGAAGAGAACTGGGTCGGCGACGAGGGCAATGAGACCCGCATCCAGCCCGACAAGGAAATGGCGCTGGAAGAGCCTCTAGCCGCGATCCAGATGGGCCTGATCTACGTCAATCCGGAAGGACCGGGCGGCGTGCCCGAGGCGCTGCAGTCCGCGCGCGACATCCGCGAGACCTTCGCCCGCATGGGCATGAATGATGTCGAGACCGCCGCCCTGACCGCCGGCGGCCACACCTTCGGCAAGGCCCACGGAAACGGCGACGCCTCCAAGGTCGGCATCTCGCCCGAGGGCGCCGACATCGCTCAACAGGGCCTGGGCTGGGTTTCGGGCCACGAGAGCGGCATGGGCGATCATACCATCACGTCCGGCATCGAGGGCGCCTGGACGCCGACGCCCATCACCTGGGACATGACCTATTTCGACATGCTGCTGGACCACGAATACGAACTGGTCCGCTCGCCCGCAGGCGCCAAGCAGTGGCAGCCGGTCGGCAATCCTGACGAGACCCTGGCCCCGGCGGCTCACACGCCCGGCAAGCGCGTGCCGACGATGATGACCACCGCCGACATGGCCTTCAAGGTCGACCCCGAATACCGCAAGGTGATGGAGCGCTTCCGCGCTGACCCGGCCTATTTCGCCGACCAGTTCGCCCGCGCCTGGTTCAAGCTGTGCCACCGCGACATGGGCCCGCGCATCCGCTACCTCGGGCCTGAGGTGCCGCAGGAAGACCTGATCTGGCAGGATCCGATCCCGGCGCATACCGGTCCCAAGCTGAGCGACGCCGACGTGGGGGCGTTGAAGTCGGCGATCGCCTCGTCGGGCCTGTCGGTGGCGGACCTGGTGCGCACCGCCTGGGCCTCGGCCTCGACCTATCGCGGGTCGGACCACCGCGGCGGCGCCAACGGCGCGCGCATCCGCCTAGCCCCGCAGAAGGACTGGGACGTCAACGAGCCGGCCAAGCTGTCGAAAGTGCTCAAGGCCTACGAGGACATCAAGGCGTCCTCGGGTCTGAATGTCTCCATCGCCGACTTGATCGTGCTGGGCGGCTCAGTTGGAATTGAACAGGCGGCCAAGGCGGCGGGCCACGACATCACCGTGCCCTTTACGCCCGGCCGCACCGACGCGACCCAGGAGCAGACCGACGTCGAGGGCTTCAAGGTGCTGGAGCCGCGCGCCGACGGCTTCCGCAACTATCTGCAGGTGCGGTTCAACGTGCCGACGGAAGAGCTGCTGGTCGACCGGTCGCAACTGCTGGGGCTGACCGCGCCGCAGATGGCCGTGCTGGTCGGCGGCCTTCGGGTGCTGGGCGTCAATCACGGCGCGTCCGAGAACGGCGTGCTGACGGATCGTCCGGGCCAGCTGACCAACGACTTCTTCGTCAATCTGCTGGACATGAAGACGGCCTGGAAACAGGTGGACGACCACTCCGACGAGACCTTCGTCGGTTCGGATCGCGAAACCCACGAGAAGCGCTGGACGGCGACGCGCACCGATCTGGTGTTCGGCTCCAACTCCCAGCTGCGCGCACTGGCCGAGGTCTACGCCTCGGCGGACGCCGGCGAGAAGTTCGTGCGCGACTTCGTCAGGGCCTGGGTCCAGGTCATGGAGAACGACCGCTACGACCTGCCCCGCCCTGCCCTGCGCGCCCAGCGTTCACAAGGCTGACGACAGACCGGCTCTGAACCGCCGCCAACGCCCCGGTCGCAAGGCCGGGGCGTTTTTCGTATGGTCAAGGTTATTCATCTGACCTCGCAACCCCCGCGCGCCCAAGGGATTACTCCTTATGACCATCAAACGGGCAGGAGGGATCGAATGGCCGCACGCACGCCGTATGCACCGGGGATAGGGAGGGCGCTTCACGGCATCCTGCTGGCTTTTCCGATCGCCTTGTTCACCAGCGCCATTGCGAGCGATGTGGCCTATCTGAACACCGGCGAGATGCAGTGGACGAACTTCTCCTCCTGGCTGATCGCGGGCGGCCTGCTTTTCGCCGGCCTGGTGCTGCTGTGGGCGATTGCCGACGCGGTTCGATCCCGCAAAACAGGCGGCCTCACCCGAAGTCTGATTTATCTGATCATTCTGATCATCATGTTTGTCTTGGGCTTCATCAATGCGCTGCACCACAGCCGCGACGCCTGGAGCTCTGTCGGCGCGGTGGGCCTGACCCTTTCAATCCTGACGGCGCTTCTGGCGGTAGCCGCAGGGTGGGTTCTGCACACCCGCCCTGTTCGTTCGGAGGTGATGTGATGAAGCGCGTAGCGACCCTGGCCGCCATGGCCGCGCTGGCTGCCTGCAGCGCCCCGAGCGACCCCGATCTGCGCGAAACCGGCGCCCGGCCGCAGCTGCCGAGCGCTGGAGAGAGCCTGCTTCCGGCCATGAACATCTCCTTGCCTGCCGCTTGGGACGGCGAGATGCCGACCGTGCCTGCAGGCTTCACCATCAGCCCCATAGCCACGGGCCTGCTGATCCCGCGCCAGATGCTGATGTTGCCCAACGGCGACCTGCTGGTCGCCGAAGGCCGCGGCGGCGGGGCCCCAGCGCTGCGGCCCAAGGACGTCATCGCCGGCGTCATCAAGAAGCGGGGCAACACCCAGGTGCGGAGCGGCGACCGCATCACTCTGCTGCGCGACGCCGACGGCGACGGGCAGTTCGAAAGCCGCTCGGTCTTCATCGACGATCTGGACGCCCCCTACGGCTTGGCCTTCGTCGACGGCAACCTCTATGTCGCCAATCAGGATGCCGTGCTCCGGTTCGCCTATCAGGACGGACAGACCCAGATCACGACGCCGGGCGAGGAGCTGACCAAGCTGCCCTCGCAGCTGAATCACCACTGGACCAAGGCCATGACGGCCAGCGCCGACGGCCGATTCTTGTACGTCGGCATCGGCTCGAACTCCAACGTCGGTGAACGCGGCATGGCTGTCGAGGAGGAGCGCGCCGTCGTGTGGGAGATCGACCGCGAAACCGGCGCGCGGCGCACCATCGCGACGGGAATCCGCAACCCGACCGCCCTGGCCATCGAGCCGGCGACGGGCCAGCTCTGGTCGGTCGTGAACGAGCGCGACGAGCTGGGTCCGCAGCTCGTGCCCGATTATCTGACCGCCGTGCAGGATGGCGGCTTCTATGGCTGGCCCTACAGCTACTGGGGCAAGAACCCCGACCCGCGCGTCGCCCCGCAGAAGCAGAAGCCGGAACTGATCGAGCGCGCCCTGACGCCCGACTATGCTCTGGGCAACCACGTCGCAGCGCTAGGTCTGCACTTCGCCGCTGATGGCGGCTTCGGCGGCGCGTTCAGCCAGGGGGCCTTCATCGGCGAGCACGGCAGCTGGAACCGTCAGGACCCGTCAGGCTTCAAGGTCACCTGGGTCGCCTTCCAAAACGGTCGTCCGGTCGGACAGCCGGTCGATTTCGTGACGGGCTTCTGGAAAGACGGCAATGCGCGCGGTCGGCCGGTAGGCGTCTTGTTCGACCCCCGAACGCGCGCCCTATTCATCGCCGACGATCTCTCCAATACGGTTTGGCGGGTCGCGCCCAACTAGGTTCAGCCGCCGTGCAACTCGGCCAGAACGGCCGGAAGGCGGTTGGGCAGGTCTTCGGAAATCAATCCTGGCCCGACGGCGCGAGCCGCTTCGGCGTGCATCCAGACGGCGGCGGAGGCGGCGTCGAAACTGTTCATGCGCTGCGCCGCCAGTCCGCCGATCATGCCGGACAGCACGTCGCCAGTCCCGGCCGTCGCAAGCCAGGGCGAACCGTTCGGATTGACCCGGATGCGGCCGTCCGGCGCAGCGATGACCGTCCGCGCGCCCTTCAGAACAACCACGGCGTCGGCGCGCTGGGCGGCCTCGGCCGCGGCCGCCTCACGGCCCTTGAGCAGCAAGCTGGGAAACAGGCGCTCGAACTCGCCCTCATGGGGTGTCAGCACGTCGTCGTGATCCAGGACGGCGAAGAGGTCGGCAGAGCGGCCTGCGAACAGGCTGAGCGCATCTGCGTCGGCGACGAGGACCGCGCCGGTGCGGGCCAATGCCTGCAGATTATCCTCGGTTGCACGGCCAAGGCCTGCCGCCGGGCCGATGACAACCGCGTCCATGGGTTGGGCCGCCTCGCGCAGATCCTCCGGATCCTCGACCGGCTGAATCATCACCGCCTCCAAGGCCCCGCCGAGCACCGAGACCGCGTCTGGCGGACACAGCACCTTGACGAGACCAGCGCCTATCCTGAGCCCCGCGCGGGCGGCGAGACGCGCGGCGCCGGTATGGCCAGCCCGGCCCGAGACCACGCCCAGGCGCCCGCGGCTGTGCTTGTGGGTGTCGTCGCCCGGCCAGGGAAAATTTGCGAGCCAGACCGCCGGCGCATTGACTTCAGCCTTCATGACGCGCTCCGGCTGGGGACGAAAATCGAAAAGACGCTTGCCTTATAGTGCAATGCACTGTCCCTTTAGAGCCCGAGCGTAGAGCCGCAACGGCCACGCAACGGGACCGCCATGAAGAAGATCGAAGCCGTCATCAAGCCGTTCAAGCTCGATGAAGTGAAGGAAGCGCTCCAGGACGCCGGCGTCCAGGGCATGACCGTCATCGAAGCCAAGGGCTATGGGCGTCAGAAGGGCCATTCAGAGCTCTACCGCGGGGCCGAGTACGTCATCGACTTCCTGCCCAAGATGAAGATCGAGGTGGTGGTTCCTGACGACATGGTCGCATCCGTCCTCGAGGCCATCCAGTCCGCCGCCCGGACAGGCAAGATCGGCGACGGCAAGATCTTCGTCTCTCCGGTCGAGGACGTCATCCGCATCCGCACCGGAGAAACCGGCCCCCAAGCTATCTGAACCCACCCTCGGCCGTCCTAGCGACGGCCGTTTTTCGTCACCCTCCCCTCCCCACGCCTGACAAGACCAAGAAAAGGACCCTTCGAGATCATGAGCGCCAAGGCCATCCTCAAGGACATCGCCGACAAAGACGTCCAGTACGTCGACCTCCGCTTCACCGACACGCGCGGCAAGCTTCAGCACGTCACCTTCGACATCGACCTGGTCGACGAGGAATTCCTCGAAGAAGGCACGATGTTCGACGGCTCGTCCATCGCCGGCTGGAAGGCGATCAACGAGTCCGACATGCTGCTGAAGCCCGACCTGTCGACCGCCTGGATCGACCCCTTCTATCAGCAGACGACCCTGTTCCTGTTCTGCGACGTGCTGAACCCGGACACGGGCGAGCCCTACAATCGCGACAGCCGCTCCATGGCCAAGAAGGCCCTGGCCTATGTCCAGTCATCGGGCGTGGGCGATCAGGTCTTCTTCGGTCCCGAGGCCGAGTTCTTCGTCTTCGACGACGTGCGCTGGTCCACTGCGGCCCACGACACCGGCTACAGCTTCGACTCGGTCGAGCTGCCGGCCAACACCGGTTCGGAATACGCCGAGGGCAACCTGGGCCACCGCCCCGGCGCCAAGGGCGGCTACTTCCCCGTCAATCCGGTCGATTCGGGCCAGGACCTGCGCGGCGAAATGCTCAGCGTCATGAAGGAGCTGGGTCTGGATCCCGAGAAGCACCACCACGAGGTGGCGCCGGCCCAGCACGAGCTCGGCCTGAAGTTCTCGGACCTGCTGACCATGGCCGACCGGCTGCAGCTGTATAAGTACGTGATCCACAACGTGGCCCACGCCTATGGCAAGTCGGCGACCTTCATGGCCAAGCCGATGTTCGCCGACAACGGCTCGGGCATGCACGTGCACCAGTCGATCTGGCGCGACGGCAAGCCCCTGTTCGCGGGCGACAAATACTCTGGGCTCTCGGATCTTTGCCTGTGGTACATCGGCGGCATCATCAAGCACGCCAAGGCCATCAACGCCTTCGCCAACTCGACCACCAACTCCTACAAGCGCCTGGTTCCGGGCTACGAAGCGCCGGTGAAGCTGGCCTATTCGTCGCGCAACCGCTCGGCGTCGATCCGCATCCCGTGGGTGTCCTCGCCCAAGGCCAAGCGCATCGAAGCCCGCTTCCCCGATCCGATGGGCAACCCCTATCTGACGTTCGTGGCGCTGCTGATGGCGGGCCTGGACGGCATCGAGAACCGGATCGATCCGGGCGCGCCGGCCGACAAGAACCTGTACGACCTGCCGCCCGAAGAACGCGGCTCGATCCCTGAGGTCGCCGGTTCGCTGAAGGAAGCGCTCGAGGCGCTCGACGCCGATCGCGCCTTCCTCAAGAAGGGCGGCGTCATGGATGACGACTTCATCGACGCCTACATCGCCCTGAAGCAGGAAGAGGTGGCGCGCCTGCAGCTGCACCCCCACCCGGTCGAGTTCGACATGTACTACAGCTGCTGATCGACGGCGGCTGAACGAAAAGAAGGGCCGGCGGAGGGATCCGCCGGCCCTTTGTCTTGCGTTTAGCCAACCCATCAGAACTCACAGTCACCAACCAAGAGACACCAGCCGCCCCACAGCCAGCTGACGATCGGCGAAATAACGAGTGCAAGGGTCCCCAAAACAAGCCATCGGTTTGCCGGGGGCACGGGTCTAAAACGGGCCAAAACGAAGAGCCAAGCCGCGAAAAACGCAACACTTACGGCCAAGCTGTGCGGCGCCGAAAGCCAGAGATGCGCATTGATAAGGGCCTTGTCCGTAACGACGCTGACGACACTGATCGACGCCAGGACGGCCATGTAGCCGCGGCGGGACACCCCGGCAGGCGTGTAGCGATCGGCTTGACCCATTATCCTCGCTCCGAAAACCTAGGCTCGGTTTGTCGAGAGCTCTTCCTCATCCCGCTTCTTGCGGCGTATCTCGATGATGCGGACGCACCAGATCGACACCTCGTAGAGCAGCACCAGCGGCACCAGCAGCATCAGCTGGCTGATCGGGTCGGGCGGCGTGACGACGGCGGCCAAGATGGCCACGGCGACGATGGCGTAGCGGCGCCCCTCCGCCATCAACTTGGACGAAATCAGCCCCGCCAGACCCAGCAGGGTCATGATCACCGGAAGCTGGAAGCACAGGCCGAACGACAGGATCAGCGCCGTCACGAGGCTCATGTATTCCGACACCTTGGGCAGCAGGGCCGCGGTCACGCCATCCTGGTTGATGGCTTGGCTGAGCGAGAACCACATGACGAAGGGCAGCATGACGAAATAGACCAGCGCCGCACCCAGAAGGAACAGCACCGGCGCCGCGAACAAGAACGGCAGGAAGGCGCCCTTTTCATTGCGGTACAGGCCCGGCGCGACGAAGCGATACAGCTGCCAGGCCAGAATCGGGAACACCACGATGACGGCGCCGAAGGCCGCCAGCTTCATCTTGGTGAACAGGATTTCCAGCGGCGCGGTGTAGATCAGATTGACCGTCTGACCATCAACATGCGGCAGGGGGCGCAACCCTATCGTCCCTGCGATCAGATCGAGCGGCGAGACATGCCCGCCCGGTGGCACGGCCGCATGGAAGGCCGCCGCAGCGGCAAACGGCTTCACCAGGAAAACATACAGAGGCTCCGCGAAGGCGAAGCACAGAATGAAGCCGGCGATGAAGGCGACCACGCAGACCAGCAGCCGGTTCCGCAGCTCGATCAGGTGATCCATCAAGGGCGCGCGCGACGCCTCGATTTCAGCCTCGTCGCGGTCGGCGGCGCTCATGGGTCGACCTTCTTGAACCGCGTAGCGGACTTGCGCGCCTTGGGCTGAGCCGTTCTGGTTTTCACCGTCGCCTTCGGCTCCGGCTTTGTGACAGGCTCGGAGACGTCCGGGGGCGGCTCGGGCGCGACCTCCGACACCGGCATGTCGGGCCATTCCTCGGGACCAGTCAGCACAGGATGGGCCGATGATGAGGCGGCGGGCGCATCCAGATCCTGACGGATTGCTCGAAAGGCCTCCTCCGCGTCTGCGCCGAGCGGATGCATCCCTTGCCCGGTGCGCAGCGCCTCGACCTCCTTGCGAAGTTCGTCCAGCTCGGACTGACGCGCCATCTCGTCGAAGCTGGCGCGGAAATCATTGGCCATGGCGCGGGCCTTGCCCATCACCTTGCCGACACGCCGCATCAGGACAGGCAGGTCCTTTGGCCCGACCACCAACAGGGCGAGCAGGCCGATCACGAGGATTTCCAGCCCGCTTATGCCGGGACCAAGACCACCCATCTATCGATGACTTTCGCGAAGCGACGGGATCAGCGCTTCAGCTCTTCCTTCTCGGCATCGGTGCGCGGCAGGGAGCTGACGCCGTCGGTCGGCCCCTTGTCGTCGTCCTTCAAACCTTCCTTGAAGGCCTTGATGCCCTTGGCGGCGTCGCCCATCAGGCTGGACAGCTTGCCGCGCCCGCCAAACAGGAGGGCGATCAGTGCGATCACGATGACCCAGTGCCAGATGCTCATGGCGCCCACGGCGAATACTCCTGGATGGGGGCGACTGCGCCCGTCTCGATGCCTACTCGGTCATATAGGCCGACAGATGGCGGCGCGCCAAGGGAAGCTGTAAGGCCGCGCCCATGAGTCACGTGATCATCCACACCGACGGCGCCTGCAAGGGCAATCCTGGTCCTGGCGGCTGGGGCGCGATCCTTCAGGCCGGCCAGGGCCGCGAGAAGGAACTGTGGGGCGGCGAGCCGCTGACCACCAACAACCGCATGGAGCTGATGGCCGCCATCATGGCTCTGGAGGCGTTGACGCGTCCCTGCCGCGTCGACCTGCACACCGACAGCAAATACGTCATGCAAGGGATCAACGAATGGATTCACGGCTGGAAGGCGCGCGGCTGGAAGACGGCTGACAAGAAGCCGGTCAAGAACGACGACCTGTGGCGCAGGCTGGACGCCGCTCGCGCGCGCCACGACGTCAAATGGCACTGGGTGAAGGGCCACGCCGGCCACGTCCTGAATGAACGGGCCGACGGGCTGGCGAATCGCGGCGTGGCCGAGATCGCTTTGCGGCGTTAGGCCGAGCGCACCTTCAGCCGACCGCCGTCAATCACGCTGTCGACTATGACGTCTTCACCGGCCAGGGGCGCGGCGCCCTCAATGTCGGCCGCCCACTCAGCGCCGGAGACGAACACCCGCCCCCGGCCGCCGACGAAGGCTTCGGTGACCCGCGCACGCTGTCCGACCAGGCGGGTGTCGCGGGCGTTGATGTCCGGGGCCTCGGCCGGATTGACCCGCTTGACCAGACGCTTGGACGCCAGGGTCGAAATCACCGTCAGCACGGCGAAGATGATCAGCTCGACGCCGAAGCCGAAGCGCAGGCCAAGCGCGGTCATCAGTGCGACCACGCCGGCCGAAACGGCCGGCCACAGCAGCCATTCGGTCGTGAAGGCCGCCTCGATCGCCAGCAGGAAGACGCCCAGGCCCAACCAGATCCAGAACGGCTGGGCGGCGTAGATGGAAAGGACCGGATCCATGATCTCGCGCCTCTATCCTTAGGTGGTGGGAGGGACCGAACCGCCGGTGTTGCGCGGCGGACGGGGCTGGGCCGGCGGCGCCGAGGCCGACGTCAGAGGCGCGGCCGCAGGTCGTGCGGAGGCGCGCGTATCGGTGCGGCCCTGCTGCTGCTCCTTGGCCAGGCCGACCAGTTCGCCCAGGCCGGCGATGGTGCCGACCAGGCCGGACATCTCGGCTGGGACGATGACCGTCTTGGCCGTCGGGTTGCGCGCCAGTTCCGCGAAGGCCTCGACGTATTTCTGAGCCACGAAATAGTTGATGGCGTTGACGTCGCCGCGCGCAATGGCCTCGGACACCATGGCCGTCGCCTTAGCCTCGGCCTCGGCCTCGCGCTCACGAGCCTCGGCGTCACGGAAGGCGGCTTCGCGGCGGCCTTCGGCCTCCAGGATGGCGGCCTGCTTGGCACCCTCGGCGCGTGCGATGGCGGCCTGCTTCTCGCCGTCGGCTTCCGTGATGACGGCTCGGCGCTCGCGCTCGGCCTTCATCTGACGCGCCATGGCGTTGGTGATGTCGGTCGGAGGCGTCAGATCCTTGATCTCGATCCGGTTGGCCTTCACGCCCCACGGCTCGGTGGCCGAGTCGATCACGTGCAGCAGACGCGTGTTGATGGCGTCGCGCTGGCTCAGCACCTCGTCAAGCTCCATGGAGCCGACCACCGTCCGCAGATTGGTCATGCAGAGCTGCGAGATGGCATACGGCAGGTTGTCCACGCGATAGGCCGCGCGGGCGGCGTCCATCACCTGGATGAAGACGATGCCGTCGACCTTCACCATGGCGTTGTCCTTGGTGATGACCTCCTGGGTCGGCACATCCAGGACCTGCTCCATCATGTTCATGCGACGGCCGATCTTCTCGACGAAGGGCGTCAGGATGTGGATGCCGGGCGAGAGGGTCTTGGTGTATTTGCCGAAGCGTTCGACGGTGAATTCGCGCCCTTGCGGCACGATCTTCACGACGCTGAACACAAAGCCCACGCCCAATATGGCGAGCGCGATCAGAAACCAGGTCATTCAGTCAGCCTCCCTCGATATCCGAAGCTTACGGGCAAGCCCGCTCAAAGACCACGAAAACCGCAGGCTGCGACGATGACAACGCCGTAATCTAAAAGCGGCTCGCCATGGCTGCACCGGCATGGATTATCCGACGCGTTTCGTCCCAGCCGACAAGGTGATCGACAGCCGCGATCGGATGAAACGCCGCCTCGACCGCATCGTCGCCGGCCACGGGCTCCCCCTCGCGCCACAGCGCCAGATAGTCGATCAGCACATAGTGGCGGCCGATCTCTGGAAAGAGGCCGTCCACCACGTCGATCAGCCCGGCCAGCTCCGCCGTCACGCCGGTCTCTTCGACAAGTTCGCGCAGCGCCGCGTCTGCCGCCCGCTCGCCCGGCTCAATCCGGCCGCCCGGCAGGCTCCATTCGCCGACGCGCGGCGGGAGACCCCGCCGAATCAGCAGCACCTGATCGCCACGCAGACAAACCACGCCGGCGGCGGGCACAGGCGTCACGATCGCACTCGAGCATGAATCATGCCTGAGCATAGCTTTGCGCTTTCGCCGCGCACACGCTTTTGCCAGAACGGGTCATGCCCGCGCCCTCCCCCGCCGCGATCGCTGCTCTGAAGTCCGCCCTCGGCGACGGCGGCTGGACCGACGATCCGGCCGAGATCGCGCCCTGGCTGACGGAATGGCGCGGACGCTGGAGCGGCCACACGCCACTGATGCTGACCCCGCGCTCGACGGAGCAGACCGCGCAGGCCGTGCGGATCTGCGCCGAACACGGCGTGGCCATCACGCCTCAGGGCGGCGGGACCGGCCTGGTGGGCGGGCAGATTCCTTATGGCGAAGTCCTGCTGTCGATGCGGCGGATGCGGGCCGTGCGCGATGTCACGCCGCTGGACGACGCCATGACTGTCGAGGCCGGCGTGACCCTGCTGGAAGCGCAGCAGGCGGCGACCACGGCCGGCCGCCGCTTTCCGCTCAGTCTGGCGGCGGAGGGCACGGCCACCATCGGCGGCGTGATCTCGACCAATGCGGGCGGCACCCAGGTGCTGCGCTATGGCGTCATGCGCGACCTGGTGCTGGGCCTGGAGGCCGTGCTGCCCAACGGAGAGATCTTCAACGGCCTGAAGCGGCTGCGAAAGGACAACACCGGCTATGACCTCAAACAGCTTCTGATCGGCGCCGAGGGCACGCTAG
This sequence comes from Brevundimonas sp. MF30-B, assembly GCF_004683885.1. NCBI lineage: Bacteria > Pseudomonadati > Pseudomonadota > Alphaproteobacteria > Caulobacterales > Caulobacteraceae > Brevundimonas > Brevundimonas sp. MF30-B. Next base: position 1,221,541 of record NZ_CP038440.1, on the reverse strand, counting down.
GCGTCGTCACCGCCGCGACCCTGAAGCTGTTTCCGATCATGCGCAGCCGCGCCACCGCCGTGGTCGGCCTGGAAAGCGCGGCGGCTTCGATCGAACTTCTTGCCCGCGCCAAGGCCGAGACGGGCGGCGGCGTCGAGGCGTTCGAACTGATGAAACGACTGGGTGTCGGCCTGGCCATCCGCCACATCCCCGATGTCCCCGAGCCGCTGGAGACGACGCCGGACTGGTATGTCCTGATCGAACTGGCCTCCGGCGAGCCCGGCGCGGCCGAAAGCGCGCTGGAGCGACTGCTGGTCGACGCCTTCGAACGTGGTCTGATCACCGACGCCGCCATCGCTCAGAACGAGGCCCATCGCGCCGCCTTCTGGAAATTGCGCGAAGAGCAGTCCGCCGCGCTCAAGCCCGAGGGCGGCGGCTGGAAGCATGACGTGTCGGTGCCCGTTTCGCGCATCGCCGACTTCCTCGACGAGGCGACCGCCGCGGTGGAGCGCTTCCATCCGGGGGCGCGGGTGTCCGCCTTCGGTCACGTCGGCGACGGCAATCTGCACTACGACGTGCTGTGCCCGCCCGGCGCCGATCTGCCCGCCTTCCTGGCCCGATGGGCCGAGGGGTCGCAGGTCGTGCACGACATCGTCGCACGCTACGAAGGCTCCATCTCCGCCGAGCACGGCCTGGGCCGCCTCAAGACCGACGAGGCCAGGCGCTACAAGTCGGCGCTCGAGATCGACACCATGCGCGCGATCCGCCAGGCGCTCGACCCCCAGCGGATCATGAACCCCGCCGTTCTGTTCTGAGCCTTGCGGTTCAAATCGGCGGCGAAGCGCCCTATCTGGACGCGACCGTCCCCGGAGAACCGATTTGCTGATCGTCCTGTCCCCGGCCAAGCGGCTGGACTTCGCCGAACCCAAGACCCCTCTGCCGGCCACGCGCGCCCGCATGATGGAGGACGCCGCCAGCCTGGCGCGCACCGCCCGTCGCCAGACCCAGGCCGATCTGCGCCGGCTGATGCACCTGTCCGAAGACCTGGCCAAGCTGAACCAGGCCAGGTTCAAGGCCTTCGACCCGGACAGCCCCGACATGGGCCTGCAGGCCGCGATCGCCTTCGCCGGCGACGTCTATCAGGGTCTGGACGCCCGGTCTCTGGACGCCGAGGCCATGGCGTTTGCCCAGGATCATCTTCGCATTCTGTCAGGCCTCTACGGCGTTCTGCGCCCGCTGGATCGCCTGCAGCCCTATCGGCTTGAGATGGGCACGCGGCTGAAAACCCGGCGCGGCGAAACCCTGTACGACTTCTGGGGCGATCGGATCTCGAAGCAGCTGAACGCCGACGCCGAGGGGCACGCCGACCCGACCCTGGTGAACCTGGCCAGCCAGGAATACTTCGGCGCCGTCGACGCCAAGGCCCTGACCCTGCCGATCGTGACGCCGCAGTTCCGCGAGATCCGCGACGGCGAAAGCCGCATCATATCCTTCTTCGCCAAGAAGGCGCGCGGTCTGATGGCGCGCTACGCGGTCGAACAGCGCATTGAAAACGCCCGTGACCTGAAAGGCTTCGATCGCGACGGCTATCGCTTCGACGCCTCGGCCTCGACAGAGACCGACTGGATATTCACCAGGCAGGGAAATAACTGAACCGGCCGTCGCCAAGCTCGTTCTCAACGGCTAGGCTGATCGGGCTGACGATAACGACAAGGGTGGATGCAGCGCATGTTCCAGTGGCCCAAACGCGGCGAGGCCGCCGATGGTGAAAAGGCCGCCTTCCGGGGCGTCGGCGAACTGAAGGGTCAGGTGGCCGTGATCTCCGGCTCGACGTCCGGCATCGGACTGGGCCTGGCGCGCGCGGTTGCGGCGCGGGGCGGCGATGTCGTGCTGAACGGTCTGGGCGATCCGTCGGAGATCGAGCGCATCCGCGCCGAGATGGAAGCCGCCAACGGCGTGCGCGTGCGCTACCACGGCGCCGACATGCGCAAGGGCGACGAGGTGGCCGACATGGTCGCCTTCGCCAAGCACGACCTGGGTCGCTTGGACATTCTGGTGAACAACGCCGGCGTCCAGCACGTCGAAGCCATTGAGAAGTTCCCCACCGACAAGTGGGAGCAGATCATCGCCATCAATCTGTCCTCGGCCTTCTACGCCACCCGCGCGGCGGTGCCGATCATGAAGGCGCAGGGCCGCGGACGGATCGTCAACATCGCCTCGGCCCACGGCCTGGTCGCCAGCCCGTTCAAGTCGGCCTACGTCGCCGCCAAACATGGCGTCATCGGCCTGACCAAGACCGTCGCGCTGGAGCTGGCGCGCGAGAACATCACCTGCAACGCCATCTGCCCCGGCTTCGTCGAGACGCCGATCGTTCAGATGCAGATCGCCGATCAGGCGCGCACCCACGGCATTTCCAAGGATCGGGTGATCGACGAGGTCATCCTGAAGAAGCAACCGACCAAGCGGTTCGTCACGACCGACGAACTGGCGGGCCTGTTCCTCTATCTGGTGTCAGACCTGGGCGCGTCGGCCAATGGGGCCAGCTTCTCCATCGACGGCGGCTGGACGGCGGAATAGCCACGGCTTCGTGAGGGAACCGAGAGCGTCGGTCGGCGCTATGGGGGCATGAAGCTTCACCATTGCGCCGTCATCACCGGCCTCGCCCTCCCGCTCGCCGCATGCGGCGGGGGCATGTCCCTGCAGCATGGAACCGATCGGTTTCAGGGCGGGGTCGGCGACGCCGTGGCCGCCCCGCTCGAAGACCTGAACCTGCGTCGCGCCGAGGTGCCTGAGACCTTGATCGAAGCGCGCTATCGCCCCTACGGCATCGCCGGCATCACCGGCTGCGCCGCCATCGCCGCCGAAATCACAAAGCTGGACGAGGCGCTGGGCCCCGACCTCGACTCTGACCTGGCGCCGGACGGATCACGCACCGACGAGCAGGCCGCCGACGCTGCGCTGGGCCTGGTGCGCGACACCACGACAGATTTCATCCCCTTCCGCAGTTGGGTTCGGCGCCTCACCGGCGCTCATGCGCACAGCCAGGAGGTCGAGCGCGCCTATCGCGCAGGGCTCACCCGCCGCGCCTACCTGAAGGGCATAGGTCAGCAGCAGGGCTGCGCCCCCCCGGCCGCCCCGACGGTCCGCGCGGTTCAGCCCTAACCGACGAACCCCGCCGCGCGCTTCAGCCGATCATTGATCGCCTCGCCCAGACCCGTCGCCGGGATCGGGGCGACGGCGATGCCGGTCGGCCGCTCGCGATCCGCCTCCCGAAACCGCCGGAACAGATTGGCCGCGGCTTCGCGCAGGTCGTCTCCGCGGCTCAAGACGAACCGCGGATCACCCTGAACGGGCCCAAAGCCCAGCAGGATTTCCCCAGTCTGCGCCTCGACAGCGTTGATCCTCACGGGCGCGTCAGGGGCGTAATGGACCGAGAGCCGCCCCGGCGAACGGTGTCCCTGCCCGTCATCTGACAGAGCGCCGACCACCGCTTCGATTTCTTCGCGCGTGACCGATCCGGGACGCAGCAAGCTGACCCGGCCGTCCAGCACCGAGGCCACGGTGCTCTCAACCCCCACCGCGCAGTCGCCGCCATCGACGGCGGCCGCGACGGCGAAGCCCGTTTCCTCGACCGCGTCGGCGAAGGTCGTCGGGCTGGGCCGTCCCGACCGGTTGGCCGACGGCGCCACCACCGGCCGGTCGAACAGGGCCAATATCTCGCGCGCCCTAGCATGACCGGGCACGCGGACCGCGACGCTGTCTAATCCCGCGCGCGCGAGGTCGCAGACCCGTTCACGGTCCCGCACCGGCATGACCAGCGTCAGCGGCCCCGGCCAGAACGCCTCGGCCAGGGCGCGAGCGCGGTCATCCATCACGGCGATACGCTCGGCTGCGACGGCGTCGGCGACGTGGGAAATGAGCGGGTTGAAGCGCGGCCGGCCCTTGGCTTCGAACACCGCCGCCACAGCTTGGGCATCACCCGCATCGGCGCCGAGGCCATAGACGGTCTCGGTCGGCAGCAGGATAAGCCGCCCCGCACGCAGGGCGTCGGCGGCGTCGCGCGCGGAGGAAGGCGTCACGGCCGGCGGGGGATGAAGGGGATCATCCGATGCAGCACATTGTCGCGGTTGATGAACTGGTGCTTCAGCGCACCCGCCACGTGAAGCGCCAGGAGAACGTACAGCAGCTTGGGCAGGGCGCGGTGAATGTCCATCAGCTGACCCGCCGTCTCGCGTCCGCCGCCGATCGGCAACAGCGGCCATTGGAACAGTCCGTACCAGGCGATGTCGCGACCCGCCGCAGAGGACGCCAGCCAGCCGGTGAGCGGCAGCGCCAATAAAACGACGTAGAACAGCACATGGGTCGCACGCGCCAGGACCCGCTGCCATTTGGGCTGATCCGCCGGCAGGGCGATGGCCGGATTGGCGATGCGCCAGCCCAGCCGGACCAGGGTCAGCACCAGAATGCTCAGCCCCGTCGATTTGTGCAGGCCGATCCAGAAGCCCGCGTTCGGACCATCTGTGTTGGCGTCGCTGACCAGAAAAATCTGCACCACGACCAGCACGGCGATCAGCCAGTGCAGCGTAAGCGAGACTGTCGAATAGCGGTTGCGCGGTTCGGCCATCAGCCACTCCCCTTTTCGCCGTCCAGCTTGGCCCAGCGGGGCCCTCAGGCCAAGCGCTGATGCATGCGCGGCGACCTCGCCTCTTGCCTGCCGTCACGGCATCGTCGCAAGAAACGCCAAAGCGTTTCCAGGAGACGGCTCATGACCTATCGCGCCCCTGTTCGAGACTTGGCCTTCACCCTGCGGTTCGTCGCCGGCGGCGACGCCCTGACCGAGACGGGCGCCTTTCCAGACTTCGACGCGGAAGTCGCCGGCGCGGTAATCGAGGCGGCCGCGCAGTTCTCGGAACAGGTGCTGGCGCCGCTGAACCGGCTCGGCGATCAGGCCGGATCGAAATACGCCAACGGCGCCGTGACCGCAGCCCCCGGATTCGCCGACGCCTATCGCCAGTTCGCCGAGGGCGGCTGGACCGGCCTGACCGCCTCGACCGAGGCCGGCGGCCAGGCCCTGCCCAAGGCGCTGGAACTCGCGGCCTATGAGACGGTGCACAGCGCCAACATGGCGTTCGGTCTGTGCCCTATGCTGTCGCTGGCGGCCATCGAGGCGCTGGAGGCGCACGGGACCAAGCATCAGAAGACCACCTATCTGCCCAAGCTGGTGTCGGGCGAATGGACCGGGGCCATGGTGCTGACCGAGCCGCACGCCGGCTCGGACCTGGGCGCGCTAACCGCCACGGCCACGCCCAAGGGCGACGGGACCTACGCCCTGAACGGCCAGAAAATCTTCATCACCTGGGGCGACCACGACGCCACCGACAACATCGTCCACATGGTGCTGGCCCGCCTGCCCGACGCGCCGCCGGGCCCCAAGGGCATCAGCCTGTTCCTGGCCTCGAAGTTCGCGGTCAAGGCGGACGGGACGCTGGGCGACCGCAACGCCTTCCGCCCCGTCGGCGTCGAGCACAAGCTGGGCATCCACGCCTCGCCGACCTGCGTCATGAGCTACGAGGGCGCCACTGCCGAACTGGTCGGCCGGCCCAACGAGGGCCTGTCGCACATGTTCGTCATGATGAACGCCGCGCGTCTGGCGGTGGGCATGGAGGGCGTCGGCATAGCCGAGCGCGCCTATCAGCACGCCCTGGCCTATGCGCTGGAGCGTCGCCAGGGCCGCAGCGTCTGGACCGGCCAAGTCAACACCCCGATCATCGACCACCCGGGCGTGCGCCGCATGCTGGCGGTCATGAAGGCTAAGACGGCCGCCGCGCGCGCCATCTGCCTGTCCACCGGAGTCGCCGCCGACCTGGCCCGCCACGCCGCCACAGAAGAGGATCGGCGGCGCTGGAAGGGTCGCGAGGACCTGCTCACCCCCATAGCCAAGGCCTGGTCGACCGATGTCGGCTGCGAGGTCGCCTCCATGGGCGTTCAGATCCACGGCGGCATGGGCTTCATCGAAGAGACCGGCGCGGCGCAATACTATCGCGACGCGCGCATCGCCCCGATCTACGAGGGCACCAACGGCATCCAGGCCATGGACCTGGTCGGGCGCAAACTGAGCCAGGACGGGGGCGAATCGGCTCGGCTGGTGATCGCCGAGATGAAGGCCACTCTGGTCGAACTGGCGCGCGTCTATGACGGCAAGCCGCTGGAGCGGTTCGCCACCGCCATCGAGGCGGTCGAGGACGCGACCCTGTGGCTGCTGGACCGCAAGGCCGATCCGAACGCCGCCGCCGACGTGCTGGCGGGCGCGGACGCCTATCTGACGCTGCTGGGCGACGTGATCGGCGGCTGGATGCTGGCCAAGGGCGCCCTGGCGGCCAACGCCAGCCTGGCGCAGGGATCGGACGACGGCTGGCTGCGCGGCCGGATGGACCTTTACGAAGTCTATGCCGCCAATGTGCTGGGCCACGCCTCCAGCCGCCTGGCCGCCGTTGGCCAGGGCGGCGAACTGCTGCAGCGGATCAGCGCCGAGGTCTTGGCGGGCTGACGTCCAGCAGGGCGATAGCCTCGCGGATATACTCGGCGTGGACCACCACGCCGAGGTCCAGACGCTCGCCGCCCGACACCACCTCCTGGGCCAGCAGGCCCGCGATGAAGGGGTGATCGGGCGCGGGCGCGTCAGGCCGTCGCCGCGCGCTCGCCGTCCAGAACACCGGCCCGCCCGAGTTGCCGGGGAAGACCTTGAAGTCCAGCAGGAAGGTCGGAAACGCCTCGATCGGCGAGACCGGCCAGGACGCCACCCGCCCGACCCTCAGGATGGGAAAGCCCGCGCGATTGGCCGACAGGCCGCGCGGAAAGCCCAGCGACAGCAGCTCGTCGCCCGGCCCGACCTCGAAATCCTCAAAGGCGTCGCGGTCCGCCAGCCAGGCCAGCGGTATGGCCGCCCGCGCGAAGTTCTCCGGCGCCGCAATCTCCATCACCGCCACGTCGCGATCCGGATGACGCACCCACAGCGGCTGTTCGGCCGCGTCGCGGATGACGAACGGGCTGGCGTCGAAGCTCCAGCCGCCGTCGGCGCCCTGGACGCGCCAGCCGATGCGCGAACCGGCCGAGGGCATCTGCTCCAGCACATGGGCCGCGGTGACCAGCACGGTGCGGGGCTGGCCGTCGGGGCGCGGCGCATTGATCAGAAAGGCCGTGCCCACCTTGCGCGTCCCGTCGCCCAGCGACTGATCGACCTGCACCGTCGCGTTGATCAGCCCCACCGTCAGGTCCCACGCCGGGGCGACGCGGGCCGCGACTTGGGGCGGCGGAGCCTGGACGACGACGGCGGGCGGGGGCGTCTGATCGATAAACATCACGGTTTCGGCTATCGGCGGGCTTTGTTCATTTGACGGCGCGCGAGACTGGCGCACAAGGTCCGCCTCGACCATCTCGGGGACCTGACACCATGAACCGTCGCGAACTGATCGCTTCGACCGCCGCCGCGGCCGCCCTGGCCGGCGCCGCCCCCGCTCTCGCTCGCCAGACTTCCGGAAGCCGAATGCCTCAAACGCCCGTCGCCCCCGTGGCCAAGAAGATCCCCGTCCGCATCGAACAGCTCGGCCGCGTCCGCACCGACGACTATCAGTGGATGAAGGACGACAACTGGCAGGCGGTTCTGCGCGATCCGACCCTGATCAAGGCCGACGTCAAGGCGCACCTGACCGAGGAAAACGCCTATCGCGAGGCCATGATGGCCTCGACCCTGCCGCTGCAGGCGACGATGTTCGAAGAGATGAAGGGCCGCATCAAGGAGGACGACAGCTCGGTCCCCTCGCCCGACGGTCCGTGGGAATATTACGTCGAATACCGCACGGGCGATCAGCACCCGCGCTACATGCGTCGCCCTCGCGGCGGATCGGGTGCAGCGCAGCTGCTGCTGGACGGCAACGCCCTTGCCGAGGGCCTGGCCTATTCTCGCATCACCGTGACGGAAAACAGCCCTGACCACAGCCTGTTCGCCTATGCGCACGATGCTCAGGGATCCGAAGTTTACCGCATCTTCGTCAAGGATCTGGCGACCGGCGAACTAGTCGGCGAGCCCATCGAGTCAGCTTCGGCCAGCCTGACCTTCTCGCCGGACAGCCAGTGGATTTTCTGGACCAACCGCGACGACAACGGCCGGCCCGACAAGATCTTCCGCCGGCCCGCGCGCGGCGGCGAGACCATCCTGGTCTATGACGAAACCGACGACGGCATGTTCATCGGCGTAGGCCGCACGGCTGACGACGCCTTTGTGCTGATCTCCATCGGCAACCAGGAAACCTCGGAAGTCCGCTACGTCGCGGCGGCTAGCCCCACGGCAGAGCCAGTGGTGCTCGAGCCCCGCACCGTAGGCGTTCGCTATGACGCCGATCACTGGGGCGACCGCTGGCTGTTGCGCACCAATGCCGACGACGCCATCGACTTCCGCATTGTCGAGGCCCCGACCGCCGAACCGGCCAAGGCCAACTGGACCGACCTGGTGCCGCACCGCCCCGGTCGCTTCATCGAGGAGATGAGCCTGACCGCCGGCCATCTGGCCCGCCAGGAACGCGCCGACGCCAACACCCGAATCGTCATCCGCGACCGCGCGGGCGCCGAGCATGAGATCGGTGTGGACGAGCCCGCCTACGCCCTGTCGCTGATGGGCTCGTCGGAGTTCAACTCCACCAATCTCCGTTACGGCTACAACTCGCCGTCCACGCCGACGTCGACCTATGACTACGACATGGCGACGCGCGAGCGGGTGCTGAAGAAGGTGCAGGAAGTCCCGTCAGGCCACGACCCGGCCGACTATGTCGTCGAGCGACTGAACGCCCCGGCCGCCGATGGCCAGCTGGTGCCCGTTACCGTTCTGCGCCGCAGGTCCACGCCGGTCGACGGCTCCGCGCCCATCCTGCTCTACGGTTACGGATCGTACGGCATTCCGATGCCGGCCAGCTTCTCCACCAGCCGTCTGTCGCTGGTGGATCGCGGCTTCATCTACGCCATCGCCCACATCCGCGGCGGTTCGGACAAGGGCTGGGGCTGGTTCCTGGCCGCCCGGCGCATGACCAAGAAGAACACCTTCACCGACTTCATCGCCGCCGCCGAGCATCTGATCCAGCGCGGCTACGGCCGGGCCGGAAACATTGTGGCTCAGGGCGGGTCGGCCGGCGGCATGCTGATGGGCGCGGTCAACAACATGCGCCCCGAACTTTGGGCCGGCGTCATCGGCCAGGTGCCCTTCGTCGACGTCATCAACACCATGAGCGACACCTCGCTGCCGTTGACCCCGCCGGAGTGGCCCGAGTGGGGCAATCCGATCGAGGACGCCGAGGCCTACGACTACATGATGTCCTACAGCCCCTACGATCAGGTCGAAGCCAAGGCCTATCCGGCGGTGCTGGCGACCGGCGGCCTGTCGGATCCGCGCGTCACCTATTGGGAGCCCGAGAAGTGGGTAGCCAAGCTGCGACCCGCGACCACCTCGGGCAAGCCCATCCTGCTCAAGATCAACATGGAGGCCGGCCACGGCGGCGCCTCCGGCCGCTTCGACTATCTGAAGGAAGTCGCCCACGACTACGCCTTTGCGGTCTGGGCCGTCGCAAAGGGCTGGGAGCAGGCGTGATCATCCGCGAGACGGCCGAGAGCGACCTCTCGGCCATCACCGCCATCTACGCCGACAGCGTGGCGCATGGAGCCGGCACCTTCGAACTGACGCCGGCGTCGGTCGAAGACATGCGCGCGCGCCTGGCCTCGGTCGCGGCGCTGGACCTGCCCTGTCTGACCGCCGAAATCGACGGGGCGGTTGCGGGCTACGCCTACGCCGGGCCGTTCCGCTTGCGCGCCGCCTACCGCTACATGGTCGAGGATTCGGTCTATGTCGCCGAAGCTTTCCGGGGACGCGGTGTCGGGCGCGCCCTGCTCGAAGCGCTGATCGCGCGCTGCGAGGCGCTTGGCCTGCGGCAGATGGCCGCTGTCATCGGGGACGGGGCCAACGCCGGCTCTGTGGCCCTGCACGCCGCCTGCGGCTTCCGTCCCGCCGGCGGGTTCCAGGGCGCGGGCTGGAAGTTCGACGGTTGGCGCGATGTGGTCTTCATGCAGCGTCCGCTGGGCGCAGGAGCGAACGCGCCGCCCGATTCGGCTGGTTTCGCCTGCGGGCGGTGAACCCCGATCAGTGCGGGGCGATGTCCTCCGGAGGGGTGAGAAGCCACGGCGCCAGTCGAAACCGTCGCGGCGTTTCGCCGAGGGTGCGGTGGAAGATGAACTTGCCGGCGAAGGCCACGGCGGCCTGCAGCGTCTGTTCGTCGAAGGGCTTTGATATCGCGCCGATCGCTCCGGCGAATCCCTCAGGGATCTGTTCTGGGTTGGCCGTCAGGAAGATCACCGTCGCGCCATAGTCCTGAACCAGTCGATGCGCCACCTGTGGACCCGTCATGCCGTCCAGCAGATTGATGTCGACCAGCGCCAGGTCCGGGCGTTCCCGCTCCGCCGTGGCGAAGGCGCTCGCCTGGTCCATAGCGCAGCCCACCACCTCGCAGCCGACATCGGTCAGCACCATTTCGATTTCCATGGCCAAGATGGCCTGATCCTCGACGATCATGACCCGTAGGCCTGGTGGTGAAGTCAAACGAACGGTCCTCCCAGCCGGCGGTGTCTACCACCCTGTGTCGGCCACCGGACACATTAAACTCGCGCTTGGCGAAATGGTTCGGCGTGGCTATTGAAACAGGAGAGTTTTTTTGCCGGGGGAGCCATGGCGCCGGACGTACACACGGACGTCTCAGACCTGAAGCTGCGCCTGGCGGGCAACTATCAGTTGCTGCAGGCCCTGGTCGGCATTCGGCTTCGCGCTGTAAGCGATCCGGAAAGCCGGCGGCATCTGACATGGCTCAGCGACGTCGTGGCGGCTTTAGGCCTGCTGAACCGACGCCTGCTCGCAGGGGGCGCCGTGGACGTCGCCGGCTATCTGGAGGACGCGATCGCCTTTTGGCGGCGGGCTGTTCACGACCGCCCGGTGCGGCTCGAACTCCGCGGCGATGTCGGCGCGCTTCCGGAGACCCATGCGACTCCTCTGGCCATCATTCTTCACGAACTGCTTTCGAACGCGGTGCGGCATGCCTTCCCGGATGGAGGGCGCGGGGCCGTTGCGGTGGCCGCCTCACGCGCCGCCGACGGGATCAGCCTGGTGGTGCGCGACACCGGCGTCGGGGCTGAGAGCGGCGTCACGGGCGAAGGGCTGGCGCTGGTGCGCGGGTTGATCGAGCACCTGGGCGGGAGCCTTGTGCTGGAGACGGCCCCTGGCCAGGGGTTTGCGGCGCGCGTGCGTCTGCCGCTGGCGCCGACCTCGCGTCACTGACGCATCAGGGCCGGCCCCGTCAGGCGGGGAGTCGTCCTCGCTGCTCCAAATCCATGCGATCGCGCGGCAGGGCTTCGCGGCACTGGTCGCGCATGAAGGCCAGCATCTGCTCGCGGATTTCGCACCGCAGATCGAAAGCGGTCGGCGCGTTGCGGGCGCTTGCCAGGCACCGGACCTCGGCGGTGCGTTCGGTGATGTCTGTGACCTGCAGGCTCAGCACATCGCCGTCCCACAGCGGATTGGCTTGAACGATCCGTTCAAGCTCGGTGCGAAGCCGGTCCATCGGCGCCTCGTAATCGACGTAGAGGAAGACCACGCCGATCAGGCTGGAGTTCTCGCGCGTCCAGTTCTGGAACGGTTTCTGGATGAAGTAGGTCAGCGGCAGGATCATGCGCCGCCAGTCCCACAGCTTGACCACCACATAGGTCGAGGTGATCTCCTCGACCCGCCCCCACTCCCCTTCCACGATCACGGCGTCGTCGATGCGGATCGGCTGGGCGGTGGCGATCTGGATGCCGGCGATCATGTTGGTGAAGAAGGGCTGCAGCGCGATGCCGGCGATGATCCCGACCACCCCCGCCGAGGCTAGCAGCGACAACCCCCACTGGCGCACGGCCCCGATGGTCATCAGCGCCAGGCCCAGGGTGATCAGACCGATGACAATGGCGGCGACACGCTGAAGGATCCGAGCCTGGGTGACGTGCTTGCGCGCCACCAGATTGTCCTCGGTCTCCATGTTGAAGCGGCGCAGATAGACCACCGCCCACATGTCCACAGCGCCGATCAACATCCAGCCGACGGTCAGGATGAAGGCGAAAAGCAGCGTCTGGCGGATGAACAGCGAGGGCTCTGGATGCAGCGGCGAAACCGTGACCGCCAGCGCCAGCGCCACGATCATCACCGCGATCCGCACCTTGAGGCGCGCCCGCCCCACGACGCCGCGCCAGAACAGGTCTCGCTTGCGCACGATCCAGGTCAGCAGGGCGAAGACGATCTGGTTGGCCGCCCAGCCGATGAAGACGAACACTGCAACGATGACCGAGATCACCGCCCATTCCGGCAGCCAGTGGAACTGTCGCCACAAGGCGAAGACCTGGCGGGTCATGTCTGTCACGAACTCGGGCATGCTCCATGTCTAGAAGCCGAAGCGGTCGCTGGCCAGTCGATGAAGAGCCGTCGCCGGCTCGGAACTTGGAGGCGTCCAGCGGATTTGAATCGCCAAGGCTCGAATTCGCCGCCGCCGCGCGTCTCGGGGGAGACTGACCTAGCGATGAACACCTGGACGCCATACTGCGGCAGTGCGCCGGACCCGGCCGCGATATGGAGCCGGTGGAACGGCGATCCCGTTCTGCTGATCGGCCTGGCCTTGCTAGCGGCGGCCCTCACCTTCGGGCTGCGCGGCGCGGGCTGGAAGCGGCAGGCGGCCGCCGCCCTGGCCGTCGTCGCCCTGTTTGTCAGCTTCGTTTCACCGCTGTGCGCGCTCAGTTCGGCGCTGTTCACCGCCCGCACCCTGCACCATCTGCTGCTGATGCTGGTCGCCGCGCCGCTGATGGCGCTGGCCCTGCCGCGCGTGGCCAAGCCAAGACTTTGGACGACCGTCCTGTTGCAGACAGCGGTGCTGTGGGCCTGGCATGCGCCGGCGGCCTATGGCTGGGCCTTGTCGAACGACGGGGCCTACTGGCTGATGCAGGCCAGCATTCTGGGCGCGGCCCTGGCCTTCTGGGCCAGCGTGCGCGCCAGCCGGGCGCCGGCGGGCGTCGCCGCCCTGCTGGTGGCCATGGTGCAGATGGGGCTGCTGGGCGCGATCATCACCTTCGCGGTCGACCCGCTCTACGCCCCCCACTTCGCCTCGACCCTGGCCTGGAGCCTGACCCCGCTCGAGGACCAGCAGGCGGCCGGTCTGATCATGTGGGCCCCGGCGGCGGCGGCCTATCTGGCGGCGGCGCTGGTCGTGCTCGGACGCATGCTGGGGCCGGACGCGCCGCGGACCCGAGCGGCATGATCGACCGGCTTATCGGCAATATTCTGGAGTGGGCCGCAGGGCACCACGACAAGGGCCGCTATTCGCCCATCGGCGTCGCCTTCCACTGGACCATGGCGGTGCTGGTGGTGTTCCAGCTGGTGTGGGGCTGGCGCATGGGCCGGCTGCCGGTCGGCGGCGACAAGCTGGCGGCCTATGACGTGCATATCGGCGTGGGCGTGCTGATGCTGCTCCTGGTGATCGGGCGGCTGTCCTGGCGGCTGCTGGCGCCGCCCAGCATCAATGACGCCGACAAGCCGGGCTGGGAAAGCACAGCCGCCAGCATCACCCACTATGTCTTTTACATCTGCCTGTTCGGCCTGCCGATCACCGGCTGGTTCATGATCTCGGCGACCGCGCCCCAGCAGGGGCTGACGGTGGCGGGACTGCTGCCCTGGCCCGTCATTCCGATGGCCGACATGTCAAACCCCGCGCGCTGGCGGGTCGAGGCGGTGGCGGAATGGATGCATGGCGCGCTGATCGTAAGCCTGCTGCTGCTCATCCCCATCCACGTCGGGGCGGCGGTCAAACATCACTTCATTGATCGGGACGACGTACTGCACTGGATGCTGCCGGTTGTTCCGCAATTGCCGCGGCGACGGACGAAGTGGCAGCGCCGCTACCGGGCGGTCGAGAAGCGGGCGAAGTCTCTAGCCAGGCGGCTATGGCTTGGATTTCTGCGGCTGACAGGTCTGCGACGGCGGCCCGCATGACGCCGCGCGGATCGTTGCGGCGCCCGCCGGTGCGCCAGCGCTCGATCTGCTCGACCGTATAGGCGCGCGGCTGGCCCGAGATCGCCGGTCCGCCCGGGCCGGCGCCCTGGCCCTGGGCGCCGTGACAGACAGCGCACGGCTGGATGCCCCGCGACGGATCGCCGCTGAGATAGACCACCGGAGTCGGCAGGGGCGCCGTGGCTGCGACCGGCGCAGGCAGGCTGGCGTACCAGGCGGCGACAGCCCGCCGATCGGCCTGGCTGAGGCCCCGCGCGACCGGGCCCATGACGTCGTCGCCGCGTACGCCCGAGGCGTAGTCCTCCATCTGCTTCTGCAGATAGCCGACATCCAGTCCGGCCAGGCGGGGCGCGGCCACGCCGTCGCCCTGGCCCTCCATGCCGTGGCAGGTGAAGCAGGCGTTGGCCGCCCCGCCGTCGCCGCCGCTCAACGCCACCAACTGGCCCGTGGCGGTCAGAGCCTGGCCGGTCTCATTGGTCATGGGATGGCAGGCCGCCAGCCCCGCCACGGCGGCGGTCGACAGCCAGACGGCGATGATGGGAGAAGCGCGCACGCGGCATCGAACGAGGGCTGACGGTCAAGGTTCCGCCGTTTTCCACGGAACCGCGACGCTTCGCCGGGATTGTCCTGCCTTGAAGGGACAGCCGGGGTGGAATGGACCGTCGATCGCCTGCAACCGCAGTCGGGCCTGCATGGCTCATCGTCGTGGCGACGCTGAGCCTGAGCGCCTGCGCCGAAAAGGACCCGCCGCGCGTCATCAGCGGGGCGGACGCCGCGCGCGGCCTGGTCATCGCCGAGCGCATCGGCTGCGCCGCCTGTCATGAGACGCCGGGTGTCAGCTGGCCCTCGGGCCGGGTCGGTGGAACCCTGGCCGGCTTTGGCGAGCGGCCCATGATCGCCGGCCGCTTCCCCAACCAGCCCGACACTCTGGTTCAGTGGCTGCGCGACGCGCCGTCGCTGGATCCCTCGACCGGAATGCCTGCCCTGCCTCTGACCGAAGCCGAAGCCCGCGACGTCGCGGCCTATCTGTACACGCTGAGATGACCGCACAGACTTCAACTGGATCTTCGGCGCCGCCTGGAATCTCCGGCTGGCCGCCGCCCGCCCTGGACCCCGCCGGCCCCTACGCCAGCGCGATCAACCTGGTCAGCTGGGTGCTGTTCGCCATGGGCGCGATCGTGCTCGTGGTCGTGGTCGTCGCGCTGGGCCTGGCCCTGTTCGGACCGCGCAGATGGCGCGCGCGGCTGGGCGGCGAGAAAATCATCTGGGCCGGCGGCCTGGCCTTTCCGATCGTCGTGCTGAGCGGCCTGCTGCTCTATGGCCTGGCGGTCACGTCCAAGGTCGCCTCAGAGCCTTTGCCCGGCGAGATGCGCGTGCGTGTCACCGGCGAGATGTGGTGGTTCCGCGTGGCCTATCTGGACGACCAGGGCCGCGAGGTGATCCAGGACGCCAACGAGATCCACATTCCCGTCGGCGAGCCGATCGCCTTCGAGCTGGAGTCCGCCGACGTGATCCACAGCTTCTGGGTGCCGCGCCTGGGCGGCAAGCTGGACATGATCCCGGGCCGTCGCAACGTGCTGCGCCTCCAGGCCGACCAGCCCGGCGTCTATGGCGGGCAGTGCGCGGAATACTGCGGCGGGCCGCACGCCCTGATGGGCCTGGTGGTCGTGGCCCACGAACCGGCTGATTTCGACGCCTGGCGCGCGCGCCGGCTGCAGCCCGCCCCGACCGCCGCCCTTGCCTCGCGCGGCGCCCAGGTGTTCGACGCCAACGGCTGCGGCGCCTGCCACACGGTGGCCGGCACGACCTTCAACGGACTGGCGGGGCCGGACCTGAGCCACGTCGGCGCGCGGCGCACCATCGGCGCGGGCATCATGCCCAACAACCCCGGCACGCTGGCCGGCTGGATCGCCGACAGCCAGGCCATCAAGCCGGGCAACCGCATGCCCTCCTATCCGGTCCTGACCGGCCAGGACCTGCGTGAAGTCACCGCCTATCTGGACAGCCTGAAATGAGTTCGGAGAGCGGCTTCGATCCCAAGCTCTACGATCGTTTTCCGACCGAAGGCCCGCGTCCGCGCGGCGAGAAGAAGGCGCTTGAAGACGTCTGGTGCGGGCCAAAGGGCTGGCAGTGGCTGACGGTCATCAACAACAACTACGTCGGCGTCTATTACGTCGGCGCGGCCATGCTGTTCTTCGTGCTGGCCGGCGTGCTGGCCCTGGCCATGCGCACCCAGCTGGCCCTGCCGATGGTCGGCTTCCTGCCGCAGGAGACCTACAACCAGTTCTTCACCATGCACGGCACGGTGATGATGTTCCTGTTCGCCGTGCCGGCGGTCGAGGCGCTGGCGGTGACCATCCTGCCCCAGATGCTGGGGGCCCGCGACCTGCCCTTCCCCCGGCTCAGCGCCTACGCCTTCTGGGCCTATCTCGTGGGCGGCCTGTGCTTCTTCGCCTCGCTGTTCTTCGGTCTGGCGCCGGACGGCGGCTGGTTCATGTATCCGCCGCTGACCAGCATGACCTATTCGCCGGGGATCAACGCCGATTTCTGGCTGCTGGGCATCGGCTTCATCGAGATCTCGGCCATCGCCGGCGCCATCGAGATCATCGTCGGCGTGCTCAAGACCCGCGCGCCCGGCATGACGCTGGACAAGCTGCCGATCTTCGCCTGGGCGTGCCTGATCTTCGCGGTGATGATCATCATCGCCTTCCCATCGGTGATCCTGGCGACGCTGCTGCTGGAGCTGGAGCGCGCGTTCGGCTGGCCCTTCTTCGACCCGATCCTGGGCGGCGATCCGATGCTGTGGCAGCATCTGTTCTGGTTCTTTGGCCACCCCGAGGTCTACATCATCTTCCTGCCGGCGGCCGGCGCCATGTCGACCATCATCCCGGCGCTCGCGAAGACGCCGCTGGTCGGCTACCGCATGGTCGTGCTGGCCATGATCGCCACGGGCTTCATCAGCTTCGGCGTCTGGTCGCACCACATGTTCACGACCGGCATGCCGACCATGTCGATCAGCATCTTCTCCGCCGCGTCGATGGCCGTCAGCATACCCGCGGGGGTCCAGGTCTTCGCCTGGATCGCAACCGTGGCGTCCGGGAAGATGCCCAACAACACCCCCAGCCTGTTCGTCATCGGGGCCCTGATCATCTTCGTCATGGGCGGGCTGACCGGCGTCATGGTGGCCATGGTGCCGTTCGACTGGCAGGCGCACGACAGCTACTTCATCGTCGCCCACCTTCACTATGTGTTGATCGGCGGCATGGTCTTCCCGCTGTTCGCGGCGATCTACTACTGGCTGCCGGCGCTCAGCAGCCGACCGCTCAGCGAGCGGATGGGCAAGTGGATCTTCTGGCTGATGTTCATTGGCCACAACGTGACCTTCCTGCCCATGCACCTGACTGGGCTGATGGGGATGCCCAGGCGGGTCTACACCTATCTGCCCGAGCGAGGCTGGGACCTGCCCAACTTCATCTCGTCGGTGGGCTCGTTCATCTTCGGCCTGGCGGTTCTGCTGTGGGTCATCGACATGATCCGCAACTTCCGTCCGTTCGCCGGCAAGGAGGCGGGCAACATCTACGGCGGGCCGGGGCTCGAGTGGCTGCGCGGCGGCCTGTTCTCGATCCGCTCGGTGCCGGTCGTGAAAAGCCTGTACCCCCTGTGGGACCAGAAAAACCTGCAGAGGGACGTCGACGCCGGCCGCTACTTCATACCCGGCACGGTCACGGGCGAGCGCGAGACGCTGGTCACCACCGCCATCAACGCCGAACCGATCCAGCTGATGCGCCTGCCGCGCCCCAGCGGCTGGCACGTCTGGGCCGCCCTGTTCACCGCCGCCTTCTTCCTGATCCTGGTGATCCAGGCCTACGCCGTCGCGGCCGTCTGCGGCGTGGCGGCGGTCTACTGCATCGTCATGTGGTGCTGGAAACTCGATCGCCCGCACGAGGTCGACATGGCCGACATCGGCGCGGGCGTCATGGTGCCGACCTACGCCAGCGGCACGGCCAGCCACGGCTGGTGGGCCATGTCGATCACCCTGATCGTGGCCGGCATGGTCACGGTGATGACCGCCTTCTCCTATGTCTTCCTGTGGAGCAGCCGGCCCGAGACCTGGGCTCCGCCGCCCGAGATGCTAACGCTGGTGGGCGTGCTGGCGCTGGACGCCCTGGCGGTCGTGCTGCTCTGGACCTCGGTCAGGATGCTGAAGGCCGACCGTCCGCGCAGTCCGATGATCTGGGCCGTTCTGGCCTCGCTGGGCGCGATCGCCGTGGTCGCCGCCTGGGGCCTGGATCTGACGACGTGGCGCGGCACGGGCCTGATGCCGCAGCACTCGGGCCAGGGCGCGACGGTCTATGCCTTCCTGGCCTGGCAGGGGATGTTCGTGCTGACCGCCGCCATCATGGCGCTGTATGCGCCCGCCCGCTGGCTGGCCGGCCACGCCAGCGCCAAGCGCCCCGCCACGGCCGAGCTGATGGCCCTGTTCCTGACCTATGCCGCCGGCCAGAGCGCCTTCGCCGCGCTGCTGACCCGCCTGTTCCCGGGGGGCTGAGGTGCGGCGCTGGATCTGGATGATGAGCGGCTGGATCGTCTGGACGATCCACTTCATCGGCATTTACGCCATCGCCAGCATCGGCGAGGTGGTCAGCCGCGCCGCCGACCCGCTGTGGCGCATGGTCGGCTTGGGCTTCAGCGTGCTGTGCCTGCTGGCGGCCCTGGCCCTGCTGGTGCTTGGCTGGCGCGTCCTGAACCGGCAGCGCGAGGGCGAGACCCGACGCTTCGGCGATCAGCTGGCCATGCTGGGCGCAGGCCTCGCGGCGGTGGCCATCGTCTGGCAGGCCGCCCCGACCCTGATCGGCTATTGAGCGTTACAGCGGATCACAGCTTGTTACAGGCGCGGGGTTGAAACGTCGGCCTCAGGGTTCCATTGAAGCCGCAACGAAAACACCCTTCCAGGAGACCGCCCCATGACCGTTCGCGTCGCCATCAATGGTTTCGGCCGCATCGGCCGCCTCGTCCTGCGCTCCATCGTGGAGCACGGCCGTCGCGACATCGAGGTGGTGGCGATCAACGACCTGGGCCCGGTGTCCACCAACGCCCACCTGCTGAAGTACGACTCGGTCCACGGCCGTTTCCCCGGCACGGTAGAGCATGGCGAGGACTGGATCGACGTGGGCCTGGGCAAGATCAAGGTAACCGCCGAGCGCGATCCGGCCAACCTGCCGCACAAGGATCTGAACGTCGACATCGCGTTCGAGTGCACCGGCATCTTCACCTCCAAGGACAAGGCCAGCGCCCACCTGAAGGCGGGCGCCAAGCGCGTCCTGGTCTCGGCCCCCGCCGACGGCGCGGACAAGACCATTGTCTTCAAGGTCAACCACGAGACCCTGACCGCCGACGACATCATCGTCTCGAACGGCAGCTGCACCACCAACGCCCTGGCGCCCATCGCCAAGGTGTTAAACGACCTGTTCGGCATCGAGCGCGGCTACATGACCACCATCCACGCCTACACCGGCGACCAGCCGACGCTGGATACGATGCACAAGGATCTGTACCGCGGCCGCGCCGCCGCCTTGTCGATGATCCCGACCTCGACCGGCGCCGCCAAGGCCCTGGGCCTGGTCCTGCCGGAGCTGAAGGGCAAGCTGGACGGCTCGTCGATCCGCGTGCCCACGCCCAACGTCTCGTGCGTGGACCTCAAGGTCGTGGCCGGCCGCGAAGTGACGGTCGAAGAGATCAACGCCGCGCTCCAGGCCGCCGCCGACGGCCCGATGAAGGGCGTGCTGGCGGTTACCGCCGACCCGGTCGTCTCCATCGACCTGAACCACATCGCGGCCTCCTCCACCGCCGCCCTGCCCCAGACCCAGGTTGTCGATGGCAAGCTGGCCCGCGTCCTCAGCTGGTACGACAACGAATGGGGCTTCGCGACGCGGATGAGCGACACCGCCCTGGTGATGGCGAAGTACCTTTAATATTCAATCATGTGGTAAGAAATCTATCGCCTTCCGCCACTCACGATTGTTCGTAAGAGTTGAGTGTCGGAAGGTGATCGTTTCCACCTCCTTGTCAGACACAAGCCGTTCCTTCAGCGTATCAAGGAGCGGCCGCGGCGCGTAGGGGCTGAAAACGACACGTTCAATGAGATCCAAGGTAATTGGGATCCGACGAGACATCGATCCAAATAACTGCTCCTCGAGACCAACGATTCTATACTCGCGTTCATCCTCAAACATTTTTCTCTTGAGGAACGGCAACTCGTCCGTAGGAACCGCCTTCTCTCGGTTGATGGAGCTCAGGTTTCGGTAGATGACCGGCCCATGTACGAGGCCGTTCACAGCTGCGATGTGCTGGATAAACTTTCGTTTACGGAAAACGACGCAGACGCCATGACCGTGTCCAGCAAAGATGTGCCAATGATGGTAGGTTTCGTCCGCTTCTGTCATACAAAATGCGGTTACATAGTCCGCTGATTTACGCCGTCGGTAGACCTCAAGTCCATGGCTATCATTTTGATCAACCCACTGGACAGGACTGGTTAGAGTTATGCGACGGTGCGTCAGTATATCAATCAGACTCAGAACGTCTGTGTAACGCCTAAGATCACTTCCCATGCCTCGCCCTCCATTCCGCATCTCCCTAATCAATCAGCTTTACCGAGTCGCACAATGACCTTCCGCACCCTCGACGACGCCGGCGACATCTCGGGCCAGACCGCCCTGGTGCGCGTGGACTTCAACGTGCCTACGGAGGGTGGAAAGGTCACCGACGACACCCGTCTGCGCGCCGCCCTGCCGACCATCCAGCGGCTGCGGGACGCGGGCGCCAAGGTGGCGTTGCTGGCCCACTTCGACCGGCCCAAGGGCGAGCGCGTGCCGGCCATGAGCCTGAAGCCCGTCGTGGCCGATCTGGAGACCCTGCTGGGCGCCCCGGTGCGTTTCGCCGACGACTGCGTGGGCGACACCGCGAGAACGGCCATCGCCGATCTGGACGCCGGCGGCGTGGTGCTTCTGGAGAATGTGCGCTTCCACAAGGGTGAGGAGAAGAACGACCCCGCCTTCGCGCAACTGCTGGCCGACCTGGGCGACCTATACGTCAACGACGCCTTCTCGGCCGCCCATCGGGCCCACGCCTCGACCGAAGGGCTGGCGCGTCTTCTTCCCGCCTACGCCGGCGAGGCCATGCGGCGCGAGCTTGAGGCGCTGGATGCGGCGCTCGGCAATCCCGTCAAGCCGGTGCTGGGCATTGTCGGCGGGGCCAAGGTCTCGACCAAGCTGGACCTGCTGCAGAACCTGGTCGGCAAGCTGGATCGCCTGGCCATCGGCGGCGGCATGGCCAACACCTTCCTGTTCGCGCAGGGCGTCGACATCGGCGGCTCGCTGGCCGAGCGCGACATGGCCGACACAGCACGTCAGATTCTGGCGGAGGCCGAGGCCAAGGGCTGCGAAATCCTGCTGCCGATCGACGTCGTCGTGGCCGCCGAGGTCAAGCCAAGCGTCGAGACCCGCACCGTCCTGACCCGCGAAGAGATCGGCGACGACGAGAAGATCCTCGACGCCGGCCCGCTGACGGTCGAGAAGCTGATCAAGGCCATGGCCCTGTCAAAGACCCTGATCTGGAATGGCCCTCTGGGCGTGTTCGAGGTGCCGCCGTTCGACACCGCCACCGTCAAGGCCGCGCGCGCCGCCGCCGATCTGGCCAAGGCCGGGGCCCTGATCGCCGTGGCCGGCGGCGGCGATACGGTGTCGGCCCTGAACCACGCCGGCGTGTCCGACGACATGACCTTCGTCTCCACGGCCGGCGGCGCCTTCCTGGAGTGGATGGAGGGCAAGCCCCTGCCCGGCGTCGAGGCGCTCCAGAGCTGACTCCAGCCTGTTACATTGCGTGACTTTTCGGCGCGCGCGCGTTAGACAACGGGCAAAATCAAAGGGCTCAGGAGACTACTCATGGCGCGCATCACGCTGCGGCAACTGCTCGATCACGCGGCCGAGGAAGACTACGGCCTGCCCGCATACAACATCAACAACATGGAGCAGGGCCTGGCGATCATGGAGGCGGCCGAGGCCGTCAATGCGCCGGTCATCATCCAGGCCTCGCGCGGCGCCCGCAGCTACGCCAACGACATCGTCCTGGCCAAGCTGATCGACGCCCTGGCCGAACTCTATCCGCACATCCCGGTGTGCATGCACCAGGACCACGGCAACGGCCCGGCGACCTGCGCCACCGCCATCCAGTACGGTTTCACCAGCGTCATGATGGACGGCTCGCTGGAGGAGGACGCCAAGACCCCCGCCAGCTACGAATATAACGTCGATGTAACCCGCCGCGTCACCCAGATGGCCCACGCCTGCGGCGTTTCGGTCGAGGGCGAACTGGGCGTGCTGGGCTCGCTGGAAACCGGCATGGGCGAGGCCGAGGACGGCCACGGCTTCGAGGGCAAGCTGGACCACTCGGCCCTGCTGACCGACCCGGACCAGGCCGTCGATTTCGTGCGCGCCACCAAGGTCGACGCTCTTGCTATTGCGATGGGCACCAGCCACGGCGCCTACAAGTTCAGCCGCCAGCCCGACGGCGAAGTGCTGGCCATGAACGTGATCGAGGAAATCCACCGCCGCCTGCCCGACACCCACCTTGTGATGCACGGCTCTTCGTCGGTGCCGCAGGATCTGCAGGACATCATCAACGCCTACGGCGGCCAGATGCCCCAGACCTGGGGCGTGCCGGTCGAGGAGATCCAGCGCGGCATCAAGCACGGCGTGCGCAAGATCAACATCGACACCGACAACCGCATGGCCATGACCGGCGCGGTGCGCAAACTGCTGGCCGAAAAGCCCGGCGAGTTCGACCCCCGCGCTTGGCTCAAGCCCGCCAAGGAAGCCATGCGCAAGCTGTGCATCGAGCGTTATCAGCAGTTCGGCTGCGAGGGCCAGGCGTCCAAGATCCGGCCGCTGTCCACCGCCCAGATGGCCAAGCGTTACGCCTCGGGCGAACTGGACCCCCACTTCGGCAAGGCGACCGCCCAGGCCGCCTAAGATCTGGCCGCCTGATACCGCTCAGACGGGGTATCGCCCGGAAAGCTCGAAGCGGACCCGGTCCGCTTCGTCTTCTGCCCACTGCAGCGCGCGCTCGGCGTCCCGAGCGCGTCGCCGGGCGTCGCGCAGTTCCCCGCGCACTTCTTCAATGCGAGAGCGGATTTGATCCTTCTCCGCGTCGGAGAGCCCTGCTTCCCCCAAGTCACGCTGCTTGGCCGCCAGCTTGTCGGCGCGGTCGTTGATCCAGGCGATGGCGCTGTCCAGGTCCGACCGCGCGGACTCCAGCGCGGACTCCGCAGCGTGCAGCCGAAGCCCATCCCGATAGGCGGGCAGGAAGGCGAACTCCTCTTCAGGCGACAGACCCCGTGATAGTTCTCGCCCCGCCGCCCTGCGTCGAAGCCGCGTTCGAACCGGCAGTAGCCGCGCAGTCCGTCCTCGCGCGCCGACCGATAGGGGGCGGGTTCGGGCGCGATCCCGTATTTGCTGCAGGCCTTGGCGTGGGCGTCGAGACGCTCCATCGGAAAGCCGCGCTCACCGTCGCGATAGCCCTGTCCGCCCCAGTCGCCGGCCCGGCACTGATCCTCGTTCATGCTCGCGCAGCCGCCCATCAGCAGCATGGCGCCCGCGGCCAGCAGGACCGATCTCATCGTCTTCCCCTCTTCATCCCACGCGGCGATTGCGTCGCCGGGGCCCCTCGGTGCTAGATCACGCCGTGGAAGATGAACCTTTGCTGACCGACGATACGGCGGACGTCGACATTCTGGAAGCGCGCCTCGACGCAGGCTCGGGCCGACTCGACAAGGCGTTGGCCGACCTGTTCCCCAGCCTGTCGCGCGCCCGTCTCCAGACCCTTCTGGCCTCGGGCGCCGTGACCCGCGACGGAGCGGCTGTGTCCGGCGGCTCGGCCAAGGCCCAGCCCGGCCTCTATGTCGTGACCCTTCCGCCGGTCGCGCCCGCCGTTCCGGCGCCAGAGGCCATCCCGCTCGTCGTCCTGTACGAAGACGACGACCTGATCGTCATCGACAAGCCGGCCGGCATGGCCGCCCACCCGGCCCCCGGCACGCCCGACGGCACCCTGGTCAATGCGCTGCTGGCCCACTGCGGCGCTGGGCTCTCGGGCATCGGCGGCGTGGCTCGTCCGGGCATCGTGCATCGGCTGGACAAGGACACTTCGGGCGTCATGGTCGCCGCCAAGTCCGACCGCGCCCACGCCGGCCTGTCCGCCTTGTTCGCGACCCACGACATCGAGCGCACCTACATCGCCCTGACGCGCGGCGCGCCAAGCCCCGAGGCGGGCCGCATCCACACGCGCATCGGCCGCTCGTCGTCGGACCGCAAGAAGATGGCCGTGCTCAAGGCCGGGGGCCGCGAGGCGATCACCGACTACAAGGTCCAGAGCGTTTTCGGCCGCCCCGCCAAGCCCGGCGGCGCGCCCATGGCCGCACGCGTAGCCTGCACCCTGCACACCGGCCGCACCCATCAGATCCGCGTGCATCTGGCCTCGGTCGGCGCGCCGATCCTGGGCGATCCGGTCTATGGCTCGGGCAGCCCGGCCATTCCCGTCCGCGCCGCCATCGGCGAGGCCGGGCTGACGCGTCAGGCGCTGCACGCCGCCGTCCTGGGCTTCGTCCATCCGGTGACGGGCGAGACGCTGCTTTTCGAGACGGACCTGCCCGCCGACATGGCCGATCTGGAGCGCCGCCTGGCCGATCTCTAGTCCGTCCTCAAAAAGGATGGACCTTGATAAGCAACAGCAACTGTGCTAGTAAATCCGCCAGCTGGACAGAAGGTGACGCGAGACGGCCACAATCTGTGCATTCTGTGACCATTCGCCTCTCGAAATCGGCGAAACCGATCACCAGATGTCCAGTTGAGGGGCGAGGGTCAGGCGCACATTCGGTGGCCGACCGAAACGTCCGCTCATTTTACGGGTCGGAGGGACCAGGGTCTAATGGCTGCCAACACCACGCTTACCGTCATGTCGCCTGAACAGGGACTGTCGCGCTATCTGACGGAAATCCGCAAGTTTCCGATGCTGACCAAGGACGAAGAGTTCATGCTGGCCAAGCGCTGGTCTGAACACCAGGACGCCGAGAGCGCCCACCGTCTGGTCACGTCCCACCTGCGCCTCGTGGCCAAGATCGCCATGGGCTATCGCGGCTACGGCCTGCCGATCGGCGAAGTCATTTCCGAGGGCAACGTCGGCCTTATGCAGGCGGTCAAGAAATTCGACCCCGACAAGGGCTTCCGCCTAGCCACCTACGCCATGTGGTGGATCCGCGCCTCGATCCAGGAATACATCCTGCGCAGCTGGTCGCTCGTGAAGATGGGCACCACCGCCGCGCAGAAGAAGCTGTTCTTCAACTTGCGCAAGGCCAAGAGCCAGATCTCGGCCTTCGAGGAAGGCGACCTGCGTCCCGAACACCTCGCCGCCATCGCCACCAAGCTGGGCGTGTCGGAGGAAGAGGTCACCAATATGAACCGTCGCCTTTCCGGCGACGCCTCCCTGAACGCGCCGCTGCGCGCCGACGGCGAAAGCGAGTGGCAGGACTGGCTGGCCGACGACACCGCCGTCAGCCAGGAGACTGCGCTGGCCGACAGCGAAGAGAAGTCGCTGCGCATGGGCCTGCTGCAGGAAGCCATGGAGGAGCTGACCGATCGCGAGAAGCACATCCTGACCGAGCGTCGTCTCAAGGACGATCCGGTCACGCTCGAAGAACTGGCCGGCCAGTACGGCGTCAGCCGCGAACGCGTGCGTCAGATCGAGGTCCGCGCTTTCGAAAAGCTTCAGAAGGCCATGCGGGCGGCGGCGGAAGAGCGCAACTTGGTCGACGCCTAAAAGCGAGCCTAGCCGGCCGCCCTCAGATCGGCGGCCGGATCGGCCAGGGCCAGCAGGGCGTTGATCGGCGCGACCAGACCGGCCTTGGTCGGCTGTCCGGCGCTCAGATACCCATCCAGTCCCGCCGCAGCCACCGCCAGACCGGCGTCGCCCGTCTTCTGCGCCAACCCCTTCAGGGTTTCAGCCTGCTGCTTGACGGCCCGAACCGCCTGAGCTGGATCGTTGTCGAACTGGTTCAGGGCGGCGGCCAGGATGCGCAGCGCCTGATCCTTGACGGCGCCGGGGCCAGCCTGCATCGCCGAGTTGTCAGCGCGCCGCTTGCGGGGGCCTGCGTACTCGCCCGAATTGAAGCGTCTGCGGTCAGGTCCGACATAGCCCACCGCCTCCACCCAGGGCCGCGGCTTCAGGGCGACATTCTCCACACGCCGGAACAGGTCGGCGGCGGCGAACGGCTTTCTCAGAAACTCGTGCACCCCGGAATCCCGCGCGCCACGAATGGTGGAAACGGTCGCCTCGGCCGTGACCATGATGATGGGCATGCGCCGACAGCCCAGGCTGGACCGCCGGATCCGCCGCGCCAGATTCTCGCCGTCCAGACTGGGACCGGTCCGCTCCATCAGCATCAGACCGGGCTCGAAGTCGCGCGCCAGATCGAAGGCGCGCGCCTCATCCCCTTCCGTCAGAACCTCGCGCGCGCCAATGTTCTTCATCAGGTCCAGCATCAGCCGCGCCGATGCGGGCGTCGGGTCCACGACGATCACCCGCCGGACGGCGGGCTCGATACGCTGCAGGGTACGGGCGTCAACGGCGAACAAGGACAGCTCCCTAAAGGGGCGCTCACCATGACCGCTTCGGGTTAAGAGCCCGTTGAGCCGCGCCTCGTCCCGCTCATCAGCTGGCGAAAGGATCGCGCATCAGGATGGTGTCGTCGCGCTCAGGGCTGGTCGACAGCAGGGCCACCGGCGCGCCGATCAGCTCCTCGATCCGGCGCACGTATTTGATGGCGTTGGCCGGCAGGTCCTTCCACGACCGCGCGCCCTGGGTGCTTTCGCTCCAGCCCTCGATCGTTTCCCAGATCGGCTCGATGCCTTCCTGCGCCTTCAGCCCGGCCGGCAGATAATCCAGCGTCTGGTCGCCCAAGCGATAGCCGGTGCAGATCTTCAGTTCGGTGAAACCGTCCAGCACGTCCAGCTTGGTCAGGGCCACGCCCTCGATGCCGTTGATGGCGATGGACTGGCGCGCCAGCACCGCGTCGAACCAGCCGCAGCGCCGCGCCCGGCCGGTGACGGTGCCGAACTCGCGGCCCCGCTCGGCAATGCGCTTGCCGTCGTCGTCGAACAGCTCGGTCGGGAACGGCCCCTCGCCGACGCGGGTCGTATAGGCCTTCACGATGCCCAGCACATAGCCGACCGAGCGCGGGCCCAGGCCCGAGCCCGCCGCCGCCTGCCCCGCCACCGTGTTGGACGAGGTCACATAGGGATAGGTGCCATGATCGACGTCCAGCAGCGTGCCCTGTGCGCCCTCGAACAGGATGCGCTGACCGTCGCGGCGCGCCTTCTCCAGCATCCGCCAGACCGGCTGAGTGGCGAAGCGCAGGATCTTCGGCGCCATGGTCAGCAGTTCGGCCTTCAGCGCCGCCGCGTCGACGCTCGCCAGGCCCAGGCCCTTGCGCAGCGCATCGTGGTGGGCCAGCAGCCGCTCGATCTTGGCGTCCAGCGATTCAGGGTCCGCCAGGTCGCCGACGCGGATGGCGCGACGTCCCGCCTTGTCCTCATAGGCCGGACCGATGCCGCGCCCGGTTGTGCCGATCTTGGTCTTTCCGGCCTGGGCCTCGCGCGCCTGGTCCAGATCGCGGTGCAGCGGCAGGATCAGACATGCGTTGTCCGCCAGGATCAGCACCTCGGGCGTGATCGCCACGCCCTGCGCCTCGATCCGCGCGATCTCGTCCAGCAGCGCCCAGGGATCGACCACCACGCCGTTGCCGATGACCGACGGCTTGCCCTGCACCACGCCGCTGGGCAGCAGGCTCAGCTTGTAGACGGTCTCGCCGACCACCAGCGTATGGCCCGCGTTGTGGCCGCCCTGGAACCGCACCACCACGTCTGCGCGGTTGGACAGCCAGTCCACGATCTTGCCCTTGCCCTCGTCGCCCCACTGGGCGCCGACCACTGCGACGTTCGCCAAGATCATTCTCCGCTTCACGAGACTGGAGCGAAAATCAGGGCCGGTTCGGACCTCGTCCGCCGGACCGATTTCACTCTCGATGCGGGGCTGAGCCTATAGCCGGGGAATCATCCGCTGTCGCGCCCGCCGGCGTAAAACTATGACAGTTCCTCGACGGCGACCGCAAAGGCCCAGTCCAGCCACGGCGTGGTGGCCCGGACATCCTCGACCTCGATGGTGCAGCCGCACCACAGCCTCAGGCCCGCCGGTGCGTTGCGATGGCTCTCCACGTCGAAGACCGCGCCCTCGTCCTCCAGCAGCGCCTTCATCCGTCGGACAAAGGCGTGACGCCCCGCCTCGTCTAGCGCCGTCACACGCGGATCGACGATCTTCAGACAGACCGAGGTCGTTGACCGCGTGTCCGGCCGCTCCGCCAGAGGCTCGACCCACGCCGTCCGCTCGACCCATTCGCCCAGCGCCGCCGCATTGGCGTTGGTGCGCCGGATCAGTTCGTTCAGCCCTCCGACCGACTGCGCCCACTCCAGCCCGTCGATCCAGTCCTCCAGAGTCCAGATCGAAAAGGTGTTGATCATCGACCCGGTCGCCAGCTTCCGGTCGAAGCCCTTGTCGTCCTGCAGCCGCAGAACCTTCGGGATCGGCCACGGCGCGCGGTGCGCGTCCAGCCGCTCGACTGCGCGCGGCGACAGGGCGATGACGCCGATGCCCGCCTCTCCGCCCAGCGCCTTCTGGAAACTGAAAGTCACCACATCCAGCCTGTCCCAGGGCAAGGCCATGGCGAAGGCGGCCGAGGTCGCGTCGCAGATGGCGAGCCCCTCGCGGTCCTCGGCGATCCAGTCCGCATTCGGCACGCGCACCCCCGAGGTCGTGCCGTTCCACGGAAACACCACATCCTTGACCGGATCGACCCGCCTCAGGTCCGGCAGCGCGCCCCAAGGCGCCTCCAGCACCTCGGGCTCGAGGTTCAGATGCTCGCGGATGTCGCTGACCCACTGCCAGCCGAAGTTCTCGAAGGCCAGAACCTGCACCGGCCGCGCGCCCAGCAGCGACCACAGCGCGGCCTCGACCGCCCCCGTGTCAGATCCCGGCGTATAGGCCAGGACGTGGCTGTCCGGCACGCCCAGCACCGCGCGCGTCAGCCTCAGCCCATGCGCGAACCGCTCCACCACCTCTGGCGCGCGGATGCCTCGGCCCAGCAGGTCCTGCGGCAGGCCTTCGGCGGACCAGCCCGGCCGCTTGGCCGTCGGACCGGACGAGAACCATGGCCGCGCCGGCCGCACGCTGGGCTTGTTCATTCGTCAGCTTCCCGGCGTATAGGGTCGCTTGGCGCGCCACTCTTCGGCGAAACGGATCAGCGCCTCGTCGGGCGTGGCCGGCAGGGTCACCACCAGCCGCGCCTTCAGGTCGCCGCGCCGCCCGTTCGCATAGCCGCCCCGCCCCTTCAGCCTCAGAACCTGGCCCGAGTTCGAGCCCTTGGGGACCGTCAGCTTGACCCGGCCCTCAGGCGTCGGCGCCTCGATCTTGCCGCCCAGCACCGCGTCGGGGACCGAGATCGGCACCTCCACGACCAGGTCCGCGCCCTCGCGCCGGTATAGCGGATGGGCGGCGATCTTCAGTTCGATCAGCGCGTCGCCTGCCTCGGCGTTTCCCCCCGGCGCGCCCTGCCCGCGCAGGCGGATGACCTGGCCATCGCCCGCACCCTGCGGAATGGTCACGTCCAGCGTCCGGCCGTCCGAGAACTGGATGCGCCGCGTCGTTCCCAGGATGGAGTCCTCCAGGCTGATCTCCAGCGTGGCGCGCACGTCCTGGCCGCGCGCGGTGAAGTCCCGCGCCCCGCGCTGACGGCCCTGGCCGCCGAACATGCCGAACAGGTCGTCCAGGTCGATGTTGTCGAAGCTGGCCCGGCCGCCCGGTCCGCCCTCCGCGCCGGGCCGCGCACGAGCGCCGCCAAAGCCGCCCGCGCCGCCGCCGCCCCCAAAGCCGCGATATTGCTCGCGGCCGTCGGCGTCGATGGCGCCCTGATCGTACTTGGCGCGCTTCTCCGGATCGCCGAGCAGGTCGAAAGCGGCGGTGATGCGCTTGAACCGCTCTTCGGCGGCCTTGTCGCCGGGGTTCTTGTCCGGATGCAGCGTCTTAGCCAGCTTGCGAAAGGCCTTCTTGATGTCCTCGGCGCTTGCGCCCCTGGACACGCCAAGTTCCTTGTAGGGGTCTCCCGCCACGTTCGCCTTGCTCCGCTGGAAGTCAGGTCTGTCAGTTAGGCCATGGCGGCCCCGACCGAAAGGGCGCCTAGGCCGCTGCGTGCGCAGCCGCACCCCAACCGACGCCCTCGACCCACTCGCACACGTCAACGGTGATCGGCTGCTCCGGCCAGGGATCGACAGTCTCCAGACCGCTATCGGCCACCTCCAAGTCAAGTCGCCCGGCTTGGTTCGACAGCGTCACCCTCCAGGGTCCGACATTGCGCGGATCGATTTCGTCCCAGCCGTCATGCCCCGGCCTGCGCGCCAGCCATGACGCTTCAAGCCCGCCCGACCCGCGCCTGACCTCCAGCCGCGCGGGCGCCCAGCCCTTCAGACCGCGCCCAGTCCAGCGCAGACTCGTCGCCGTCGCCACAACACCCCCAGGCGGCGCCCCGCGCGGCACAGCCCGGGCCAGCAGCTCCACGTCCCGCTCCGCGCGCGTCAGGGCCGCCTCCGCCACCGCCTCGTCGACCATCACGACCACGGAGCCTGCCGCCGCCCCGGCCAAGGCCTCGACCTCCGTCCCGTCCAGCCCGCGCAGCAGGCGCGACAACCGCCACGCCCCGTCCGCCATCGGCTCAGCTCGCGCGAACGCCAGCACCTCCCAGCGCCCGGGCTCGACCTCGACCGCCAGCCGATTGCGCCCGCCCAGCACCAGGGCGTCGATCGCGCCCGACGGGTCCCGGCCCTCCAGTCGGATGCATAAGGCGCTGGCTTCATCCCACCGCCCCGCTCTGCCTGGCGCCAGGGCCTCGCTCAGCACGCCTACAGAGCACGGCGCCGAAGCCGACGCGACCGGCCTCAGTGGATCGGCGCTCACCCCGACATGCAGGTCCGCCCCGCCCCAGGGCTCCGCGGCCGCCACGAACAGGGGCGCTCTCGGTCCGCTCTCGGAGGGCGGCAGCTCCAGCACCGCGAACCAAGGCGGGCCCAGCGGCGTCAGCGGCGCGGCCGGGGACGACGGCCCCTCGTCCCATCCCGGCTCGATGGCTTCGACCGGGGCCAGTCCCAGGCTTGGCGTCTCGTCCATATCCAGGCTTTGCACGCGCCAGCGGCCTTCGAGGCCCGGCGCCCTCACGACATCGCCCGGCTCGAGCGTCAGGACCGCGCCCGGCCCCACGCTCAGGGACGCCGTCTCCCGCACCCCGCCCTGGCGCAGCAGCTTTCGCGCCTGCGCTTCGGCCGTTCCTCGGCCGCACACGATCGGCAGGTCCCGGTCCACCCCGCCGCCCTCCCCCTCGCCGCGCACGATTACGGTGCCGACCTGATAGTCGGTTTCGTCATCAATGAACCGCACCCGCGCCGCCGAGGGCGCGGCCTCGAGCCGCCGCGTGATGCGCAACGGCGACCCATCTTCCGGCAGCGTCATGTCCCCGTCATCCAGATCGATCGTCTCCGCCTGATCGGCGATCAGGGCGACCCGGCCGCTCCGCTCGGCCGCCGCCACGCCCAGCACCTCCAGCAGAGGCTCCAGCGCGTCGCGCGTCCGCATGGGCCGGTCGATCACATAGCCGGCCAGGCCGACCATCGGCGGCTCGACTACGAAGTCCGCTTCACCCAGCCCTCCGCGCCTCAGAATGGCTTCCAGCATCGCCGTCGCCTCGCCCGTCAGGCGTCCGTTGAGCCAGTGGCCCGTCCGCCAGCCGCCGGCGTCCGCCCACACGTCCGACCTTCCAGGGAACGCCGGATAGGGCCGCGCATCCCAGCACCAGGCGTCCGCACCCGCCAGCATGGGCCCGCCATAGACCTGCGACACCGGATTGGCCTCGGGCTCGGCATAGTGCGTCAGCACCGCGTCGAGCAGGCGCCGCTGCATGCGATCGTCGCGCCCGCCCGTCGAATGCGGCGGCAGGGCGTTCTCCGCGCTCTTCGGGTCCTGAAACAGATTGGGCGCATTTGCCCCGCGATCCACCGCCGCGCAGCCGAACTCCGTCAGCCGGATCGGCTTCAGCCTCGGCGTCCAGGCCGTGGGCGTCACCTGCCGCACGCCGCCCGGACGGTCGTGGTGGCGGTTCGACCACCAGCCCTTCAGGTCCTTGGGCCGGAAAACCCAGTGCTCGCCATGCGCGCCGTCCAGGATCGGCCTGCGGTCCTGCGCGGCCCGCGCCTCTGCATCGGCGTAGAACCAGTCATGTCCCTCGCCGCCCGCGACCTGACCGGCCAGATAGGCGGGGTCCGCCGGCCCGGCCGCGCCCGCCTCGGCGTCCAGCCCGCCCTCGCCCGCGCGCCAGTCGCCCATCGGCGGATACCAGTCGATGCCGACATAATCGATGTTCGCATCGGCCCACAGCGGGTCCAGGTGAAAGATCACGTCGCCCGAGCCGTCCTGCGGCTGGTGGCCGAAATACTCCGACCAGTCCGCCGCATAGGACAGGTCGAAGCCCGGCCCGACCACCGTCCGGCATTCTGCGGCCAGGGCGCGCAGCTGAGCCACAGCCGGATACCCGCCGTCCGCGTCCCGGGTCCAGGTCAGCCCCCGCATCTCCGACCCGATGAGCAGGCCCGCCGCCCCTTCCTCGGCCGCCATCCGCGCATAATGCAGCGCCATGCGTCGCAGGCCCCAGCCTTGCGCCGTCCCGAACAGGGCGGCGACATCGCTCGCCGCCTCGGCCCCGTCCCGTCCCCTGATCCGCCCTCGCCACGGATAGGCCGCCTGGCGCGCGCCGCCATAGGGGTCCGGCAACGCATTGTCGCTCGGCACGTCCATGAAGACGAACGGATACAGCGTCACCGCCCAGCCGCGCGCCTTCAGCGCCCGGATCGCCTGACGCACGCTGGCGTCAGACGGCGTGCCGCCATAGGCCGGGCTCCCGCCGCTCCTAGAGATCAGATGCGCCGCTTGACGGTCTAGGCCGGCCACGTTCCAGACCTGCGGGATCGTCAGCTTGTCGCGTCGCTCGACGCCCGGCCGAACGCGGCAATGCCCGGCCCTCAGGTCGTCGCCGAACCATCCGACCACCAGGCTGACGCGCTTCAGCTTCGGGCACTGGGCCTCCAACTGATCCAGCGAGACCGCCAAGTCCGGTCGCCCCTCAGCATTGTTCATGTTTTCGGCGACCACCCGGGTCAGGCCGTCGCGCCGCAGCACGACTTCGTCCGCCAGGCAGAACTCGCCGGCGCCGGGGATCAGGCACACCCCCTCCAGACGATCCTCCAGGCCCGGCGCGCTTCCCAGCGGACGCCGGAACACCTCGAAACTCAGCTGCGGCGCCCGATTGCCGAACGGACCCAGCGA